>SLSW01000063.1 GCA_007130245.1 Micromonosporaceae bacterium
CGGCCGTGCGGGGGGTCTTCGAGACCGACGCCAAGAGCCGTGCCGAGGCGATGTCCCTGATCATCGGTTCCTGACCTGGCGCCGCGTCCGTAGCCACCGTCCCGGTCGCCACCATCGCCGCCGTACCCGCGGTGCCCGGCTGCCCAACGCGGCGTCGATGTCCTGCAGCAGGCTCCGGCACTCGTGCAGTGCGGCGTGCACGGCGGTCGGCCCGCCGGCCGTCAGCGACTCCACCTCGGACAGCTCCGGCGGGTCGTCGCGCAGCCGCACCCCATCGCCGGACAGCCTGGTCCGCTGGTGCTCCAGGCGCGCGTACACCGCCGCCAGCTCCGCCCGCGCGGAGCTGGCAGCGCGGGTGTCGGCGGCCGCCGCGGCCGCCAGTTCGTCGCGGACGGCCTGCAGCGTCCGCACCGCGGTCAGATACTCCTGCCAGGGCACCGTCGGGTCGCTCATGTGCCACCCCCGGAGTGCGACAGCCGGTGGCGCAGCCCGGCCAGCGCGACCGGATCGGCGTACGGGTCGCAGAAGGTGACCAGCTGCTCGTGCGCGCGGGTGGCCCCGCGCGGACCCCCCAGCCCGCTGGCGGTGTTGACGACCGCCTGCCCGCGGGCGAGTCCGGCGGCGGCGTCGTTGGCCGGGTCGAGGACGCGCCCACCGGGCAGCCCGATCCGTACCCGGCACCGCTCGGCGAGGTCCGGCGGTGGTGGCCCTTCCCCGGCCAGCACCAGGTGGACGCCGTGGCCGGCCTCGGTGGCCAGCCCGGTCAGCGTGGTCAGCAGCGCGTCGTCGAGTGCGTGCCACCCGTCCACCACATACAGCACTCGTGCCGCCGGCGCGGGCCGGGGACCGGGCGGGTCGACGAGCCGGGTCAGCGCGGCGGCGACCCGGTCGCCGACCCACACCGACCGCACCTGCGGTAGCGCCGCAGCGAGCTCGACGAAGCCGGCGTCGCCGACCGGGTCCAGCAGGTGCACGGTGAGCTGGTCGGGGCCGTAGCGGCTGGCCAGGCCGTAGAGGACGCCGTGCAGCAGGGTGGTCTTGCCGGCACCCTGCCGTCCGCCCACCAGCCAGTGGCGGACGGTGCCGGTCAGCCGGAGCGTGACCGGGGTGTCGGCGGCGCGACCGACCACCACCTCGAGCCCGCCGCCGGCGTCGGCGGACCACAGCGGGCCGTCCGGTAGCACCTCTCCCAGGCTGATCCTGGCGTCGTCGATCGCCTGATCGGCCAGGCGGGTGCACACCTGGTCGATGACGTCATCCGGCGGCGCCGGATCGAGCCGTACGTCGCAGTCCAGGTACGACGGCGGCTGCGGTGGCATCGCGAACGGCGCGTCGGTCGGATAGGTGACCCGCACGTACGAGTGCCACCGCGCGACCTCGGTCGCGCGCGGGAGGGCGCCGGTGCCGGTCGGGTGCGGCGGGCGCGGCGGTGGCCATCCGGTGACCAGCAGGTGCAGCCTGTGCGCGGCCTCGGCCAGTGCGGTGAACCGGGCTACCTCGGCGTCTCCGCTGCCGGCAGGCCAGCCGGCCACCACCAGCAGCAGGGTGCGGTCCCGGGGCCGGCCGCGTGCCCAGTGTTCGGCCTCGGTCAACACCGCGTCCAGCCCGGTGAGGTCGGTGGTCGGTGGCGGCATGATCCCGGCGTCGTGCAGCGGTGCGAACGGGGCCGAGACGAGGTTGTCCGGGTCGACGACCCGCACCAGCAGGCTGCCGGGGCTCGCCGTGGCGAGCAGTCGAAGCAGCAGTGACCGCACGGCTCCGGCCACCCGCGGGTCGCGGCAGTCGCTGTCGAACGCGACGTGACCCAGCGGCACGACCACCGGGAACGGCGCATCGTCGAGTGCGTGGCCGAGACCGACCCGGACGAACTCGGCCGGCCGGCGGGCGGTGTCCAGCGCGGACGGTGGTGCCGGTGGCGGAGAGCTGTGCAGTGACGCGCTCAGCCAACCCGGCGCGAGCTGCGCCGCGGCCGCGGCCAGCCCTCCGGCCAGCCCGCGCAGCCGCTGTTCCTCGACCGGCGTCCGGGGTCTGGGCACGTGCCCGCGCAGGGCCGTCGCGGACGCCGCCGCGATCGCGGCCGCCCGGCGGTGCGTCGCGGCGGCACGCCCGACGCGCGACCTGATCCTCCACCTCGCCATCGCACCTCCGCGACCCGGTCGCAGGCTCCGGCACTGCGTCCAGTATGGGCGCGCAGGTCGCCTATTACGGGGATCTCGCCGGGTATGTCGCCGCGCGACGGCCGGGCACACAGCTCGCTTGACCGGCCGGGGCGGCGCACCTATGTTCCAGCTGTGGGTGGCGAACCGCGGTTGACCCGGGACGACCTGGACGAACTCAGCGACGCGGCGGATGAGGCGGCCGACCCGGCCGCGGCAGCCGCCGAGCTGGCGGACTTAGCGGCCGCCGACCGGCTCGCCGATCCCGCCGACGTCGCCTACGCGTACCAGCTGGCCGCAGAGATCTACGAGCGGGCCGACGAGCTGGGGCGGGCGCTGGCGATGGTGCGGCGGTGCCTGGCCGACCACCAGCGGCGTGGGGAGGATCCGCCCGGGGCGGCGCGAGCCTTCCACGCGGAGCTGTTGCTACGGATCGGCCGCGAGGACGAGGCGATGCGGGAACTGTCGGCGCTGCGGCCACTGATGACCACCGACGCGCTGGCCGCCGCGTACGTGCCGGAGGCGCTGGCCGCCGGCGGGCACGAGGACACCGCCACCGGGTGGTTGACCGGGGCGCTGGCCGCGCTGTCCACCCGCGACCACGACGATCCGGTGGTGGCGCAGCTGACGGCCACCCGCGACCGGCTGGCCGGGGCACCGGGCGGCGACGTCGACGAGGACGTCGCCGGTGCGGCCGACCTCGAGGAGGATCTGCCGGCTGCTGCCGGCATCGATCCGGACGCGCAGCCGTACCTCAGCTCCGAGGCGGTGGTGCTGGTGTGGCCGCGCGAGGAGTACGAACAGGTCGACGAACACTGGCCGGAGGTGCTGGAGGCGACCGGGGCGTCCGACTGGGAGGACTACCGCCGGCGGCACCAGGCGCTGGTGGCGGGGTGGGCGCAACAGAGCCGGGCGCCGCTGTGGCAGGTCACCGGCACCGCCGAGGGGTTCGCCGAGTTCCTCGCCGAGCAGGACGAGGATCCGGACACCGCGGACCTGGTGACGCTGGCCGAGCAGTACGGCACCTGGCTGGCCGATCAGGAGGACGCCCTGCTGTTGCCGCCCGCCGACGATGACCCGTGCTGGTGCGGCTCCGGGCAGGCCTACCGCATCTGCTGCCTGCGGCTGTCATCCGGCCGCCGCTGAGGGTGGACCTGCCGGGCGCGGTTGGTACCGTCGGCTGGTGGGGGAGTTCGCGGTGCCACCCGGTCCGGTGGTGATGGGAGTGCTGAACGTCACCCCGGACTCGTTCTCCGACGGCGGGCGGTTCTCCGACCGCGCCGCCGCGGTCGCGCATGCGATGGACATGCGCGCGGCCGGCGCGGACCTGATCGACGTGGGCGGCGAGTCCACCCGCCCGGGAGCCGAGCGGGTGGACGCCGAGACCGAGATATCGCGGGTGGCGCCGGTGATCACCGAGCTGGCGGCCACCGGGATCCCGCTCAGCGTCGACACCACCCGCGCGGCGGTGGCAGCGGTGGCGCTGGAGGCGGGTGCGGCCGTGGTGAACGACGTCTCCGGCGGGCTGGCCGACCCGGCGATGGCCAAGGTGGTCGCCGAGGCCGGTTGCCCGTACGTGATCATGCACTGGCGCGGTCACTCGAAGACGATGGCGGAGCTCGCGCGCTACCACGACGTGGTTACCGACGTCTGCGCCGAGCTGCGCACCCGCGTGGACGAGGCGGTCGCCGCCGGGGTCGCGCCCGAGAAGATCGTCATCGACCCGGGCCTCGGCTTCGCCAAGACGCCGGCGCACAACTGGGAGCTGACCCGTCGCCTGCATGAGGTGACCGCGCTCGGCCTACCGGTGCTGATCGGCGCCAGCCGGAAGCGGTATCTCGGCGAGCTGCTCGCGGACGCGGACGGGCGGGACCGCCCGTTCGAGGGCCGGGAGGCCGCGACCGTCGCCACCTCGGTGCTGGCGGTGGCCGCGGGCGCCTGGGGGGTCCGGGTGCACGAAGTGCGCGGCACCGTGGACGCGCTGGCGGTGTGGCGCGCCTCCGGAGCGCCCAGGCTGGCCGTGACTGATCCGGACCGTGCCCGTGGTCACCTCCGCTGAGCTCACCGCGCCCGGCGAGATCCGGCTGGTCGGTCTGCGGGCGTACGGCTACCACGGGGTGTACGAGTCCGAACGCCGTGCTGGTCAGGAGTTCGTGGTCGACGCCACGCTGGAGCTCGACCTGGCCGCCGCAGCGGCCTCCGACGACGTCGCCGACACCGTCGACTACGGACAGTTAGCTGGTCAGCTGGTGGCGGTGGTCACCGGCTCTCCGGTGAACCTGCTCGAGACGCTGACCGACCGCCTGCTGCAGGTGTGCCTGGCCGACGCGCGGGTCGCCGCGGCCACCGTCACGGTGCACAAGCCGCAGGCGCCGGTCGGCCACGAGTTCGCCGACGTGGCGGTGGCCCTGCGCCGGGAGCGTCCACGGTGACCGTCGCGGTGCTGTCGTTGGGCAGCAATCTGGGCGACCGGTTGGCGCACCTGCGCGCCGCCGTGGCGGGGCTCGGAGACACGGTGCTGGTGGTCTCCGGGGTGTACGAGACCGCCCCGTGGCCGCCCGGCGCGCCGGGAGCGCCGTACCTGAATGCGGTGGTGCTGGCCGCCGACGCCGGCGTGGACCCGCGCGGTTGGCTGGAGATCGCGCGCACGTTGGAGCGGGCGGCGGGCCGGGTGCGCGACCCGGGCGAGCGCGCCGCCCCCCGTACTCTCGACGTGGACGTGATCAGCGTCACCACGGACGACGGCGAACCGGTGACCTGCGACGACCCGGAGTTGACCTTGCCGCACCCGCGTGCGCACCTGCGCGCGTTCGTGCTGCGGCCGTGGATCGACATCCAGCCGTATGCCCGGCTGCCCGGCCACGGCGCCGTGAGCGACCTGCTGCGCAGCGAGCCGGTGGCCGCCGACCTCGGCGACGTGCACCCGCGTGGCGACCTCGACCTGTCCGCGACGGGCGCGGGTTAGGCTCGGGCGTATGAGCGAGCGCCAGCCCGCCCTGCGACCGACCGAACCGGCCACCCTCGTCGTGGCCGGCCTCGCCGCCGCCGCGGTGGCGTGGCTGCTGATCAGCAACCTCTACCAACGGATGCCTCCGTTGGGCTGGCCGCCGGTGATCATCATCGGAGGTCTCGCCGCGTTCGAGGCCGCGGTAGCCCAGAACACCTGGGCACGGGTGCACCAGCGGGGTGCCGCCCCGGCCCGTTCCGGGCGCGGTGGCCCCCGGGAGCCGGTGGAGCCGCTGACCGTGGCCCGGTTCGCCGTGCTGGCCAAGGCGTCGTCGCTGGCGGCGGCGCTGTTCCTCGGCTTCCACGCGGGGCTGGTGCCCTGGTTGCTGATCGAGTTCACCCGGCTGCCGGACGCGGCCGCCGACCTCCCGCCGGTGATCGGTGGGTTGCTCGCATCCGGGGCGTTGCTGGCGGCGGCGCTGTGGTTGGAGCGCGCCTGCCGGGTTCCCGAGCGCGATGAGGACGAGGAGGACAGCCGCGCGCGGGACGAACCAGAAGATGGGAACTAGACGCATATAGATCGTTACCCTGTGACGTAGTCGCCGCCGGGGTCTATCGGCCCGGCAGGCGGGCGGGTACGGTGCATATCGCAGCATTCGTACCGCGCCGTATGGCGCACCCGGCTCCGGTGCCGCGGGGCTCATGCCCGCTGTCACCGGGGCACCGTTTACGCAGGGAGGCCGCGCGCGATGGCGTACGACGACGCATCGATGAGACGGCAGGACGCGGACGTGACCGACCCGATGGGTGCGCGGTTCGGCGGCGACACCGGCTTCCGGGACGAGCCCGACTTCCGTACCACCGCGGCGTACCAGCCCGGCTTCGGCGCAGCGGACAACCAGGCGGCGGTGTCGCCGGCGGTGCTCGACGACGTCTTCGACGACCCGGCTGACGGCACCCCTGGTCGCGACCGGCTCGGTGTGCACTGGGTGTGGGAGCTGATGCTGCTGCTGGGGGTGGTCAGCCTGGTGGCACTGGTGTGGCAGGCCGATTCCGGCATGCTGCGGGGCGACAATCTCTCCCAGCTCTTGATCACCGCCAGCGCGCTCGGGCTGTTGGGTATGGCCGCCGGTCTGAGCCTGCGCGCCGCCGCGCCGAACCTCGCCGTCGGCCCGGTGGCGGCCGCAGCCGGGGTCTACCTCGCGCAGCAGGGCGCGGAGGGTGTGGCCGGCGTGGCCATCACCGCATTGCTGGCCGCCGGCGCGCTCGGCCTGGCACTGGCGATCCTGGTCGTCGGGCTGCACGTGCCGGGTTGGGCCGCCAGCCTCGCTGCCGCCGCCGGGGTGGTGGTGTGGCTCCAGCAGCAACCGGGTGTGGTGCCGCTGGCCGGCGAGTACGATCCGACCGGGCAGGCGGCGTTCCTGTTCATGTTCGTGCTCGCCCTCGCCGTCCTGGGTGGCTTGCTCGGCACCGTGAAGCCGCTGCGTCGCGCACTGGGACGTTTCCGGCCGGTGGCCGACCCGGCCAGTCGCCGTGGCGCGCTCGCCGCCGTGTTGACCGCGGGAGCGATTGTGCTGTCGATGTGCTTCGCCGTGGTCGGCGGTGTGCTGCTCGCCGCCGGCGAGGGCGAACCGGTGGCCGGCAGTGGCGGCCTGCGCTGGATGGAGCTCACCGTGATCGCGATGGCGGTCGCCCTGGTCGGTGGCACCAGCGCCTTCGGCCGCCGCGGCGGAGTGTTCGGCACCATGCTGGCGGTGCTGGCGCTGGTGCTGTTCGACACCTACCAGCAGCTACAGGGATGGGCGATCGCGCCGCTGGCGACCGCGGCGGTGGTGCTCGCCGGCGGTCTGGTGATCACCCGCCTGGTGGAGTGGCTCGGGCGGCCCCGGTCCGCCGCCGACGACGACGACTGGGGCGCTACCGCGGAGCCGGCCACCAGCACCCGCGCCACCGACGCGTGGGGTGCCGGGGCGGACTCGTGGACCTCGGCGCTGCCGGCGCAACCCGCCCGCGACCACCCCAACCCGTGGGACGACCGTTGGGGTCGCTGACCGGTGACCGGCGCACCCGACGGTGAGCGGTGTGACAGGGAGGCCATTCCCAACGGGAGGGCCTCTCGGTAATGTCTAGACTCATGCCGGACGTGGACACTGACGACGCCCGGCGAGGCGGACGGCTGTTGACCTTCCTGTTCTGGGCCGGAGTCGGCCTCGCCCCGGTGGCGGGACTGGTCCTGCTGCTGGGCGGGGACGGGACCATGCCGCGGGTCGCCGCGGTCCTCGCGGTGTTCGCGGTGGTGCTGATCGGCCTGTCGATCGCGTTGCGTCCGGATGCCGGCCAGCTCCGCCAAGAGGTCGAGGATATGGTTCTCGACGAGGTCGAGACGCTGCGCGAGGACGTGCGCGGGGACATCTCCAGCGCATCCCGGCAGACCCACCAGGCGCTCGCGGAGCGGGTGCAGCAGCTGCAGCAGACTGTCGACGCGCTGCGCGCGGAACTCGAGGCGGCGCGCGCGACCGGGGTCGGGCTCGGGATGGCGCACGCGGGCGCCGCGCCGGTGGTCCCGCACCCTCCGGTCCAGGCGCACGCCGCGGTGCCGCCCCCGGTGGCTGCGGCAGCGGCCCCGGTGGCGCCGGCCGGCGCGGCTCCGGTGGACCCGGTCTCCGGCGTGCCGGAGCGGGCGCGGGCGAGCGCGGCCGGACGTGCCCACGTGCCGTCGGGCGTCGTGCGGCACACGGAGACGGTGCACCATGTCACCACCCGCTCGACGTTCGTCGGTCACCACGGCGACGAGGAGGACCACGGCACGCCGTACGGCGGTGGTTACGTCCCGCGCCGGGCCGAACACACCGAGCGGGCCGAACACACCGAGCGGGCCGAGCCGGCCGAACCGCGGACAGACTGGAGTCCCCCGGCACCCCGCCGCCCGGCGGACGAGCCGGAGGAGGAATCCTGGACCGACCGCAAGCTGCGGGAGCGCTACGGGCCCCCGTCCCGCGCCCACAGCCGGGCCGAGCCGGCCGACGAGGAGTCGTGGGCCGTCCGCGGCGCCCGCCGGGGGGGCTGGCGCGACGACGAGCCTGAGGCGGCCTCCGGAGATCTGCTCAACGGCGGCGCGGCACCCGAGCGGTGGGCGTCGTCGCGGTACACGGAGGACCGCGGCGAGGAATTGCGGCTCGGTGAGCGCCGGGCGGCGATGCGTTCCAGCGACTCGGGCACTGAGATGCGCATAGAGGACCGGTGGGCGGCCGTGCGGCGCAACTGGGACCGGGGCGAGCCGCCGGTGGACGGCGGTTGGGACCGGCAAGCACCGTCCCGGGGGGGCCGTTCCGGTTGGGACCGGAACGAGCCCCGCGGGGACAGCCGTCGCGGGTGGGACTGGGACGCCCCGCCATCGGAGGGCCGCGACGAGGACGGCGCGGGCCGGCGCGGGCGCCGGGCGCTGCCGGCCGCCGCCGACGCACCGTCGTGGAACAGCGCCTGGGACGAGCCGGAGCGCGAGCCGCGTGGGCGCCGGCACCGCCCGGACGATGACGACGTCGGTTATTCGCCGCGTCAGCGCCCGTTCGGATTCGAGCCTTCCGACGAACGCTGGCGTTGACGCACGCTGCGGCGTTGATCTAGGGATTGTTCACGTGGTTTGATCTCAAACCACGTGAACAATCCCTAGATCAACGATGATAGGGGCGGTCACTTGTCGACGTCGCCGACGACGAAGAACATCGAACCCAGCACGGCGATCAGGTCCGGCACCAGGCATCCTGGGATCACCGAGGACAGTGCCTGCACGTTCGCGTACGACGCGGTGCGCAGCTTCATGCGCCACGGGGTCTTCTCCCCGCGCGAGACCAGGTAGTAGCCGTTGACGCCGAGCGGGTTCTCGGTCCACGCGTACGTGTGTCCCTCCGGCGCCTTGACCACCTTCGGCAGTCGTACGTTGACCGGTCCACGCAGCTGGTCGACCCGGTCCAGGCACTGCTCGGCCAGATCGAGCGACACGTACACCTGGTCCAGCAGCACCTCGAACCGGGCATGGCAGTCGCCGGTGGTGCGGGTGACCACCGGCACGTCCAGCTCCCCGTAGGCGAGGTACGGCTCGTCGCGGCGCAGGTCGAAGTCCAGCCCGCTGGCGCGCCCCACCGGGCCGGAGGCGCCGTAGGCGGTTGCCTGCTCCCGGGTGAGCACCCCCACCCCCACGGTGCGGGCCAGGAAGATGTCATTGCGCCGCAGCAGCTGGTCGATCCGGGGCAGCCGGCGGCGGACCTCGCCGATCGCCTGCCGCGCCCGGGCCGTCCAGCCCGCCGGCACCTCCTCCTTGAGGCCGCCGACCCGGTTGAACATGTAGTGCATCCGGCCGCCGCTGACCTCCTCCATCACCGTCTGCAGCGTCTCGCGTTCCCGGAACGCGTAGAACATCGGCGTGATCGCGCCGATCTCCAGCGGGTAGGACCCGAGGAACATCAGATGGTTGAGGACCCGGTTCATCTCCGCCAGCGCGGTGCGCAGCCAGACCGCCCGTTCGGGCACCTCCAGGCCCATCAACCGCTCGACGGCCAGCGCCACCCCCAACTCGTTGGAGAACGCCGACAACCAGTCGTGCCGGTTGGCCAGCATCAGGATCTGCCGGTAGTCGCGCACCTCGAACAGCTTCTCCGCGCCCCGGTGCATGTAGCCGATGATCGGCTCGCAGGAGACCACCCGCTCGCCGTCCACGACCAGGCGCAACCGCAGCACGCCGTGGGTGGAGGGGTGCTGGGGGCCGATGTTGAGCACCATGTCCGCGGTCTCCAGACCGGTCCCGGTGCCGACCGTGAGTTCCCGCTGCGAGCTGGTGTCCGTGCTCATGCCGGTCATCGTGCCACGAACGGCCGGATCGGGTGGGACAGGGCGACCGGGTGCAGCAGCCAGTGGTGGCCGCCCAGACCGCCGGGGTCGGTCAGCTCCGCGGCGGCGCTGGCGTCGGCCAGCCGGCGCAGGTATGCGGTCGGGTCCTGGTGTGCCAACGCCAGCGGTGGGCGGGTGCCGTCGACCCCGAGCCGGCGCAGCGCCTCAGCCTGGGTGACCAGCACCGTGTCGGGACCGTATGGGGCGGCGCCCTCCGCGTCGGTGTCGGGCGGCGCACCGGCCCTGGCCACCGCGTCCAGCGCCACGTGCGCGGTCAGGTCGCACGACCCGTCCGGCACCGGCGGCACCTCGCGCCCGTGCCGGAAGCCGGTCAGGGTGCCCAGTGGCGGCCGCCGCCCGGCCAGGTGCCCGTAGTCGACCGCGAGCGCGGCCCCACGGCGCACCCGCGCGACCGCGTCGGCCCATGCCTGGTCGCGGGGGCGGCCGATCTCGGCGCGGGTGCCCGGCTCGGTCAGCGGCCACCAGCGCGCCAGCCAGTCGCGGTCCGGGCCGGCCACCGGTTCGCCGAGCGACTCCTCGCCGGTGGCGGGGTCCACCAGCACGTACCGCACCACGCCGTCAGTGTCCACCTCGGCGACGTCGAGCGGTACGTTGTCCAGCCACTCGGTGGCCAGCAGCAACCCGGTGACGGCCCCCGGGACGGACTGGCGCCACGTCACCGCGACAGCGCGCGGGTCGTTGCCGGTTCCGCCCTCGACGCGTGCCGGTCCGGCCGGGCGGGGGGTCACCTCCACCGCCACCGGCCGCAGCCGCGGCGCCAGCGGCGACCCGGCCGCGGCGGCGACGACGGCCGACAGCAGCTCACCGCCGCCCGCGCCGATGTCGACGAGGTCCAGTGGGTCGGGACGGCCGAGCGCCGCGTCGACCTGCGCGGCGAGCCGGAGGATCGCCGCGGCGAACAGCGGCGACGTGTGCGCTGAGGTGCGGAAGTGCGCCGCCGGCGAGGCGCCGGGCCGGGTGAAGAAACCCCGCGACCCGTACAGCGCCGCGGCCATCGCCTCGCGCCAGCGCACCACAGCCGGTCAGGACCGCGCGCTGCCGGGTGCCTGCGCGTACGGGGACGGGACCGGATCCCCCGGCACACCGGGCGCGGCGGCGGTCGGGTCCGCGTCCAGGGTGATCACCCGGTTCGACCCGTCGACGTGCACGATCTTCGGCTCGAACGAGCGCGCGGTCGCGTCGTCCATCTGCGCGTACGAGATCATGATGACCAGGTCACCTGCCTGCACCAGCCGCGCCGCTGCGCCGTTGATGCCGATGACGCCGCTGCCGCGCTCGCCCGGGATGACGTACGTCTCCAGCCGGGCGCCGTTGGTGATGTCGACGATCGCCACCTGCTCACCCGGCAGCAGGTCCGCGGCGTCGAGCAGGTCGGCGTCCACCGTGACGGACCCGACGTAGTGCAGGTCGGCCTGGGTCACCGTGGCCCGGTGGATCTTCGACTTCAGCATGGTCCGCAACATCTCAGTTCACCTCTGGTCGGGTCAGCGGGATTTCGGTGTTGTCGATCAGTCGGGTGGCGCCGACGCGGGCCGCGACCAGTAGCCGCGCCACCCCGTCCGGGGGGACGTCCACGACCGGCCCGGCGTGGGTGCCGACCGGCTCGGTCAGCGGCCGCAACGCCGGATCGGTCAACGCGAGATAGTCCAGCTCCATCCCGGCGGAGTCGCGAACCACCGCGTGCGCGGCAGCGAGCACCTCGGCGGGGCCGGCACCACCGGCGGCTACCTGGGCAGCGGCGCCCAACGCCGCCGGCAGCGACCGCGCCGCGTCGCGTTCGGCCGGCGACAGGTAGCGGTTGCGACTGGACAGAGCCAGCCCGTCCGGCTCGCGCACCGTGGGCACCGGCACGATCCGCACCGGCAGTTCCAGGTCCCGGACCATGGCGCGGATCAGGGTCAGCTGCTGGTAGTCCTTCTCTCCGAAGAGCGCCAGGTCGGAACGGGTGAGCTGCAGCAGCTTGAGCACCACCGTGAGCACGCCGGCGAAGTGGCCGGGGCGGCTGGCACCCTCCAGCACCGCTCCCAGCGGGCCCGGATCGACCCGCACCTCCGGCTCGCCGTACGGGTAGATCTGTTCCCGGTCGGGAGCGAAGACCAGGTCGACGCCGGCCTCGGCGCACCGCGCCAGGTCGGCCTCCAGCGTGCGCGGGTAGCGCTCGAAGTCCTCGGCCGGCCCGAACTGCAGCGGGTTCACGAAGATGGTGGCCAGCACCGTCGCCGCCTGCCCGCGCGCGGCACGCAGCAGCGCCGTGTGCCCCTCGTGCAGTGCGCCCATGGTCATCACCACCGCGACCGGCCCGGGCGCGCCCGCGCGGGCGGCGGCCAGCTCGTCGCGGGTGTGGACGAGGGTGACCGGGGTCGGGCGCGTGTCGAGGGCCGCGCTCGTGGCGGGAGGTGTGCTCATGACGCCTCCTCAGCCAGCGCGTGCGGCTGGGCGGCGAGCACGCCCAGCAGCGCCTCCGCCGCGGCGGGGTCCAGCCGGCCTGCGGCGATGGCGCGGTCGGCGGTGCGCCGCGCCAGCGCCCGGTAGGCGGCCACCGAGTCCGGCGCGGTACGCGCCAGGTGACGCAGATGGTCGGCGAGCGTGCCGGCGTCGCCGCGGGCCACCGGCCCGGTCAGTGCCGCGTCCCCGAGGTTCAGCGCGTTGTCCAGCGCGGCACGCAGCAGCGGTGCCAGCAGCGTGGCGGGCTCGCGCACGCCCGCGCCGCGCAGCAGCGCGGCAGCTTCGTTCACCAGTGTCACCAGGTGGTTGGCGC
Source organism: Micromonosporaceae bacterium (assembly GCA_007130245.1). Lineage (GTDB taxonomy): Bacteria > Actinomycetota > Actinomycetes > Mycobacteriales > Micromonosporaceae > Natronosporangium. The sequence goes on from SLSW01000063.1 coordinate 12,766, forward strand.
CGTGCGCCAGCGCGGCGTGGTAGCCGGGACGGTCGCCCTCGGCGATCCACTCCGGCGTGCCGCCGAGGTCGGCCACCAACCGCGTGGCCAGCGGGCGCAGCTCGTCCGGCGCGGTGACGCCGTACGAGACCCCGGCCAGGCGGGCGACGTCGTCGGCGCCGCCGGTGAAGGTCATGGCCGGGTGCATCGCCAGCGGGTGGGCGCCACATCGCACCGCCGGTGCCAGCACCGCCGTGCCGTGCGCGCCGCACACATGCGCCACCACCTGGCCGTCCCGTAGCGCGCCGGTCGTGGCCAGCTCGCCCACCAGCGGGCCGATGGTGTCGTCGGGAACCGCCACCAGCAGCAGATCGGTGGCGGCGCGGGCGACCTCGTCGGGGGAGCCGACGGTGGCGTCGGGTAGCAGCTCGGCCGCCCGCGTCCGGGACGCGCGGGAACGGGCGGTGACGCCGACCACGCGGTGGCCGGCCGCGGCCAGTGCGGCACCGAGCACGGTGCCGATCCGTCCGGCGCCGATCACGCCGACGGTCAGGGGCCTCGCCCCGGGTACGCGCAGCGGTGCGCTCATATCAGCGATCCAGTCCTCTACGGGGTACCGGTCGCCTCCAGTATCGGTGCTTCGGCCCGGTTCCGGGCAACAGGTTGTGAACAACCTCTCCAGCGAGGCCGTTGGTGACCACGGGCCCGGTGAGCAGATCGTGACGCACGGGAGTGGTGAGCGTCACGTAGGCTGCCGCCCACGGTGCCGGCGTGACGGGAGGTGCGGAAGGTGCGGAAGGTGCCGAAGGCGCGCACGAGACAGCTGGGTCCGGTGGTAGGCCTCGCGACGGTGCTGCTGCTGGGTGGGTGCGCGCTGCCGGACGGCGTGGACGGTGACCTGACGGGTGGCTGGAGCGCGATGCCGGAGCCGGTGGTGTTCCAGCCCGATCCCGCCACCTGCCATCAGGAGCACTTCAGCCACAACGGGCCGATGTCCGGATACCGTCCGGTGCCCTGTGAGCGGCACCACATGGTGGAGACTGTCCACGTCGGCGCGTTCGTGGACGAGGCCGCCGACCGGGTGACCCCGCCGCCGGCAGGATCTCCGGAGATGCGCGAGGCCTACGGGGCATGCGAGGCCGCCGCAGCGGAGTACCTCGGCGCCGACTTCCGGTACGGTCCGCTCTGGCTCGGGGTGGTCCGCCCGTCGCGGTATGCCTGGGAGGGCGGTGCCCGGTGGTTCCGCTGCGACGTGGGGATGACCTCCCAGCCCAATGGCGGTGGTGGTTTGGTGGGCCACGACGAGGGCAGCCTGCGGGGCGCGCTGGCAGACGGTTCGGAGCTGGCTCTCGGGTGCTTCCGCAGGGACGACGATGACGACGGGACCGGGGAGATGGTCCCGGTCGACTGCGACGAACCGCACTCGGTCGAGTTCGCGGGCGTGTGGACCGCCCCGGACACGTCGTATCCCGCGGACGATGAGGACGGCACGGACCGGATTCACCGCGCCTGCCGCAGCGTGGTGGCCGAGTACGTCGGCGTGCCCGACGACGCGAACATGCAGTACCGCACCGGTACGATCTTCATCCCGATGGGGGAGTCGGACTGGCAGGCCGGCGACCGCGGCTTCCGGTGTTTTCTGTGGCTGAGCGACCACGAGCTCACCGAGTCCCTGGCTGGCGCCGGAGAGAGCGGGATGCCGATCCGGTGACCGGGATCACGGCTAAGCTATTACCAAGAAATAATGACGAAACGGGATTTACCGGATTCCGTGATTGATTGATTCCTGTACGTCACGGTCAGTGGGCACCTATGCTCACGGTCGAACGCGCCCGGTGCCGGATCCGCGGGCGCGCGACGACACGGGGAGAGTTGGCCACATGCGCGATCCTGCGCGCCACACGAGAGGACGAGGTCGCACCGCCACGATCGTGGCCGGGGCGGCGATGGCGCTGGCCCTGGTGGTGGCCGGTTGCGCCGACCTGCCGGAAGGTATCGACGGGGACCTCACCGCTGACTGGAACGGCTTCGAGGAGCCGACCCCCTTCATGCCCGTGGGCGACGTCTGCCACGAGGAGGGGTACCGCCCGGTCACCGGGATCGCGCACTGGGACCCGGTCGACTGCGACGAGCTGCATCTGATCGAGACGGTCCACGTCGGCATCTTCCCGGACGAGCCCGCCGAGCAGGATTCACCTCCGGCGGTCGACTCGGAGGCGCACCGGGCGGCCTACCGGGTGTGCGAGGCGAACGCCGAGGAGTATCTCGGGGAGGACTTCCGGTACGGCCGCCTGTGGCTGGGGGTGGCGCTGCCCTCCCAGGAGGCATGGGACGGCGGTGCCCGCTGGTTCCGGTGCGATCTGACCGAGCTCGACTCGGTCACCGGTGAGCCGGTGCTCCGGGAGGGGTCGCTGTCCGGGCAGCTGGCCGACGAGGACTCGGACCTGCGGCTGGGCTGCTTCCAGGTCGCCGTCGATGACGATGGCGTGGTCTCCGAACGCACTCCGGTGTCGTGCGACGAGCCCCACCAGGCGGAGTTCGTGGGGGTGTGGCGAGCTCCGGACGGCCCGTACCCGGACGCGGACGCCGGCGGCGACGCCGTCGAAGCGGTGTACGACGGCTGCCGCAGCGAGATCGCCGCCTACACCGACGTGCCCGACGACGACGACGTACGGTTCCGGGTCGGCGCCATCGCCGACTGGATGTCGCCACAGGACTGGCAGGCCGGCGACCGCGGGTTCCGGTGCTACCTGTGGGTGACCGACCGGGAGCTGGAGGAGTCGCTGGAGGGCGCCGGACCCGACGAGTTGCCGGTGCGCACCGAGTAGCGTAAGCCGCGCCCGGTCGCCCCGGCGGTGGTCGCGGCGGCCGGGCACGGTTGACTGTGCCGATGGACCTGCCGCCGCTGCCCGATCCGCCGCTGGAGCTGCCGCCGCTGCCGGTGCGGCTGCCCGCGCCCGCGCCGGGATGGTCGGAGACCACCGACGTGGTGGTGGTCGGCTCCGGCATCGCCGGGCTCACCACCGCGCTGCACCTGCGCGAGGCCGGCCTGCACGTCACCGTGGTCACGAAGGTCACCATCGCGGACGGGTCCACCCGCTGGGCCCAGGGCGGGATCGCGGCGGTACTCGACCCGCGGGACACCCCGGCCGCGCACGCGGCCGACACCCTGGCCGCGGGCGCGGGCCTGTGCGATCCGGCCATGGTGGAGGTGATGGTCACCGAGGGGCCGGCGCGCCTGCGGGAGCTGATCCGCGCCGGTGCGGTCTTCGACCGGGAGTCCGATGGCACGCTGATGCTCACCCGCGAGGGTGGGCATCGGGCCGACCGGATCGTGCACGCCGGCGGCGACGCCACCGGCGCGGAGGTGCAGCGCGCGCTGCAGGAGGCGGTGCGGCGCGACCCGTGGATCCGCCTTGTCGAGCACGCGCTGGTGGTGGACCTGCTGGTGACGGACGACCCGGACGGCCCCGGGCGGCGGGTGTACGGGCTGACCCTGCACGTGCTCGGCGAGGGCAGCCCGGACGGCGTCGGTGCGATCCTGGCGCCGGCGGTGGTGCTGGCCTGCGGCGGCATGGGCCAGGTCTACGCATCGACCACCAACCCGGCGGTTTCCACCGGGGACGGGGTCGCGCTGGCGTTGCGCGCCGGGGCCACCGTGGCCGACCTGGAGTTCGTGCAGTTCCATCCCACCTCGCTGTACCTGCCCACGACCGACCGCCCGGCGGGCAACGGTGACCGGCCGGGCGGTATGGCCGGCTCCGGCGCTCAGCAGCCGCTGGTGTCGGAGGCGCTGCGCGGCGAGGGGGCGTACCTGGTCGACGCGGACGGCAAACGGTTCCTGCTGGGCGAGCACGACCTGGCGGAACTGGCGCCGCGTGACGTGGTGGCGAAGGCGATCCACCGGGTGATGCGGGCGTCCGGTACCGATCACCTCTGGCTCGATGCCCGCCATCTGGGCCGGGACTTTCTCGAGGTCCGGTTCCCCACCATCGTGGCCACCTGCCGCGCCGTCGGCATCGAGCCAGCTGAGCAGCTGGTCCCGGTGTCACCGGCGGCGCACTACGCCAGCGGCGGGGTGCGTACCGACCGGCACGGGCGCACCAGCCTGGCCGGCCTGTACGCCTGTGGCGAGGTGGCCTGCACCGGCGTGCACGGGGCCAATCGGCTGGCCTCCAACTCGTTACTGGAGGCGCTGGTGTTCGCCCGCCGGATCGCCACCGACCTGGCTGCCCGCCGCCCACCTGGTCGCACTTTCAGCGAAAGCGCGGCCTCCGCCGGCCCGCCAGGCCGCGCTTTCGCTGAAAGTGCGCACGGGGGAGGGGGCGGGGACGCGGCAGCGGCGCGGATCGGGATGCAGCGGGCGTTGTCGGCCGGCGCCGGGGTGCTGCGTACGGCCGGATCGCTGGCGCAGGCGGCGGACGCGGTGGCGATCGCGGCCGGGCTGGTAGCCGGCCGGTCGACCGCTGTCGGTGGCGTGTTCGGCACCGCCGGTGTGCGGGGCGGGGCCGAGGTGTGGGAGCTGGCGAATCTGGCGACCGTGGCCACGGCCCTGGTCACGGCCGCGGCCGCCCGCACCGAGACCCGCGGCTGCCACTGGCGTGAGGACTTCCCGTCCGCCGAGGAACGGTGGCGCGGGCGCGTGACCGTTACCCTTCCGCCGGACGGCTGCCTTAGGCTGAGTTGGGAGCGCTTGTGAAGCCGACGACAGTAGACGACCTCGTGGCCTGCGGGCTGGACCCCACCGAGGTGGTGCGGACGGTCCGGGCGGCGCTGGCTGAGGACCTCGGCCCGGACGGTGTCGACGTGACCAGCCAGGCCACCGTCCCGGCCGACCAGCGTGACGTCGCGGAGCTGGTGGCGCGCGGCGACGGCGTGCTGGCGGGGATGGCGGTGGCCGCTGTCGCGTTCGAGTTCGCCGACGCTGGCATCGAGGTCGTCACCAAGGTGGCCGACGGCGCGCGGGTCGCGCGCGGCGAGGTGTTGGCCACCGTGTCGGGCCCCACGAGGGGGTTGCTGACCGCGGAGCGCACCGCCCTGAACCTGCTGTGCCGGCTGTCCGGTGTGGCCACTGCCACCCGCGCCTGGGTGGACGCGGTGGCGGGCACCGGGGTGCGGGTGCTGGACACCCGCAAGACCACCCCCGGGTTGCGGGCGCTGGAGAAGTACGCCGTGCGCGCCGGAAGCGGGGTCAATAAGCGGATGGGCCTGTACGACACGGCGATGGTCAAGGACAACCACGCCCGCGCCGCCGGTGGGGTAGCGCCGGCGTTCGCCCGGGTGCAGGCGACCTATCCGTACCTGCCGATTCAGGTGGAGGTGGCCGACGTGGCCGAGGCGCGGGCGGCGGTCGATGCCGGGGCGACCTTCCTGCTGTGCGACAACATGAGCCCGCAGCTGCTGCGACAGGTGGTGGCGGAGATCGGCGACCGGGCGGAGCTCGAGGCCACCGGTAACCTGACACTGGCCACGGCCGCCGAGTTCGCCGCGACCGGGGTCGACTACCTGTCGGTGGGAGCGCTGACCCACTCGGCGCCGATCCTCGACATCGCCATGGATCTGTGCGGCCCGGACATGGGCAGGTGAGGTCCCAGTGCTGCTGTGCATCGACATCGGGAACACCAACACGGTGCTGGCCACGTTCGACCAGGACAAGATCGTCCACTCGTGGCGGGTCAAGACCGACGCCCGGGCGACCGCGGACGAGCTCGGCCTGATGTACCGCGGGCTGCTCGCCGGCGACAGCGTCGAGATCACCGGCGTGGCGGCGTGCTCGACGGTGCCGGCCGCGCTGCGGTCCCTGCGTTCCATGCTGGGGCGCTACTACCGCGGGTACCCCACGGTCGTGGTCGAGCCCGGGGTGCGCACCGGCGTCCAGCTCGCCATCGACAACCCGAAGGAGGTGGGCGCGGACCGGGTCGTCAACACCCTCGCGGCGTACACCCTCTACGGTGGCCCGTCGATCGTGGTGGACTTCGGCACCACCACCAACTTCGACGCGATCAGCGCAAAGGGTGAGTTCCTCGGCGGAGCGTTCGCGCCCGGCATCGAGGTCTCGTTCGACGCACTGGCGTCCCGCGCGGCCCAGTTGCGCCGGATCGAGCCGGCGCGGCCCCGCTCAGTGATCGGGAAGAACACCGTCGAGTGCCTGCAGGCCGGGATGTACTTCGGTTTCGGTGGCCAGGTCGACCGCGTCGTCGAGCGGATGGTGGAGGAGCTGGGCGACGTGAGGGCGGTCATAGCCACCGGCGGGCTGGCGCCGCTGGTCCTCGGCGAGTGCACCACGGTCACCCATCACGAGCCGATGCTCACCCTGTTCGGCCTGCAGATGGTCTACGCGCGGAACGCCCCTCGGCAAGCCGGACCCGAGGAAACGTGAGTGCGAAACGCGGCGCCGTCGAATTTCCCGCGAATTGGGTTAACGGTGCAGGCGACGCCGTGAATCGGTACTCGGCGGTCCGGGCGCCCTTCCCGATTAGCCCGGGATATTCGTCGCCCCGCGAATGGGTGCCGCGCGGTGCCTGCACCATGCTGGAAATGTCCGCGTGCCATCGTGTGAAATAATGAATCCGATGGCTACTGTAGGGCGCGAAGTAGGGAATTCGGATGGCGTGGTTCCCGGTCGTACGCCCTGAGCAGCGGCCGGGTAGCGTGAGTCCGCGCATGTGAAACCGGTCGCCCGGTGCGGGCAGGAAGGGACAATCGGCCGATGGCCAAGCAGACGATTACCAAGCTTATTGATGACCTGGACCGTGGGGAGGCCGACGAGACGGTGAAGTTCGGCCTCGACGGGGTGCAGTATGAGATTGACCTGTCGGCCAAGAACGCGGCGAAACTGCGTGAGGCGCTCGCACCGTACATTAATGCCGGCACGAAGGCCGCCCGCCCGGCAGCCGCCGGTGCGCGGCGTCGCGGCACCCAGTCGCTGGACCGGGAGCAGAATCGGGCTATCCGCGAATGGGCCCGGAGCAAGGGCAAAGAGATCTCGGACCGGGGTCGGATCCCGGAGGAGATCGTCGCGGAATATCACGCCTCGGCAGGCCGCTGACGGGCCGCTGACGGCGGGCGCCCGACGCCCGAGGCCATCGCGTCGATCTGCGCACTTTGAGTAGTCATGTAACCTCATATCGTTACTTCCGTCATGCTGGGCGGCGGATCGCGGTGACCCCGACGGCTGGTGCGGGGTCACCGCGATTTCGCTGTGCGCGTACTCACACCCCGGCAGGAACGTCCTGGCCGGTGGTGGCGTTACGTGAAGGGTCGGCCACCACAACCTTGCGTGTGGGTTAGTGCCGTTCTGGGCACTATTTACCGAGTTGGTGGCGCGAGTGCCGTGGCCAGGTCGGCCGGGATGCAGCGATAGAGTTAAAGGACTACAGACGACGCGAGGCGAGAAGGGTCGCAACGAAGTGATCAGACTCGTGGCGATACCCAAGCAGCGCACGTGAGGAGCACGAGGGTATGTTCGAGCGGTTCACCGACCGGGCACGGCGGGTTGTCGTCCTGGCCCAAGAAGAGGCCCGGATGCTCAACCACAACTACATCGGCACTGAGCACATCCTGCTCGGTCTCATCCACGAGGGTGAGGGTGTCGCGGCCAAGGCGCTGGAGAGCCTCGGCATCTCCCTCGAGGGCGTGCGCCAGCAGGTCGAGGAGATCATCGGCCAGGGCCAGCAGGCGCCGAGCGGGCACATCCCGTTCACCCCGCGGGCCAAGAAGGTGCTCGAGCTGTCGTTGCGCGAGGCGCTGCAGCTGGGGCACAACTACATCGGCACCGAGCACATCCTGCTGGGCCTGATCCGCGAAGGCGAGGGCGTGGCCGCGCAGGTGCTGGTCAAGCTCGGCGCTGATCTCAACCGGGTTCGGCAGCAGGTCATCCAGCTGCTGTCCGGCTACCAGGGCAAGGAGCCGGCCGCGGCGGGTGCCGGGGCCAGCGGCGAGTCCGCGCCGTCCACCTCGCTGGTGCTGGACCAGTTCGGCCGCAACCTGACCCAGGCCGGCCGGGAGGGCAAGCTCGACCCGGTGATCGGCCGCGACAGCGAGATCGAGCGGGTCATGCAGGTGCTGTCGCGCCGGACCAAGAACAACCCGGTGCTGATCGGCGAGCCCGGCGTCGGCAAGACCGCCGTCGTGGAAGGGCTGGCGCAGCGCATCGTCAAGGGCGAGGTGCCCGAGACCCTCAAGGACAAGCACCTCTACACCCTCGACCTGGGTGC
>SLSW01000346.1 GCA_007130245.1 Micromonosporaceae bacterium
CGATCCGGTGGCCCACGTCACTGCCCCGGTGGTGGCGGTGACGGAGCGGTTGCCAGGGTGGGCGACGCTGGTGCGCGCGCCCAACCCTTCACCGATGACGCTCGACGGCACCAACACGTGGGTGCTGCGGTCGGGCGTGGACGAGCCTGCCCTCGTGGTTGACCCGGGACCGGCGCTCGAGGCGCACCTGCGGGCGGTCGCCGACACCGCCGGCACCGTGGCCGGCGTGCTGGTGACCCACTCGCACCCGGATCATGTCGAGGGGCTGGAACGGTTCTGTGAGCTGACGCGGGCGCCGGTGGTGACGCCGCCGGGCGGCGAGCCCACCGATCTGTCGGGCCTGCGGGTGACCGTGATCGACACACCCGGGCACACCGCCGACTCGGTGTGCTTCGTGGTCGAGGCGGGCGGGGCCGCGGCGGTGCTGACCGGCGATACCGTCCTCGGCCGCGGGACCACCGTGGTGGCGTGGCCGGATGGCGACCTCGGCGACTATCTGGACAGCCTGCAGCGGCTGCAGCGGTTCGCCGGAATGCCGGTGCTGCCCGGTCACGGTCCGGCGTTGACCGACTGCGCCGCCGCCGCGTCGTACTACCTGGCCCACCGCCGCGCCCGCCTGCAACAGGTCGCCGCGGCGGTGGCCGGTGGCGCGACCACCCCGGCCCGGGTTGTGGAACAGGTTTATCATGACATATCACCTGATCTGCGCGAAGCGGCTGAGTGGTCGGTCCGGGCGCAACTGGCCTATCTCGAACAGTCGACCGACCGGGGGGAATCACCACCGGGCAGCGAGCCGTTGGACACGCTGTGACCTGCGCCATCTGTGGAACCGTCGCCGTGCGAGGCGCGCGGTTCTGCCACCACTGCGGCGCCACGCTCCCGGAGGCGGCCACCCCGCTGCAGACCGAGCGGCGCGTGGTCACAGTGCTGTTCGGCGACCTGTCGGACTTCACCTCCTGGTCGGAGGACCTGGATCCGGAGCGGGTCGGCGCCGTGACCGACCGGGTGCTCGCCGCGCTCGCCAACGCCGTGACCACGTTCGGCGGTCACGTCGACAAGCTCACCGGTGACGGGATCATGGCGGTGTTCGGTGCGCCGGTCGCGCACGAGGACGACGCCGAGCGGGCGGTGCGGGCCGCGCTGTCGATGCAGCGCACCGTGCGCCGGGTGCTGGCCGACGAGCGCGGCGGCGGCGAGCCGCTCGGCCTGCGGGTCGGCCTGAACACCGGCATGGTGGTCGCCGGGGTGCAGGCCGCCCTCGAATACACCGTGGTCGGCGACACCGTCAACACCGCTGCGCGGCTGGCCGACTCCGCCGCCATCGGCGCCATATACGCCGGTGAGCGCACCGCCGCGGCCACCCGCCACCTGGCCTCCTGGCGGCAGTTGCGCCCACTGCGGCTGAAGGGCAAGCGCGAGCCGGTGGATGCGTACGAGCTGCTGGGACTGCACGACGCCCCGGGTGCGCGCACCGCCCTGGGCGAGGAGGCGCCCTTCGTGGGGCGCGAGGCCGAACTCGGCCGGCTCGCCGGCCGGCTGGCCGAGGTCGTCGACCGGGGCGTGCCGCGGGTGATGGTCATGACCGCCGAGGCCGGCATCGGCAAGAGCCGGTTCGCCGCCGAGGCCGCCCGGTACGCCGCCGGCTACGCCCCACCCGCGCGGGTGCTGTCGGTGCGTTGCGCCGCCTACGGGGAGCGGCGCCGGCTGGAGCCGATGGCCGACCTGGTGCGGACGGCGATCGGCCTGTCGGCCGACACCGCCGCCGACGGCGGCCGCGACGTGGCCGAACGGCGGCTGCGGCGGCTCGCTCAGCGACTGGGTACCGCGCTGCACAACGACCTGCTGCTGGCGATTGTCGGGCACAGCGAGCTGCCGGACGCCCGCGCGGGCGACTGGGTCGGCGAGACCGACGGCGCCGACCTGGCCAGCGTGCCGATGGCCGTGGCCGGCCTGCTGTCCGCGCTGGCCGGACAGGGACCGCTGCTGGTGGTCGTGGACGACCTGCACGATGCCACCCCCGAAACGGTCGAGGTGCTGGGCGCGACCGCGGCGCGCCTGACCGGCCCGGTGCTGGTGCTGCTACTGGGGCGTCCGGAGCTGGTGCGCACCACCGGCGCGCTGGCGGAGGTGCCCGACGCCGAGGTCGCCACGCTGCCCGCGCTGCGGGGCGCCGACGCTGCGCGGCTGCTGTCGTCCTACCTGGGCGGCGGGCGGCTTCCGCAGGCTGACGAGGACCAGCTGCTGACCACCGCCCAGGGCAACCCGTTCTATCTGGCCGAGCTCGTCACCGCCCTGATCGAACGGGGAGCGTTGACGCGCGGCGCGCCGCCGCCGGACGGGACCCGGCTACCCTCGCCCCGGTACGGCGCCTCGCAGGCGGGCATGGCCACCGGCACCGTCGTGCCGGAGGGGTCGGTGGCGCCCGAGGGGGTGGAACCGGTCTGGCGCCTCGCGCCCGGGTCACTGAACAAGCACCTGCTCTCGCGCGACCTCGCCGCGGTGCTCGCCGCCCGCATCGACGCGCTGCCCGCCGAGGCCCGTGCGGTGCTGCGGGACGCGGCCGTGGTCGGCGAGACGGTGCCCAGCGGCGCGGTGACCGCGATGGCCGAGCGCCGCACCGGCCGGCTCGGGCGGCCGGCGGCGGTGGCCGCGGTGGAGTTCGAACGCGCGGTGGACGAACTGCTGCACCGCCGAATGCTGCGGCGCATTCGCGGTGGGTACGCCTTCGCCACCCCGCTGCTGCGGGAGGCGGCCTACGCCGGCATCGGCAAGGCCGACCTGGCCGAGCGCCATGCGTTCCTGGCCCGCTGGGGCACCAAGAGCACCCTGCCGGAGGAGGAGCGGGACGCGTTCGTGGCGCGCCACGTCGAACGCGCGGCGACCCTGGCCGAGATGGTCGGGCTGGCGCCGGACTCGAACCCGAGACTGGTGGTGCCACTCGGTGTGGCCTCCCTCAGCCAGGCCGCCCGGCGGGCGCTGTCAGCCGGCGAGCCGGCGCTGGCCATCGAGTACTGTCAGCGCAGCACCCGGCTGGGCGGCGGGTACGCCAGCAGGCAGGACCAGCTGGTGCACGCCCGCGCGCTGCTGCAGCACGGCCGGTCGGCCGAGGCGCGCGACATGGCCGAGAAGATCTACGCCGACGCCGGCGACGACGACGAGCTGCGCGTCGGGGCACTGCTCGTCGCCGGCCGGGCGCACCGGCTGCTGGGCGATGCGGCGCGGGCGCTCGACGTGTGGCGGGAGGCGCTGGCGGTGGCCACCACCGCGAACCTGGTCGCCTCCCGCGCCGAGGCGCTACGGCTGCTCGGCATGGCAAACTACCTCTCCGGCGACCTGGCAACGGCCACCGAACGCTTTGCCGAGGCGTACGAGCTGGCCGTCGGCGCGGACGACCGCCGCAGCCAGGCCTGGTCGCTGCACCACCTGGCCTGGGTCACCACCGCGCGTGGCGACTTCACCGGCACCGACTTCGCGCTCGGCCGGGCGGCCCGGCTGTTCGCCGAGCAGCACGACCAGTTCGGTCGGGCGTGGCTGCGCGGCACCACGGCGTTCACCCGGCTGCTCGCCGGCCGGATGGCCGAGGCGAGGCGACTGGCGGAGCTGTTCCTGCCGTTCGGCGAGCGGGTCGGCGAAGCGTGGGCGGTGGGCACCCTGCGGGCGGTGGCCGCGTTCGCCGCCGCCGAGGTGGGCGAGCTGGGTGAGGCCGACCGGGTGGCCCGGCAGGCGTACCGGGACTTCGCGGCCACCGACGACGACTGGGGGCGCGGACTGGCGCTGGTGGTGCGGGGGGTGATCGCGCGTGGGCTCGGCGCGTCGACGCACGCGGCCGACCTGCTCGAAGACGCCGGGGCGTACTGCGCCCGTACCGGCCACCCGCTGCTGATCGGCATGGCTCGCACCCTGCGCGGCCTGGTGGCGCTGGAGGCCGGCGACCCGGAGCGCGCCTTGGCGCTGGCGCGCTCGGTGCTCGATGTGGTGGAGCCGCAGGGTGCGCTGGAACCGGCGCAGGTGGGGCCACGGGTGCTGCTGGCCAGCGCCCAGCTGGCCACCGGCGACCATGACAGTGCGCTCGCGGTGCTGGAGCCGATCGCCGCGGCGGCGGGCTCGCCGTCACTGCTGCTCCCTCGTCGCCTGGCGGTGGCGACCTACGCGGAGGCGCTGCTCGCGGCCGGGCGCACCGACGAGGCGCTGAGCTGGGCCCGGCGGGCCGCGCAGGTGCCGGCCGAGGACGTACGTAGCCGGGTCGTCAGCGCCCGGGTGCTGGCGCGGGTGCTGGCCGCCGTCGGCGACATCGCACAGGCGCGCCTGGTCGCCGACGAGGCGGTACAGCTGGCGTACGCGACCCAGCAGGTCAGCGAGCGTGCCGCCACCGACGCGTTGCGGGCCGGACTCGGCTGAACGTCCAATCAGGCCAGCCGGATCAGTCCGTCGGACCGGTACGCTACCGTCTACGGAGTGAGCCGCGCGCATGAGGTGCCGACCGTTCCCGGGATCTCGGATATGTCGGTGCTTGCCCGCGGCGGGTTCGCCACCATCTACCGCGCCACGCAGGACTCGCTCGGCCGCGCGGTGGCGGTCAAAGTGGAGAACCGCGTCATCGACAATGAACACGACCGTCGCCGCTTCCTGCGCGAGGCCCGCGCGGCCGGTCAGATGTCGTCTCATCCGCACGTGGTCGACCTGCACGATGTCGGCGTCACCGACGATCTCCACCCGTTCATGATCATGGAGTTGTGTGACGGGTCGTACGCCGAGCGGATGGACTCCGCGCCGCTGACCCCCGGCGAGACCCGCGAGGTGGGGGTGAAGATCGCCGACGCGCTCGGGCACGCGCACCGGCTCGGGGTGCTGCACCGCGACGTCAAGCCCGCCAACCTGCTGATCAGCCGGTGGGGCGAGCCGCAGCTGGCCGACTTCGGGCTGGCGGTGCTGGCAGAGACCCGGGAGACCTCCCTGACGCTGGAGGTGCTGACGCCGGCCTACTCGCCGCCGGAGACGTTCCATCCCGGGGCGCCGACCGCGGCGGTGGACGTCTACTCGCTGTGCGCCACGCTCTACGCGCTGCTGAGCGGACGGCCACCGCGGTGGCGGCACCGGCGCACCCCGAGCATCGCCACCCTGCTGGAACTGTTCGACGATCCGATCGCCGACGTGCCCGGAGTGCCCGGCCTGTTCATCGACCTGCTGCGCGCGGGAATGGACAACGACCCGGCGTCGCGTCCGGATGCGACGCAGTTGCGGGACTCGCTGGCGGCGCTGCCGCTGAAACGCTCGTCCGGCACCCCGGTGGCCAAGGCGTCCGCGCGGGTGCCCCGCCGGCGGCGCGCGGGCGGTGACGCCACGCCGGACGTCGCCGCCCGGTAGGGGCAGCGGCTAGACGCGGGCGCGCCGGGCCAGGCGCTCCGGGTCCAGGATGATCACGCTCTTGCCGTCCAGCCGCAGCCAGCCGCGGGAGGCGAAGTCCGCCAGCGCCTTGTTGACCGTCTCCCGGGAGGCGCCGACCAGCTGCGCCAGCTCCTCCTGGGTCAGGTCGTGGGTCACCCGCAGCACACCGCCGTCGCGGGTGCCGAACCGGCTGGCCATCTGCAGCAGGTTCTTCGCCACCCGGCCGGGCACATCGGTGAAGATCAGGTCGGCGAGCGCGTCGTTGGTGCGGCGCAGCCGCCTGGCCAGCACCCGCAGCAGCTGCTCGGCGATCTCCGGCCGGTTGCTCAGCCAGGGTCGCAGGCTCTGCTTGCGGAGCTTGGCCATCTTGGTCTCGACCACCGCGGTGGCGGTCGCGGTACGCGGACCGGGGTCGAACAACGACAGCTCACCCACCATGTCCGACGGGCCCATTACCGCGATCAGGTTCTGGCGGCCGTCGGCGGCGCGTCGTCCCACCTTGAGCTTGCCGGACAGCACGATGTAGAGGCTGTCGCCGGGCTCGCCCTCGTTGAACACCACGTCGCCGCGGCGCACCTCGACGGTCTCCATCTCCTTGGCGAGCGCCTCGGCCGCTTCCGGGTCGACACCCTGGAAGATCCCACTGCGGGCCAGTATCTCGTCCATCCCGCACCTCCTCGCTAGCGGGCGGAGACCGCGAAGCCCGCTGATGGTCATGCGCGCCAGAACGCGCACGGTCAGTTTAGGCTGGCGCGCACCGGAAACCGGGCACGCCCCCCTTGACTGATCTTAGCCGCGGCGCCGCCCCTACCGTTCCCGTAGCCGGACGGTGACCAATCTCGCCCGCTCGACCAATACGCTGACCTGCGCTTTCCCGGTAGGCTCTGGGCTCGATGTCCCCCGAATCACCCC
>SLSW01000067.1 GCA_007130245.1 Micromonosporaceae bacterium
CCCGACATCCACGACCGCCACCACCGCTCCGTCACGGACCAGGACATTGCTCGGGTTGAGATCGGCATGGACCATGTCAGGTGCCTCTCGTGGTGATGGGACGTTGGCACACACGAGCCGCAGGCGCTCGACCAAGGCCGACACCTCGGACGAATACCCCGAAAGCCCGGCCACGGACTGGCGGAGACGCGACTGCTCCGGCGTCTCGTTGAAATCCAGCCCGGCGACAGCCGATTGCTGACCGGTGGCGAGCCGCCAAGAGTACGACCAGTGGTCGTAGGGCTCAGAGGCTTGGCCAGCCTGGAGTTCGATGATCTCCATCAGCTGCTCAACAAAAGACGGGGTCAGCTCTGGCGCGGGAGCCGCGTCAACGAAGTCCATCAGATGCCATACATGAGTGGCTGTGGCCCCCACTCCGAGCCAGGCCGGGGTGGGATAGCCGCACCTACGCATGTGCCCGACCACTCTCTGGGCTCGCAAGGTCTCGTCCAGATGGTTGGGGTGTGCCCGGGGATCTGCTTTGAGCACTGCATCTGCCCTTCCGGCCAACTGGACGCGCATGGCACCCGCATTGACACCTCCGGGTAGGCGACTGAGAAGAGTGACCGCTGAGCCGACCACGCTGGCCACGTCGGCCAGCACCTCGGCCGGCAGCTCTTCGGGATGGGCGCCCTGGTTCATCGGCTCGAATAGCCGCCTAGGAAACGATCTTGAAACACAGGTCTTGACAATAGCTCGACGGGGCAACCAGCCGCTATGCTCAGCCGATCACCGTCGACCCTGCGGCTGGTCAACTGTCACGACGGTCCGGTACGCCCCGGATGGTGACCAGGGTGCCGCGGTCAGCCCCGATAGCGGCCAGCTCGGTGTCCACCAGGCCGGTGAAGAAATCGGCCGGGCTGCCGGCGTAACCGGGCTGAGGATCAGCGTGCCACTGGTGTAGCCACGGCTCCAGCTCGACGAGTCCGGCCAGCAGCGGTAGCAGTCGCTCGGCCGGCCAACCGGCCTGCTGCTTGCGGTCCAGGTAGGTGGCGGCCAGCGCCTTCGCCTGCGCCAGGTGATCCCAGCCGGCCCAGCCCAGCAGCTCGGTCGCATCACTGTCGCGCCCGGCGTGCGGGTAGGAGATGAACCGCTCCTTGGGCACGTCCAGCTTGCCCCGGTTACGCCAGTACGAGGTACGAGTGAAGTCGCTGGAGCTGTACCTGGGTGGCAGCTCGATCTGGAGCTTCTCTCCGGCGTCCTCACGGCGCTGCTTTTCCCAGGTGTCCTCCCAGCGTACCCGCTTGCGCAGGCCGGCCGGCTTGTTGCGGTACGCAACCAGGTAGGGCACGTGCTCGTCCGCCACCAAGCTACCCAGCGTCTTCACCGGATCGTGCTGGTCATGCCCGACCCACAGGTCCAGTGCGTGGCGGAAGTCCTCGTCGTGGCGCACGTGTTCGGCCAGCTGAGCCACCGACTGCGGCTTCGGGTCGCCGCCCCACATCTCCGGTGCCTCCAGCCGGTCCAGCAGCCAGTCGCGCAGCGCCGCCTTCTGCAGCGACTCCCAGCCCTCGGTCGACCAGCGCCGCTTGTGCTCCGGCCGCTCCACCAGCCCGATGTTGCGGTCGGTGTCGATGAGCTCGATGCGTCGCGCGACCAGGTCCCGGTACGCCGCCGGCCAGTGCTCCGGCACGTCGGTGACCGGCGCGGAGCCGTGGCGGGTGAACCACACCGTCTGCGTCTGGCCGGCCGCCGCCTGGCGGGCCAGCACGATCTCGAACGCTCGCTGGCCCAACTCCACCGGTGGCGGGTCGTCGGTGGTCAGGTCCTCACCGACCAGCCCGTAGAGCCGGTAGACCTGCCAGTCCAGCTCCTCCTGCAGCGCGACCATCTGCGACCGGATCGCGTGCCACTGCTCCCGCGCCTGCGCCAACCGCGTGCGGGTCGGCACCTCCGACGCCACCACCGCCGCCGGAGTCACCGCCTGCAACTGCTGCGCCAACCCATCCAGCCGGCGCGCCACCTCCAACGGAAACTCCCCCGGCAACGGGAACTCAAGCAGCTTCGTCCCCGTGAATTCGTAGAACCGCTCCCACTCGTCGTGCATGAAGCCACCCGTACCCGACTGACTTCCCTTGTCGTGACTGACCTGCTTGAGCCAGAAACATGCCGTCGAGCTGTTCAACAACCCGAGTAGGCGCAGGTGGTCGTCCTCGCTGGCTCCCTCCGGCAACTTGATCACCGGCGCGGAACGGTTGAAGACCTTCCCACCCCGGTCCAGCACGAAGTGGTTGTGTGTCGCCACAAACGCAAACGCGATCGACAACGGCGTCCGGTAACGTCGATCGAAGAACATCGAATACTCGAACCACCGCAGTCCGCGCGCGATCTGAGTCTTGCCATACGCGACCCGTTCGACCAGGACGCGACGCAGCGGCCACAGGAATCGCTCGACAGCAGCGTCAGCAGCCGACTCGAGGGTCTTGTCTCGGTAGGGCCAGATCGACACGGTCGGGCTCTCGATCGCCCAGTCGCGTGTGGCCTCGCCTTCGACCAGCGGCCGCCGATACTGCTCGGGAACGCCTTTTCGCCGGAGCGGGCCGTCGCCCACCATGTAGGCGTTGTCCTCACGGGTGACCGCGCCGAAACCGACCTCCTCGATCGCGGAGTCCAGCCGTAACTCGGCCACCCTGTCCAATCCGGCCATGAGGTCGACAGCGCCGCCGCCGGTGAGACTCCAGGGATGTGTGACGAGTCGGTCGCGGTCCAGGTCGGTGACGCTGACCCAGTCGGACTCGGAACCGGGTTCGTCGATCTGGTGGACGATCGCGGACCAGACCAGCCCGCAGGCGTGGTCCTCGGGCTCGGACGGCTCACCCCGGATGCCGAGCACGGCCCGCACCTTGCCGCTGTAGCGGGAGCTGACCAGCCGGTTGCGGCCCACCAGGATGACGGTCGGCGTGCCGTGGCCGGGGATGTATGCCCCGGACGTGTCGATCACCTCGGTCAACTCCACCTGGTGGGCCAGATAGTCCTCGACCAGCTTCTTGCCGAACTCGCGTTTCATGAAGGAGTTCGACGTTATCTGGCCGACCCAGCCCCCACCGTCGCCCTGGTGGTCCGCCCGTAGGGCCAGCTCGAAGAGACGCTGCGCGAACGGCACCGTCATGGCGTACTGCCGGTGGCACACCTCCGGGAACAGGTCGCGGTAGCGCTTGTTGCGGGCGGGGTCGGAGACCGTGATGTAGGGCGGGTTGCCGACCACCACCGTGTACTGATTCGGCCGCAGGAAGTCCGCCAGCAGGTCCGCGTCCTCGGTGGCGAACGCGAACACCCCGTCTCCATCCAGTGTGGTCTGCTCACCGCGCCGCCCCGGGTCGCCCCACGGCAGCAGCGCATCGCCGGTCGCCACCCGGGTCGCAAACGCCGGCGCCTTCTCCAGGCTGGTCCGCTCGCACAGTCTCAACGCCATCACCAGCAACCGGAAGCGGGCGATCGCCACCGCGAACGGGTTGATGTCCACCCCCGTGACCTGTCCCAGCGCCCGTTCCGCGATCACCTCGATGCCCGTACCCGGCTCCCGCTCGCGCCACTTGCCCACCAGCCGACCGAACGCCCCCAGCAGGAAGTGGCCTGACCCGCATGCCGGGTCGATCACCGAGGTGCGCGCCAGGCCGAACTCGGCCACCGCCGGCTCCAGGACCCGGTCGAGGATGAACTCCTCCACGAACTCCGGCGTCTGCAGCAACGCGTACCGGTCCCGCGCGTACGCCGACAGCTCCTGATACAGATTGCCGAGGAAACGGGTGTCCAACTCCGGGTCGCGCAGCGACACATACCCGTCGCCCCGGCGGAAGAAGTCCGACAGCACCTCGGCCGCCTCGCCGGAGATGTCGAAGCGCCACACCGGGTTGTGACCGTCGAAAAGCTGGGCGGTGGGCCGCAGGTCACGCAGGTAGGCGAACGCCTCCCGCAGCCAGTGCCGGTCGTTGTGCAGCGGGTTCGCGATCACATAGGACTGCCGCGCCTCGATCGCCCGCTGCACCGACGCTTCCGGCTCCGGGCCGCCCAGCCACAGCGGCTCGACCAGGCGGTTGTCCTCGCAGAAGCGTACGAAGACGCAGCCCAGCACCCACGCGACCGCGGCCTGGTCAAGCACGTCCTCCAGCCACGCCTCGAACCCGCCCGCGACCCGCAGCGCCGCCTCCGCCGCCGCGTGCTCCTGTCGCAGCTCAGCCCGCAGGCCGGCGTCCCGCACGACTTGCTGCCGCAGGTCCTCCGCCAGGTGTCGCACCTGCTGCTGCAACGACCGCACCGCTACCACATCGGCATCCTACGGCCGGGACGGCCGGCTACCCGGCATCGGTGTCGTCACTGGTGCGCCCAGGCCGACGCCGGTGTCGCCGTGGACATGGAGGCACTTCGTCTGGTCAAGCGGTTGCCGGCGCTGTCACACCTGACCGACGCAAATCGAAGCTCAGCGCTGCCGGTAGGCGACGGACCGGTGCTGGATGTCGAGCACGATGACCGTGTGAGAGGGCCTGTCAATCTCATACAGCACCCGCCACTCCCGGCTGAGCCGCGCACTGTAGACACCGGTGAGTTCGTCGCGCAGTGGCTTGCCAACTCGTCGGGGCGCCGCCAACAATGGCCCGGTCACGAACTCGACCGCCGCGGAAGCGACGTCTGCCGGTAGGCGTTCGGCGATGGCACGGCGGGCCGGGCGGGCTAAACCAAGCTCGTAGCGGCCGGTCAATCGCCACGCCGCTTCAGCAGGTCTCGGGCGGCGTCAACGCCATAGACCACGTCGCCGTCCCGCACCGATTCCCGCGCGTCCGCGAGGGCACGGAGGGCTTCAGGATCAGCTCTGATCTCTGCGGTCTCCCGGAGTGCAAGATAGGTCTCCACCGCGAGGACCACCGTCTGGTGCAGGCTGCGATGATCTTCCTCGGTGGCGGCGCGCAGCTCAGCGTCGAGCTCGTCAGGCAGGCGGAGCGTCATAGCCATACCGAAATGGTATCAGATGCTACCTGGAAGCACCAGTACGACGCCGGTCGCCTGGCCACGGGCAGCCATCACGTGCCGGGCGGCCCCGGGAACTGCCACAGCAGGTCGACCACCTCCAGCGCCGCTGACAGCCGCGCCGGCAGCGGGCGGCCGGTGTCGCGCAGCGCGGCCACCGCTGAGCGCAGCCAGCTCTGCAGGTGCGACGGTACGAGGTCGACCGCGGTCTCCAGCACCTGCGCGCCCTCGACCAGGTCGTTGGCGAGATCCGCCGGTCCCTGGCCGGCGTCGACCCTGGCGGTGACCGCGTCGCGCCACTGCACGTACGGGTCGCCGAACGCCTCGATCGTGAAGGTCCACGCACCGACGGCGTCCGGGCGGATCTCGGCGTGCCACGTGTCGGTACCCGCCCGCCGAAACCCGCCGGCGTGGTGTCCGGCAAGACTTGTCGCCGCAGTTCCTCCACCACCCTGCCGATTAGGTTGGCCTCGGCGTTACCGAGGAGCCGGTAACCGGAGGAATTCTCAACTCTGTTGCCGTGCAGGCGTTCCGCGTCGCAGTCCGGCGCTCTACACTCCACCGCATGGCTTTTCACCCCTCACTGTCAACGGACGCCACCCTGTTCGATCTATTCCGCGCCTACCCGGACAAGGCGGAACCACTGTCGAAACTCGGCGAGTTGCTCATGCGCGGGACCTCACCGTTGACGGTGGCACAGCGAGAGCTGCTCGCCGCGTACGTATCCGGGCTCAACGCCTGCGGTTGGTGCTACGGCGCGCACAGCGCGGTGGCGGAGATCTTCGGCTTCGACGAGAAGACGGTCAGCGCACTGCTGGAAGATGTGGACACGGCCGACGTCGACGAGTCGATGAAGCCGCTGCTGCGCTACGTACGTAAGCTGACCGAGACACCGAGCAAAATGACCCCGACGGACGCGCAGCAGGTGCTCGACGCCGGATGGGACGGCGACGCGCTGCACGACGCGGTGTTCGTGTGCGCCCTGTTCAACTTCATGAACCGCTACGTCGACGGACTCGGCATCACCGCGGATGCGGACTATCTGCAGGTGGTGGGCCAGGGGCTCGCCGAGCACGGGTATGCCGGGGCCGCGCCACACTGACGGCGCCACCCGCGGCGCCCGGCCACCCAGGCGTCACCGATCGGGTGCCTCCGGCAGGATGAGGTTGGCGACCAGGGCGGTCCAGCCGGTCTGGTGCATGGCTCCCAGGCCGACACCGGTGTCGCCGTGGAAGAACTCCGGGAAGTCGATCAGCTCCCGCCAGCCGGGCCGGTTGCGCAGCG
>SLSW01000251.1 GCA_007130245.1 Micromonosporaceae bacterium
CGCTGTCGACCGGGGCATCGCGCGGCCTGGTGGCCGCCCGCCGGCAGGCGGTGGAAGCGGCCGGCCAGGCCAAGCGGTACGCCGACGGCGACTCGTTCCGCCAGGTCGCCGACGCGTACGGCGAAGGCCCGCTGCGCGCCGAGCTGAACGCCGCCGCCGACGCCGCCCGCGCCGCGTACGACGAGACCGGCACCTGGCTGCGCGACACGTACGCGCCGCAGGCCACCGAGGCCGACGGCGTGGGCGCGGAACGGTACGCGGTGGCCAGCCGGATGTCGCTCGGCGCCAGCGTCGATCAGATCGAGGCGTACGAATGGGGCTGGAGCGAGCTGCGCCGCCTCGAACAGGAGATGGCCGCCGAGGCCGACAAGGTGCTGCCGGGCGCCAGCATTGACGAGGCCATCGCCCACCTGGACGCCACCGAATACCTCGACGACGTTGACGCCTATCGCGCCTGGCTGCAGGAACGCCACGACGAGGCGATCGAGCGCCTGAACGGCGTGCACTTCGACATCGCTGAGCCGCTGCGGCGCGTGGACGTGGTGACGGTGGAGAACTCCTCGGCCGGCGCGGCCTACTACACCCCACCGAGTGAGGACCTGTCGCGGCCGGGCCGCACCTGGTGGCCGGCGGCCGCGCGGGAGAGGTTCGGCATCTGGGGCGAGCTGACCACCGTGTTCCACGAGGGGGTGCCCGGTCACCACCTGCAGCTCGGCCAGCTGCGGATGCTGGGCGACCGGCTGTCGCGGTTCAGCCGCCTGTCCGGGGTCAGCGGCCACAGCGAGGGCTGGGCACTGTACGCCGAGTGGCTGGCTGACGAGCTGGGCTGGCACCCCACCCCGGGCAGCCGGCTGGGCATGCTGAAGGGCTCGGCGCTGCGGGCCGCCCGCGTGGTCATCGACATCGGCGTACACCTGGACCTGCCGATCCCGGACGAGGAGTCCAAGCGGCACGGCACCCGGTGGAGCTTCGAGACCGCCACCGAGGTGCTGCGCGACCGCGGACGCATCGCCGAACACCGGCTGCACCCGGAGATCGTGCGCTACTTCGGCTGGCCCGGCCAGGCCCCGTCGTACAAGCTCGGCGAGCGGGCGTGGCTCGCCGCCCGCGACGAGGCCAAGGCACGGCAGGGCGCCAGCTTCGACCTGAAGCGCTGGCACACCGAGGCGCTCGCGCTCGGCCCGGTCGGGTTGGAGACGTTGGCCGCGACCCTGCGCCGGGCGGGTTGACCGGGGCGAAAACTGATTCACTGCGGCGCGGCGGGGCCGTATCCTCGCGCCGATGGTGAGCCTGGACGAGGTGCGGTGGCGGGTCGCGCGCAGCTACGAACGCCTCGACCTGCCGTCCTGGCCGGATCCGCACCCGCACGGCGCCTCCCCGCAGGAGGACGAGTACTCGCGGGTCACCGAGCCGGACCGGTACCGCATCGTGCATGCCCGGGCGCGCGCATGGGCCGGCAGCCTCGGGGAGATCGCCGATGTCGCGGTCGAGACACTGTCCGCGCCCGACCTGGCCGCCGACGGATACTCGGACCGGTTCGACCGTGGCCTGCGGCTCACCTCGTCGCGCCCTGGCACGCTGCCGCTGTTGCTGCTGGAGCGGGATCTGCCGTGGCCGGAGCCCGCCGCTCCGCTGGCGGTGCTGCAGGTCAGCGTGGTCCGGCCGCAGATCGCGCTGGAGGCCCAACCCGATTGCGGCTGCGACGCGTGCGACAGCGGTTCGCGGGATCTGCTGGACGCGATCGACCGCGCGGTCGGCAGTGTCGTCGACGGCCCGCTCGTCGCGCTGCGGGGCAGGGGTTGGCACGCGCAGTGGTATCCGGACGGCGGCAGCTCGGGCGGCAGGAGACGGCGCCCGGATCACGCTCACCTGATGGAGCTGTGCCGGCGGTTGGCGGACGGGCAGAAGGTACGGCTACCGAGGGGCACCGAGGTCTTCGTGGGCCGCTCGTGGCTCACGTGAGGCCGCACCATCGCGGGAAGCGACCGCCTCGCCCGGCCGGACTAGGCGGCACCGGTACTTTCGGTTGGAATCCCGTTCCCCAACGACGGGCGCGAAGCAGGAGTCGATCGTCCGACTTGACTTCAACTCAGGTTTACATTGCACGGTTGCTCCGTAGTCGATCGAGGGGAGCAGCCTGTGCGCGCGGCGGCATTCATGGAACCGGGTGGGCCGGAGGTGTTACGGCTCATGGAGCTCGACGCACCGCAGGCCGGGCCCGGGCAGGTCCGGGTGCGGGTGCGCGCGGCCGGTGTACAACCGGTCGACTGCGCGGTACGTGCGGGCGCGTTCCCGTCCGGCAGCGCGCCCGGCGAGCCGACGATTCCCGGCAACGAGCTCGCCGGGCAGATCGATCAGGTCGGCGAGGGCGTCACGGGATTCTCGGTCGGCGACCACGTGCTCGGGTACCGGCCGCTGCAGGCCTACGCCGCGCACGCGGTGGTCCCGGCCGACCAGATCGTGGCCAAGCCGGCGGACATGCCGTGGGCGGTCGCCGGCGGCTTCAGCGCCGCCGCCCAGACCGCCCACATCGCGCTGCAGGAGCTCGCGGTAGGCGCGGGCGACACCCTGCTGGTGCACGCCGCCGCCGGTGCCGTGGGCAGCATGGCGGTGCAGCTGGCGGCGCACCGGGGCGCCACGGTGATCGGCACCGCCCGCGAAACCAACCATGCCTACCTGCGCCAGCTCGGCGCGGTCCCGGTGACCTATGGCCATGGTCTTGCCGACCGGGTCCGGCACGCGGCTCCCGGCGGGGTCGACGCCGCCCTCGACGGCGCCGGCGGGGACGCGCTGCAGGTCTCGCTGGACCTGGCGCCCGCGCCCGACCGGGTGCTCACCCTCGTTGAACACGCCCGCGCCGGCGAGCTGGGCGTACGCACCACGCCGAACCTGCGCTCCGCCGCCCGGCTCGCGGTGCTGGTCGAGCTGCACACCGCCGGCGCGCTGGAGGTGCACATCCGGCGCACCTACCCGCTAGCGCAGGCCGCCGAGGCGCACCGCGCGGTCGAGAGCCGCCACGGACCCGGCAAGGTGGTGCTCACCGTTGACTGACACCACCGTGACCACGAGCGCCGCGCCGGCCGGCATGATCCCGGACGAGGCGAACACCCCGCGGGTGGGGGTCATCCTGCCGGACGTGGCCACCCAGCAGGAGCAGCACCTCGACCTCGCCACCGCGGCGCGCCACGCCGAGGAGGCCGGACTGGACAGCGTCTGGCACGGCGACCACCTCGCCGTCGGCGCACCCACGCTGGACTGCACGGTCGCGCTGGCGGCGGCCGCGGCCGCGACCACGCGGGTGCGAATCGGCACCAGCGTGCTGGTGCCGGCGCTGCGCCCGCTGGTCTGGGCCGCCAAACAGATCGCCAGCCTGCAGCACGTCAGCGGGGGCCGGCTGGTGGTCGGGGTCGGATCGGGGGCGGCGCCGGCCGGGTGGGCCGCGGCCGGCGTGCCGTACGAGGCCCGCGGCCCGCGCACCGACACCGCGCTGGAGCTGCTGCCGTCGCTGCTGGCCGGAGCGCCGGTGCGGCTGCCCGACGAGCCCGGTCAGCCGGAGGTCGTGCTGGCACCCGCGGTGCCGGCGCCACCGTTCTGGGTCGGCAACGCCTCGACGGTGGCGATCCGGCGCGCCGCCCGGTTGGGCGACGGTTGGTTCCCGTCGGTGCGGCCGATGGCGGAGCTCCGCAGCGGCGCCGCCCGCCTGGCCGAGCTGGCTGCCGGATATGGCCGTGCCGTGCCGACCGTCAACCTCGGCGTCGCGGCTGCCATCGGAGCCGGTGCCGACGTGCGGGACCGCATCGCCGCGGAGCTGACCGAGGCGTACGGCATTCCGGCGGACCAGGCGAGGGACATCCCCGTGGCCGGCCCACCCTCGAAGGTGGCGGCACGGCTGCGGGACTACCGGGACCTCGGGGTGAGGCACGTGATCGTCGGTTTCACCGACGGCGACTGGCGCCGCCAGTGCGACCTGCTCGCCGACGCCCGCACTCAGCTCGGCTGAGGCCATTACCCGCCCGGTGCGGGCTCGCGTCGGTGCGGCCGGCGGGTGGCCGACCGGTACCCTCGGTGGGTGTCCAGCTCCACGACGACCGACCAGCGCCGGGTGGCGCTGCTGACCCTGGGCTGCGCGCGCAACGAGGTCGACTCCGAGGAGCTGGCCGGCCGGC
Organism: Micromonosporaceae bacterium; assembly: GCA_007130245.1. Taxonomy (GTDB): domain Bacteria; phylum Actinomycetota; class Actinomycetes; order Mycobacteriales; family Micromonosporaceae; genus Natronosporangium. The sequence goes on from SLSW01000251.1 coordinate 4,167, forward strand.
TGGCCGGCGACGGCTGGCAGGTGACCACCGAGGCCGACGATCCCTCCGGTGCTGACGTGGTGCTGGTCAACACCTGCGGGTTCGTGGCCAGCGCCAAGCAGGAGTCGATCGACACCGTGCTGGCCGCCGCCGAGGGCGGCGCGAAAGTCGTGGCCGCGGGTTGCCTGGCCGAGCGGTACGGGCGGGAACTGGCCGGCAGCCTGCCCGAGGCCGCGGCGGTGCTCAGCTTCGACGACTACCCGCAGATCTCCGCGCGGCTGCAGCAGGTGGCCGACGGCACGGCGATCGAGGCGCACACGCCGACCGACCGCCGGCGGCTGCTGCCGCTGACCCCGGTGGCCCGCCGCGACGCGGGTCTCGCCGTGCCCGGGCACGCCGAGGTCACCGTGGATGACGCCACCCCGGCGCACCTGCGACCGGTGCTGCGCCGGCGGCTGGACTCCGGACCGGTGGCGCCGCTGAAGCTGGCCAGCGGCTGCGACCGGCGCTGCTCCTTCTGCGCCATCCCCACCTTCCGCGGCGCGTTCGTGTCCCGCCCACCCGACGAGCTGCTCGCCGAGGCCGCCTGGCTGGCCGGGCAGGGGGTGCGGGAGCTGATGCTGGTCAGCGAGAACTCCACCTCCTACGGCAAGGACCTGGGCGACCCACGGGCGCTGGAGACGCTGCTGCCGGCGCTGGCGGCCGTCGACGGCATCGTGCGGGTGCGGGTGAGCTACCTGCAGCCGGCCGAACTGCGCCCCGGCCTGGTCGAGGCGATCGCCACCACCCCGGGGGTGGCACCGTATTTCGACCTGTCGTTCCAGCACGCCAGCGAGCCGGTGCTGCGGCGCATGCGCCGGTTCGGCTCCACCGCACGCTTCCTGTCGTTGCTGGACGACATCCGCGCGCTGGCGCCGGAGGCGGGCGCGCGCAGCAACGTCATCGTCGGCTTTCCCGGCGAGACCCGCGCCGACGTGGCCGAGCTGGTGCGGTTCCTGGAGGCCGCCCGGCTGGATGCGATCGGGGTGTTCGGCTACAGCGACGAGGACGGCACCGAGGCGGCCGGGATGGACGGCAAGGTGCCGGCGGCGACGGTCAAGCGGCGGTACGGCAAGCTGCTGGGGCTGGCCGACGAGCTGGGTGCCCAGCGCGCCGTCGAGCGGGTCGGGTCGACGGTGCAGGTGCTGGTCGAGCACGTCGATGCCGGGACGGCCGAGGGACGCGCGGCCCACCAGGCGCCGGAAGTGGACGGGTCGACCACGCTGGACGGTGGTGACGCTGAGCTGCACGTCGGCGACCTGGTGGAGGCGAAGGTCACCTCGTCCGACGGGGTGGACCTGGTCGCCGTACCGGTCGGTGTGACCTCGGCGGCACCGCGGTGACCCGGCCGGCGCCACGGCCGGTGCCGGTGGCCAACGCCGCCAACGCGCTGACTGCGGCTCGGCTGTTGCTGGTGCCCGTGTTCGTCGTGCTGGTGATCGTCTCGGCGATGACCCGACCGGGCTGGCTCGCCGCCGCCTGCCTGGTGTTCCTGGTCGCGTCGCTGACCGACTTCGTCGACGGCTGGATCGCCCGGCGGTACGAGTTGATCACCTCTTTCGGCAAGATCGCCGACCCGATCGTCGACAAGGCGCTGACCGGTACGGCGCTGGTGCTGCTCTCGGCGTACGGGGTGCTGCCGTGGTGGGTGACAGTGGTGATCCTGGCCCGCGAGTTCGGCGTGACCGCGCTGCGGTTCTGGGTGATCCGGCGTGGAGTGATCCCGGCCAGCCGCGGCGGCAAGCTCAAGACCGGGCTGCAGATCGCCGCGATCGCCTGGTACCTGTGGCCGTTCCCGGATCCGCTGGCGGCGGTCGGGCCGTGGCTGATGGGCGCGGCCGTGGTGGTCACCGTGGTCACCGGGCTGGACTATGCGCTGCGCGCGATCCGGTTGCACCGCCAGCGGTGAGCCGGCCGGTGTCGCACGGTGCCGGTACCGTCGCCGGCGTGGGTGGCATCGAGGTGGACGCCTACCTGGCGCGGCTGGGGCTGGCGCGTCCTGGCCCGCCGTCGGTGGCGGGGCTGTTCGCGCTGCACCGCGCCCACG
>SLSW01000325.1 GCA_007130245.1 Micromonosporaceae bacterium
CGGGTGCTCGACCGGGACGCCTGGCGGGCCGCGCCGGACCTGATCAAAGAACTGATCCGGGACGTTACCGCGGGCACCGGCGCCCACGCCGAGATCGACTACGCGCGCGGTGTGCCGCCGGTGGTCAACGACCGGATGGCCACCGCCGTGATAGCGGGTGCGGCCGCGGCCGCGCTCGGGCCCGACCAGGTCACCGAGGCCGAGCTCAGCATGGGCGGCGAGGACTTCGGCTTCTATCTCGACCATGTGCCCGGGGCGATGGTGCGGCTCGGCACCCGGATCGAGGGCGCGGACGCCATGGATATCCACCAGGCGCGCTTCGACATCGACGAGCGCGCCATCTCCCACGGTGTCCGGTTGCTGGTGCACACCGCGCTGAGCGCGTTGACCACCGCCTTCTGATGTGAAGAGGGGACCCCTGCTACGGCTACAGCCCCAGCAGGGCGCCCCGCTTCAGCCGCTCGCCTGAGGAAGGCGCCCCGCTTGGGGCTGCTTACCTGAGGAAGGGTCCCCTGATCATGCTCGGGCCGTAGGAGGGGTCTTCTCTTCAAACGGGGGCGTGGTGGTGCCGCGCCGGCGGCGCACCCGCCACACCACTGCGGCGGCCGGCACGCCCGCGGCGACCAGCCACGGCAGCAGCGCCCCGAACACCGTCACCAGCACCGTCATCGAGCGGGTGAAGGCCTGCCACCCGGCCGACAGGCCGGTCAGGAAGCCGAGTGCGGAGCCGTTCTCCTCGATCACCTCCTCCGGGCCGACCAGGGACACGGTGATCGTGGACAGGCTGGTCAGGTCGGCCAGCTCCCGCTGCCGGGCCTGCAGCGACGCCAGCCGCGCCTCCCGCTCGGCCAGTTCCGCCTCCACCTCGACGATGTCGGAAATCGAGTCGGCCCGCTCCAGCAGTTCCCGGGTCCGGTCGACACTGGCCTGCGCAGTGGCGATGCGGGTGTCGAGGTCGACCATCTCCTCGGTCACGTCCTCGGTGTCGATGTCGCGACCACGTTCGGTGCCGATGTCGGCGATTTCGTTGACGGCCGTCGTGAAGTGCTCGGACGGAACCCGCAACACCAGGGTGGCCCGCGGATGCTCCCCGCCGCTGCGCCGGTCGCCGGCGACGAAGCCCTCGTGCCGCTGCGCCAGCGCGGCCACCTCCCGCGCCGCGGCGTCGACCTGCTCCACCTGCACCGTCACCTCGCCGGTGTAGATGATGTCGCGGTGCTCGGCCAGTGAACCGCCCGCCCGACCACCGTCCACGCCGCTGTCAACACTGTCCATATCTTCCGGTCGCTCGCGCGCGCCGTCGGCCGCACCGGCTGGCGGCGCGTCAGCCGCGGGCTCGGCCGTGTCGAACTCGCCGGCGCCGCAGCCGACCATTAGCGTCAGCACCGCCATCCCGGCGGCAGTCATCCAGGTGGCGCGCACGCCACTGTGTCGTGGTCTCATGTCGTCGTCTCCCGCACGTAGTCGTGAAGCCTGATGCGGGTGGGACGTGCACGGACGCGCCGCCGTTTCCGGCAGACTGTTGCATGAAGGTCACGATTCCACCAGGAAGGAACACGATGCGGGTCACGAAGTTCAGCCACGCCTGTGTACGTATGGAGCGCGAGGGTGCGGCGTTGGTGATCGACCCGGGAGGCTTCTCCGAGGCCGGGTCGCTCGACGGCGCAGACGCGGTCCTCATCACCCACGAGCACTTCGACCACCTCGACGTCGACAAGCTGACCAGCAAGCTCGCCGGACGCACCGACGCCACCATATACGCCCACCCGGAGGTGGTCGACAAGCTGGACGGGCTGGACGCGACCGTGCACCCGGTCCGTCCCGGTGAGACGTTCACCGCCGCCGGCTTCCGCGTCACCACCACCGGCGGCCGGCACGCGGTCATCCACTCCGACATCCCGCGCATCGCCAACGTCGGTTACCTCATCGAGGAGACGTTCTACCACCCGGGCGACTCGGTCGACCCGTCCGACCTGCCGGAAGGGGCGCAGGTGGAGACCCTGTTCCTGCCGGTGAACGCGCCGTGGCTGAAGCTGTCGGAGTCGGTGGACTTCGTCCGCGCGGTCACGCCCCGGCGGGCGTACGCCCTGCACGACTTCCTGCTGTCGGACGCTGGGCTGAAGGTCTACGGCACCAACATCGCCAAGCTCGCCGGCTGCGACTACGAGCGGGTCGAACCCGGCACCACTCTGCCGTAGCCGGTGGCCGTAGTCCTGGGTCCGCTTCGATGATCCCCCGGAGCCGGAAGGCCACATTCAGCCGGCCCGTTCGGTCACCGACTCCGGGGCCCGGTGAGGCGCCTACTCTGCCAGCTCACACTCGCGTGCCGCATGGTCGAGTGCATCGCCATCGTCCGTATCAAGAAGCCGTTCGTGCGGCAGCCACGGCGGACCCTCGCCACGCATCAGAGCCTCCACAGTGGCCTGTTTGCTGGCAGGCTCGGGAGTCGGATAGCCGAGCTCGCGGACGCACTCGGTAGCCTGCACCAGCTCGTCGTAGTAGGCTTCCGCCTCTTGGCGTGTCAGCGGCGGGGGTGGCTCATCGTAACCGAATCGCGCAGCGCACTCATCAAGATCGTGCTGATACTGCTCGAGCTGCTCGTCCGGGATGCTTGCGGAAAGGCCGCCATCGGCGGTGACGCGCGTGTCCCAACCTTGTTCATCCATGCACGCCTGCACTGTGGCACCAAATTGATCCGCAAACTCCTCACGATCTGGGTGGGGAGCTTCGGGGACGTCGGGACCTGTGGCGGTACAGCTCGCCAGCGCCATCAGTCCGATGGCGCTAGCGATCACCAGCCACCTTGCTGTGGTTGTCATCACACCCCGCTGAAGCACTGGACGCCCGAGCTGCCGCCACTGAAGTTGCTTCCCGCACTGACCTGCCAACTATCAACTGCGGTCAGTCCGAAACTGTAACGATAGGTCCCGACGCTGCCGCGCCAGTAAGAGATCGTCTCCCACTCTAGGTTGTCGACCCGTCGTTGGGCGTGGCTGATGAGTCCGTTCCCAGTCACGTACGTCCGTACCCAACGTGGATAGCAGTTGCGGTATCCACCGCTCTTTGATCCGCCGGTCATCGTCTCCCCTTGGGCGGCGGCAGGTGTACTTGCGGTACCCGCCCCGACTGTTGTGCCTGCGCCCGCAGGGGCTGCTCCCAGAGTCAAGGAAAGCAGCAGCGCGGAAGCTGCCGCGCCAAGGCGAAGTCCTTTTCTGCTAAGTAGTATTGTCGTCCGCGTGCGATGTTGTGAATGGCTCTTCACTGCTTCCTCCTGTCATGGGGTTGGTGAGACGCCCGCGGTGGCGATGTGTGACGCATTGCCAGCGCACCCTCACTTATGGTGCGTAGAACGCTAGTCGAGCTACGTAGAGTTCGTCAATGTGTAGCATAGCGTAGTTCCCAGTCATGCTCAGCTCGACACCAAGCAATGTCTACTCGACCATTAGTGTGGGCGGCGCCGACTAGCCGGGCGCTTGGCCTGCCGTAGCACTTGTCGCCGGCCACCGGCGGCCCCACCGACCCGTCGGCCAGCGTGTGTGCCACATCTGCCGGTAGCTAGATCTCCGCGAAACCTCCGTGGAGCGTCTGCGCGTCGGCGAGGGACCGCCCCGGATCCATGCCATAGCCGACCACGACGGACCTCATTCGGGCGACGCGGTGCGGGTGGGGCGGGACCGCAGGTCGGCGACGTAGTCGGTCGGCGCGCCGGCGGCCTCGGCGGCCCGGGCGATCTCCGACAGGTACCACGCCGTGGGTAACCCGCCCTCGTACCCGTCGAGCACATACACCCAGGCGGTGAACTCGCCCTCCAGCGTCGCCACCCGTACGGTCAACTTCCGGTACGTGCCGGCCAGCGCCCCCTCCACCCGGTCCAGGTCGGCCACGTCCCACGGGTGCACGTCGTAGACCGCCACGAACACCCGGTCGCCGGGCGACTCGGCGATGGTCGTCACCGCGCCCTCCCAGCCGATCGCGTCCTCGCCGCCGAAGGTGAGCCGCCACCCCTCCAGCCAACCGGTCGCGATCAACGGAGAGTGCGGGCAGTAGGCTCGCATCCGCGCGGGGTCGAGGTTCGAGCCGTAGGCTGCGTAGTGACGCACGGCTGCGACGATATCCGCTGGAGTCCAGGGGCAGACAGACGGGAGCGCGCGTGTCATGAACCGGATCGTGATCATCGGCGGCGGGCCGGCCGGGTACGAGGCGGCGCTGGTCGCGGCCCAGCTCGACGCCGACGTGACCATGATCGATGCCGAGGGCGCGGGCGGGGCGTGTGTGCTGCATGACTGCGTGCCGTCGAAGACCTTCATCGCCAGCTCGTCGGTGGTCACCGGCTACCGGGGCACCGAACAGTTCGGGGTGCGCGCGCCCGGGCCGGAGACGGTCGCCGTCGACGCGCGGGCGGTGCACCAGCGGGTGCGCCGGCTCGCCACCGCCCAGTCCCACGACATCCACGCCAAGCTGGTCAAGGCCGGGGTGGAGGTGATCCACGGTCGCGCCCGGCTGGGCGACGCCGCGGCACACCACCACCACCCGGTGGTGGTGACCCCGTTCGGTGACGGCCCCGGTCACGAGCACGGCGGTGCGGCCCACCCCCCGGGGCAGGAGCTCATCCTCGAGGCCGACATGGTGCTGGTGGCCACCGGAGCCACGCCCCGGGTGCTTCCCGATGCGGTGCCCGACGGTGAGCGGATCCTCAACTGGCGCCAGATCTACGACCTGGACCGGCTGCCCGAGCAGCTGATCGTGATCGGCTCCGGGGTCACCGGCGCCGAGTTCGCCTCCGCCTACCTGGCGATGGGGGTGCACGTCACCCTGGTCTCCAGCCGGGAGCGGGTGATGCCGCATGAGGACGCGGACGCGGCGACGGCCATCGAGCGGGTGTTCCGCGACCGCGGCATGACCATCCTCGACAGCTCGCGGGCGGCGGCGGTGCGCCGCCGCGGCGACGGGGTGGCGGTGGAGCTGACCGACGGGCGGGTGGTCGAGGGCAGCCACGCGCTGATGGCGGTCGGGTCGGTGCCCAACACCGGATCGCTGGGACTGGCCGAGTACGGCGTACGGGTGGCCCCCGGTGGCTACGTCACCGTGGACCGGGTCTCGCGTACGAACGTGCCGGGCGTCTACGCCGCCGGCGACTGCACCGGGGTGCTGCCGCTGGCCAGCGTGGCCGCGATGCAGGGCCGGATCGCCATGTGGCACGCGCTGGGGGAGGCGGTGACGCCGCTGCGGCTACGCAACGTGTCGGCCAACGTGTTCACCGACCCGGAGCTGGCCACGGTCGGTGCCTCACAGGAGGATGTGGACTCCGGCAAGGTGCCGGGGCGGCAGGTGATGCTGCCGCTGTCGGGAAACGCCCGCGCCAAGATGGCCGCGCTCGACGACGGGTTCGTGAAGTTGTTCTGCCGCCCGGCCTCCGGTCAGGTGGTCGGCGGGGTGGTGGTGGCACCGAACGCCAGCGAGCTGATCCTGCCGATCGCGGTAGCGGTCGGCAACCACCTCACGGTGGACCAGCTGGCGCAGACCATCGGCATCTACCCGTCGCTGTCCGGGTCGCTGACCGAGGCAGCCCGCCAGCTCATGCAACAGACCCCCGAGCTCTGAATCGCTCCGGCCGTGGGCGGGCCCACGGCCGGAGCGGTCTCACTGCAGGGGGCAGTGTTCCTCGACTTGCTGGATCTGGCCAGGGTCACCGTCCCGAACGACCCCGTCGTACGGATGCCACTGAGGAATCGGGTGTTCGAGCATCTGGTCAATGAACGCCTGCCTGCTTGGTGCGTCTGGCACGTGGTGGCCGAGGTCGCGGACGCAGTCGGCAACCTCGAGCAACACCTCGTAAGCGCGTGCCAGCTCGTCGGCGGTGAACGACGGCGGTGGAAGCTCGTCATAGCCGAGTGTCGCGAGACAGTCGTCCCGGTCAGCCAAATATTGATCGACCTGCTCGTCGGGCAGTTGCCGGACGCTGACGCTGCCACCGTCGACGTCGATGTCCCAGCCCAGATCCTCGAGACACTGAGCCATGTTCGGCACCATATCGTCCCAGTCGTCCGGAACACCGAATTCAAGTATGCCGCCAGCAGTTGAGCCAATGGACGACTGGCTTTCGTCAGTGGACGACGCCTCCGGTTGCTGCTCTGGCGTCTGGTGCTGCTGGCAGCCCACTAGCGCCACCGTCGCAACGGCACCGACGAGCAGTCTTCCCAAGCACCGCATTAG
>SLSW01000371.1 GCA_007130245.1 Micromonosporaceae bacterium
CGACGGCTGGGAGCCCGGCGGCAACGGCACCGCCCTGGCCGGCGTCATCGTCGGGCACGGCAACCGGCTGTCCGACCACGAACCCGGCAACCGGGGTGTGCTCGGCGTGGCACCCGCCGCGTCGCTGCTGCCGGTACGCGCGGTCGACCCCGACCGCAGCGCCTCGGAGAACATCGACCTGGCTGTCGAGGGCATCATCTGGGCTGCCGCCAGCGGAGCCGACGTGATCGTCTATTCGGCCGGGACGGCATCCCGCGAGCGTTTCGCCGACGCGCTGCAGGCCGCGCGCGAGGCGGACGCCGTGCTGGTCGCGGCGGTGGGCGACCAGCCGAACGCCACAACTATCGGGTTCCCGGCCGCCGACGAGTCGGTGATCGCCGTGGCCGGCCTCGACCGCGACCTGCGCCCGGCCGACTTCTCGGTCACCGGGCCGCAGGTCACGCTGGCCGCGCCCGCGGCCGAGGTCACCACCACCGCGCTGCGGCACGGCTACACCGAGGGCAGCAGCACCAGCCTCGCCGCCGCCGTGGTCGCCGGCGCAGCCGCGCTGGTGCGGGCGCACCACCCCGACCTGTCGGCCGACGAGATCGTGCACCGGCTGGTGAGCACCGCGAGCGACGCGGGGTCGCCCGGCCACAACGAGGAGTACGGACACGGGGTGCTCGACCTGGTCGCCGCACTGACCGCCGAGGTGGCGCCGCCACCGGCACCCCCGCAGCCGGCGCCGCCGCTGCCGGACCTCACCCCGGCCGTGGTGGCGGTGCTGGCGGCGATGACCGCCGTCATCCTGGCCGCCAGCATGCTGCTGGTGGCCGGCCGCCGGCGCGCCCACCGGCGCCAGCCCGCACCGACCCCGGCACCTGCACCGGCCGCCACCCCGGCGCCCGCCCCGGCGACCGCATCCGAGCCGGACGAGCCGGGGGTCAGTCCGCGATAGCCGACGCCGTCGCGGCGGTCGGGCCGATGCCGAGGCGCACCTGGTCGCCGTCGCACGTCAGCGCCACTTCCTGGGAACCGTCCACGAACGCCGTCTCGTACCAGGTGCGCATCGTGTCGCACAGCGGCGGACCGTCGCCACGGTCGACCAGCGCCAGGCCGAGCGCGGTCGCCTCGTGCCGGCTCCACACGACCAGTTCGCCGCCGCCCCACGCCGCGGCGCGCGAGCGCGGCCCGTCCAGCGCGGCGTCCGGCTCGCCGCCGGGCGCGGCCAGCAACCACGTCAGCTGCGCAGCGCCGAAGTCGATCTCTCGCACCCGCTCCCACCCGTCGCCCGGTGGCGCGCCGAGCGACGCCGGCTGGCGTGGCGGCTGGCCGTGGCGCTCCGGGAACAGGACCGCCGCGGTGGTGGTCGGCGGATCCCGGTACACCTCGTCCACCGCCTCCCAGCCGCCGTCGCGCCACACATCACACAGGTAGCGCACGCCTTCGACGTACGGGAACTGCAGCTCGGCGCGAAGGTACGGGCTGAAGTCGGCCAGGCCGCCGGCGGCGGCGCGTCGCAGCAGCTCCTCCCGCAGCCGCTCCCGTTCCTCCTCGGTGAGCACCGACTCGGCGTACATCACCATCGTCAGCGCCGCGCTGCCCTCCACCACCGCGGCGGCGGCGCGGGCGGCGTCAGCCGAGGATGTCGACGGGCGACCCAGATTCTCGGCGGTGAGCGCGTGCTCGAACTCGTGGGCCAGCACCACCCGTTCCAACGGGCTGAGCGCCGGCGCCTCGTCGGCGCGTACCCCGATCTCCTGCGCGCCGCCGGCGAAGTAGCCGCTGACCTGCGCGGCGAACGTGTCGACGCGGAGCGCCAGCAGGTCGGTGTCCGGCTCGACCGCGCCCAGCGCCGTCAGCTTGCGGTGCTCGACGTCGATGCGCTCGTCGTCCCACCGCGGCGCGAAGAACCCGGTCACCCGCTCGGTCATCTCGGTGTGGTCGAGCAGCCTTACGTCGACCGGCTCGTCCAGCGTCAGCTGCCGGATCTGTTCGGTGGCCGCCAGCACCTCCGCCACCGGGTCGGTGCCCACGGTCGCCGGCGGCGACGGCACCGGGTCGTGCCCGCCGGTGCAGCCGGCAAGAGTGTTGTCGTCGGTCACCAGCGCGGCCAGGCCGCCGAGGCGCTCGCGCAGGAAATCGTCCTCTGCCTCACGCGCCTGCAGCTCCTCCAGCAGGTCGTCGGCGAGTTCCACTTCCAGCGGCCCCGGGTAACGCGGCTCGGACAGCACCACCGCCACACTGGCGATGGCGACCACGATCGCCGCGACCACCGCGGCCACCAGCAGCACCACCCGTCGGGTCCTCGTGACCGGCATCTACACGACCTCCCGGCACCACGCTAACGCCCGGCGACCGCGCGCGCCGGGCCGCGGTGCGGGTGATACTGGAGGCGTGGGTGAGATCAAGGTCGGCACCGCCTCGTGGACCGACCGCACCCTGCTGGACTCCGGCTGGTATCCGTCGTCGGCCGACACCGCGGAGAAACGGCTGGCCTACTACGCGCGGCAGTTCCCGCTGGTGGAGGTGGACGCCACCTACTACTCGCCGCCGTCGGAGCACACCGCGGAACTGTGGGCGCAGCGCACCCCCGACGGGTTCACGTTCAACATCAAGGCGTTCAGCCTGCTGACCGGGCACCCGACCAAACCCTCGGCGATCTACAAGGACCTGCGTCCGGAGGTGGACAAGAAGAACCTCTACCCGAATGACCTGCCCCCACAATCGTACGAACAGGTGTGGACCCGGTTCCTGTCCGCGCTGGAGCCGCTGGCGCAGGCAGGCAAGCTCGGGGTGATCCTGTTCCAGTTCCCGCCGTGGTTCACCATCCGCCGCTCCAACAAGGACTATTTGGTGGAGGTGGCCCGCCGCTGCAGCCCGCTGCCGGTGGCGATCGAGCTACGGCACGAGTCGTGGTTCCGCGGCGACAACCAGGATGAGACGCTGCGGTTCCTGCGCGAGCACGAGCTGCCGTACGTGTGTGTGGACATGCCGCAGGGCCACAAGTCATCCGTCCCGCCGGTGCTGGAGGCCACCGCGGACCTCGCCCTGGTGCGTTTCCACGGCCACAGCGACAGGTGGACCAGCCGCGACATCTACGAGAAGTTCGGCTATCTCTACTCGGAGCAGGAGCTCGCGGCCTGGGCGCCGAAGCTGCGCGGGCTCGCCGAGGAGCCCGAGCAGACGCATGTGCTTCTCAACAACTGCTACTCCGACTACGCCCAGCGCAACGCCGCCCAGCTGATCAACCTGCTGGACAGCGGTGATGCACCGTGACGCCTTCCGCCGCCCTCCGAATGCCACCGGCCGCGCCAAGGAGACCTACCGGCGACTGCGTTCGGCGATCGGCTACGGGTCAAGATCCACGATGCCCAAGCCAACGTCGCGAAGGATGCCCCGCAGCGTCCCCTTGGCCACGTCACGGCCGCGATGCACCGGGACCGTCGTGGCGCGGCCGTCCGCATGCCGCATGATGTGGTGGCTTCCCCGGACCCGGTCGATCACGAAGCCGTGCCGCTGCAACGCCTTGACGATCTTGTCGCCGCGTACCGAGGGAACCGGTGGCATCAGGCCGCGGCAGGCACGGTGACCGCGATCTCATCCGGCGCGCCCACTGACTCGATCAGCCCGATCAGCGCCTCACGCAGGTCCGCGACCGCCTCCGCCTCGGTGTCGCCTTGCCCATGAGCGCCGACGCCGGGGCGCAGCTGGGCGTGGGCGCACCACACTCCATCTTCGTCGCGCTCAACGGTGTAGGGCACATGAACGGTCCGGGCGGTCACGATGCCATGGTAGCGGGAGCACTGACGTCACGCGCAACACCGCACAGCTGATCAACCTGCTGGACAGCGCCGGTTAAGCTCGGGGCGTGCGCATCGTCGAGATGCTGGCCGACCTGTGGGCGTACGCGCTGGCAACCGCTGGCGCCATGCCGGCGACCGACCCTGCGCACCTGCTCGCTGGCGCGGCACTGGCCGTGGTGGTGGTCACGATGGTCACCTGCCTGCTGCCGCGGGTCGGCGCCGTGCGCACGCAACCGGCGGCCACGATGGTGGCGACGCTGCGCGAGCGCGCCCGCCGACGGCCGGCGCCGCGCCACTGTGACCCCGATGCGGCCGGCCACCGCCGTGCCCGAGCGCCCTCGGCGCGCCCCTCGGTCGCGTAGCGCCCGTAGTCGCGCGACGCGGCCGGCTCCGTGTCATCGTCCCGGCCGACCGAGGGGTTTCCCATGCTCGCTCTCGCACCGCTCGACGGCGCCGTCGGCGCCGCATCCACCGTCCTGTCCCTGTTCACCGCCGCTGCCGCACCGCTGATCGGTCCGAACGCCGCCGCCGTGGCCATCGTCGGGCTCACCCTCGCGGTACGGCTGCTGCTCTCGCCGCTTGCCTACCTGCAGGTCCGCGGCGAGCGCCGCCGGAGCGCCTTGGCGCCACGCCTGCGGGAGCTGCGGCGCCGCCACCGCCGCGACCCGGAGAAGCTCCGCGCCGAGACCATCGCCCTCCACAGGTCCGAGGGGGTCAGTCCCCTGGGCGGGTGCGCGCCGGCGCTGCTGCAGGCACCACTGTTCCTGATCATGTTCCGCCTGACCGCCTACCCGCCACCGGGCAGCGACATCCTCGCCGCCAGCCTGTTCGGGGTGCTGCTGGCGCACCAGCTCGGTGCCGCCATCGCCGCGGGGCTCGCCGGCGCGACCGTGCCGATGTTCGGCGGGCTGCTCGCGGTTCTGGCGGTGCTGGCGTGGTGGTTGTCGCAGCGGATGCGGCGCGGCGAGTGGACCGCCGACGACGATCCCACCGGCTGGCCACCGCCCCGCTGGACCCTGTGGCGCTTCAGCGATGCCTGCTGAGGTTTGCCTACATCATGCCCTCTAACGACCGCATCTGCCGCGATGCGTGCGGTGCTGCGTGCGCTCGACTGCAATTAGGCTTGCCTCGTTCAGCAGCCATGAGTCTCGCGATGGTCCCCTGGCTGTACGCCACACCAGTCCATCGCCGATTTCGGGAGGCATCGTGAAGCTCCTTCTCACGTCCGCGGGTGTCACGAACACGAGCATCCACAATGCGCTGGTCGACCTACTGGGCAAGCCGATCGTCGACGCCAGCGCCCTCTGCATCCCCACCGCGCAGTACGGGCACCCCATGGTCGGCCCCGGCGTCAAAGCGTGGCGGTTCATCAGTGGAAACTCTGATAATCCTATGGTCGATCTGGGCTGGAAGTCCGTCGGCGTGCTGGAGCTGACCGCGCTGCCCAGCATCGATGAAGAGCGCTGGGTGCCCATGGTCCGGGAGACGGACGTCCTGCTGGTGGCAGGCGGCGATGCCCTCTACCTGTGCCACTGGATTCGGCAGTCCGGGCTAGCGGACCTGCTTCCGTCGCTGAGCGAGATGGTCTGGGTGGGACTGAGTGCCGGGAGCATGGTGATGACACCCAGGATCGGGCAGGAGTTCGTCCAGTGGAAGTCGCCGAGCGGTGACGACAGCACGTTGGGCATCGTTGACTTCTCGATCTGTCCACACCTTGCTCAAGAGGGCATGCCGGGCAACTCCATGGCCGCGGCGAAACGATGGGCGGCTGGCATCTCCGGTCCGGCGTACGTGATAGACGACCAGACGGCCATCAAGGTGGTCGACGGCACCGTCGAGATCGTGTCCGAAGGGCACTGGAAGCACTTTCCCTCCTAGCTGCCGACGTCGATCGCGAGTGAGCGACGCCCGCTCCTATGTCACAGGTTGGACAGGAGACGGTCGCGCCGGCGCATGTGATGGAGGCGAGCCGGGCGTTCCGCGAGTGGCTGCTGTCCCCGACGACCTGACTGGCCGCGTCGTACTGGGTTGGGGTCGCGAAGACCGTCTTCCACCAGGAACTGGTAGACCGAGCGTGCCGCCACGACCGTAGTTGGATCGTCGCGTTGGCGAGCCCGGCGTCGCCTGCCGCGTGCCTCAGCGCGGCGCTGTGCCGAACCTGATCTACGGCGACGACGACTGCGCCGGTGGTACGGTCGCGACCGTCGACGCGGATCTGACTGACTGTCTGCCTCACCGAGATCGAGCGGGCGGACCGGGCCATCGCCGCACTACCCTCCCTTGAGTCGCCAGGCGTGTGCCATGGACGGCCGCTGGCGGCGACCCTGCTGAAGATGATCGACGCCGGGTTCCTGGCCACGGGCCTCGCCCAGGACGCATGGATGCTCGCCCAGCCCGGCCGGATCAGGCCGGTCGTAGGCAGAACTCCTTGCCGTCCGGGTCAGTCAGCTCGGCCGATCCGTCCTCGTCAACCGCGATGAGCGTGGCGCCCAGCGACACCAACCGGTCGATCTCCGTTTGCGGATCGGCACCGACCGTAGCGAGCAGGAACCGCTGGTTGCTGCGGGCCACCTTCGGCGTGCGGGGCTGACCGCCCCAGGCGACCTTGGTGCCGCCGAGCGGCGACTGTACGGCCGTCTCCTGGTTCCAGTCCCACACCAACGGCCAGCCGAGCGCTTCGCTCCAGAACAGGCCGACGTCGCGCGTACCCACGCAGGCGACCTCACCGAAGAAGCCGCAGCCGGCCAGGAACTTGTTGGTGGGCTCAATGAGGCAGAGATAGTTGCCGCCCGGACCTGGGTCGGCGTGCCTGGCAGCAGCAGGCCGTCGCCATCCTCGACCGCCTCGCGGCGAAGCATCCCGCCCCAGAAGCGTGCGAGGCGCGCGGGGTCGTCGGTGTCACAGGTCAATGCCAGCAGTTGTACGGCCATCCCCGGACGCTAGGCGCACACCGTCCGACCCCGCCACTGAATTGCACCGCCGCCCGACCTACGTCCGGAGCAGCTCGATGCCGAGGTCAGCACCCCGGCGGCGAGGCAGACCGCGTTCCCGTACCCGTACCTCCGTCGCGCAACGATGTGGATCACACCGGAGTCCGTGCCATCGGTGGCCATCTGTTGCAGGCCACCAAGATTGGATCTTGAGTCGGATGGGTAGATCTACCGATGCGGGAGCCTGCCGCCGGCAAGAGAGTGGAGCTGGACGAGCTGAGCCCAGCCTGGAGAGGAGTTCAGCCATGGTCATCACGATGCTGAGGGCGAAGGTCCCGGCCGAACGCGTGGGGGACCTGGAGCATGCCTACCGGGAAGGGACCGCCGGGAATTCGGCAGACCTTCCTCGTGCGAGACGCCACTGAGCGGGACACGTTCCTCATCGTGACCCACTGGGTCAGCCGCGAGGCGCTTGACCAGATGCGGGCCTCCGGGGTGACCCCGCGCGGGGTCCAGATCTTTCAGGCCGCTGGGGTGACCCCCGAGCTGAGCGTCTTCGACGTGATAGTGCATCGCGACGGCGCACCTGCTGGGCGATAGGCAACGGCTGACCAATCTCCCCAAGGTCCAGCTGTCCGCGCCGCCATGCGCCGTTGATCTCCGAGGATCGCCGACTCCGATGTAATCAGTTGTTGCGCCACATGGGACGAGCCATGAATACCTCCCCTGAAAATGAGCTATGTCCTTTAAGGATCTGCACCGTGCGTTGCCGCAGCCTTCAGCAGAGGCACTCCGGAAGGAAGGGCAACGGATCGACCGGGGAGCCGTCGAGGCGTACCTCGAAGTGCAGGTGGTCGCCGGTGGAGGTGCCGGTGGTGCCCACCAGGCCGATCACGTCGCCGGCCGCGACGGTCTGGTCGACGCTGACGTGGATCTCTGACTGGTGGGCGTAGCAGGTGGACAGCCCCTGCCCGTCATAACTGCCGTGACTCAGGCAGGTGAAGTAGCCGTAGCCGCCGTTCCAGCCGGCCTGCATGACCACGCCGTCAGCGGCGGCCCAGATGGGGGTGCTGCCGGGTGCGGCGAAGTCGACTCCGGTGTGCAGGCGGGGCTCGTCGTAGACCGGGTGGTGGCGCCAGCCGTAGTCGCTGGTCTTGACCCCGTCGACCGGCATCAGCAGGGTGCCGCCGGAGTCCAGGTCGGCCGTACTGGCCTGGTGGGCCTCCTCCCATTCACGCAGCTCGGCCTCGATGCGGGCCTTCTCCTCCTCGGCCTTCTCGCGCTCCTCCCGGGCCACCTCCAGCGCCTCGGCCCGGTCGGCGATCAGCGCCTCCACCTCGTCGGCTGCCTGCTGGGCCTCGTCCTCGGCGGCGCGGGCGGCGGCCAGGGCCGCTTCCGCCTCATCGCGCGCGTTCTGCGCACGCTGCTCGGCCAGGCTGGCGTCCTCCAACGCCTCGCCGGCGCGCTGCTCGGCGTCGGCCAGCTCCGCCAGTGCCTCGCGCTCGCTGGCGCTGACCTGTTCCAGCACGCTCAGCCGGTTGATCACCTCGCCGGGGCTGCCGGAGGCCAGGACGGAGCCGACGGCGTACATGCCGCCGCCCTTGTACGCGGCGAGGGCGATCTCGTCGACGCGCTGCTGGGCCTGCTCCACGTCGTCCCGCAGCTGCTGGTACCGCTGGGCGGCGGAGGTGACCCGTTCGGACGCTGCCTCCTGCTCGTCGACGGCCGAGTCCCACACCGCCCGGGCCTCGCTGACCAGCCGCTGCGCGTCGCGCAGCCGGTCCTCGGCTTCCGGTAGCGCCTCGGTCGCCTCGGTGTAACGGGCGGCGGCCTCCCGCTCCCGCTCGGTGGCGTGCTCAAGCTCCTCGGCGGCCCGGGTGGCATCACGCTCCCGGTCCTCGTGACCGTGGGCACCGGCCACCCCGGGCGGTAGGCCCACCAGGGTTGCCACCGCCACCGCCGCCAGGACAGACACCATGCCGCGAGACCGGTTCACACCAACCCCTTTCGCCACACGCGTCCCGCAGAGAGTACCGTGCCGGTGCACCGTTCGCACTATCCGAACTCATACGTTCGGTGGATAATACGCAGCGCACACGAGTGTGGGCGATGGGTGACTTGCCACGGTCAGCTCGAGGCGAGACCGCGACGCTGCAGCAGCGGCTCAATCTGCGGGTCGCGGCCCCGGAAGGTCCGGAACGCCTGCATCGGATCGATCGACCCGCCCCGGGCAAGCAGCTCCCGGCGGAACCACTCACCGTTCTCGCGTCGCAGGCCACCGCTGTCCTTGAACCACTCCACGGTGTCCGCGTCGAGCACCTCACTCCAGATGTACGAGTAGTAGCCCGCGCTGTAGGCGTCGGTGTTGAAGATGTGGGCGAAGTAGTTGGTCCGGTAGCGCGGCGGCACCGCCGCGACCGCCGCACCGGCGTCCGCCAGCGCCCGGGCCTCGTACGCCTGCACGTCGGCAGTAGCCGCGGCGGTCTCCTCGACGGTCAACCGGTGCCACACCAGGTCCAGCACCGAGGCGGCCAGCTGCTCGGTGGTCTTGAACCCCTCGTTGAACCCGTGCGAGTCCAGCCACCGTTGCGTCAGCTCATCGGGCAGCGGCTCGCCGGTGACGTAGTGGCGGGCATAGTTGGAAAGCACCTCCGGCCACAGCATCCACATCTCGTTGACCTGCGACGGGTACTCGACGAAGTCGCGTGGCACGCTGGTGCCGGCGAAGCGCGGATAGCGCACGTCCGACAGCAGCCCGTGCAGCACGTGGCCGAACTCGTGGAACAGGGTCTTGACCTCATCGGTGGTCAGCAGCGTCGGCTCGCCGGCCGGTGGGCGGTTGATGTTCATGTTCAGCACCACCACCGGCGCCGTGTCCAGCAGCCGCGACTGGCCCACGAAAGTGCTCATCCAGGCCCCGCCGCGCTTGGAGTCGCGAGTGTAGAAGTCGGCCACGAACAGGCCCAGCGGGCTGCCGTCGGCCTCGAACACCTCGAAGGTGCGCGCCTGCGGATGGTACGAGGCGAGGTCCGGCCGTTCCGCGAACCGCAGCCCGTAGAGCTGGCCCGCGGCGAAGAACACCCCGTCGACCAGCACCCGCTCCAGCTCCAGATACGGCCGCAACTCCCCGGCGTCGAAGTCGTACCGCTGCCGGCGCACCTTCTCGGCGTAGTAGGACCAGTCCCACGGCTGCAGCGCGAAGCCACCGCCCTCGGCCTCGATGACCTGCTGCAGCTCCGCCGCCTCCTGCTCGGCGTTGGCCACCGCCGCCGGCACCACCTTCGCCAGCATGTCCTCCACCGCTTCCACCGAGCCGGCGGTGCGGTCGGCGATCTGGTAGGCGGCGTGGTGGGGGTACCCGAGCAGCCTGGCCTTTTCCGCGCGCAACGTGACCAGCCGGGCGATGACCTCGGAGGTGTCGTGCGCGTTGCCGCGCGACCCGCGGGCGATCGACGCGCGGTAGAGGCGCTCGCGCAGCTCCCGGTCGTGCAGCGAGGCCAGCGCCGGCTGGTTGGTCGGCAGGATCAGGCTCAGCAGCCAGGTGTCGTTGCCGCGGGCGCGCCCGGCTTCGGCGGCCGACGCGATCGCGTCCGTTGACATGCCGGCCAGCCGGGAGCCGTCGTCGACCTCGACCGCCAGCTCGTTGGTGTCGGCCAGCAGCAGGTTGCCGAAGCGGGTGGTCAGCGACGACAGCTCCTGGTTGAGCTCGCGCAGCCGCTGCTGGTCGGCCTCGGACAGCTGCGCGCCGGCGCGCACGAAGTCGGTGTGGTAGCGCTCGAGCAGCCACCGCGACTCGGGGTCGAGGTCGAGCGAGTCCCGCTGTTCGTAGAGCGCGCGCACCCGCTCGTACAGCCGCCGGTCGAGCAGGGTGGCGTCGCGGTGGGCCGCCAGCTTCGGCGCCACCTCCTGCTGGATCTCCTGGATCGCCGGGTTGGTGTCGGCGGCGGAGATGTTGTTGAAGACCGCGTTCACCCGGTCCAGCAGGCGCCCGGAGCGCTCCATCGCCACCAGCGTGTTGTCCAGCGTCGGCGGGGACGGATCGGTGGCGATCGCCTCCACCTCCGCGCGCTGCTCGGCCATGCCGCGCTCGAACGCCGGTAGATAGTGCTCTTGGGCGATGGTGTCGAACGGGGGAAGCTGGTAGGGACGGTCACTAGGGGTGAAGAAGGGGTTATCGGCGGTCGACATCGTCGTCGGCTCCTCGTCACGCACGGCAGCAGCAGGGCGGCCGGCCCGGGGCCGGCGTTGGTCACTCTACCGCCCCTCCCGGCTTAGCCGTTAGCTCTGCTAACGGTTAGACTCGCTGTCCGACTATGCGACACGACGACCGACCGGGGGAGGCGGCGCCAGGGTGGCTGGCGCGGCTACTGGGTCACTGCTGGCGCCACCGACGCAGCGTCCTGCTGGCTCTGTTCGGCGCGGTGGTCGGCATGGCGGCGCTGGCGATGGTGCCGCTGATCCAGAAAGTGATCATCGACGACGTCATCCTCGGCGGCGGCAACGGGCTCGTGCCCCTGGCGGCGCTGCTGCTGGCCACCGCCGCGATTTCGTACGCCGCCACCTTCGTGCGCCGTTACTACGCCGGGCGGGTCTCACTGGACGTGCAGTACGACCTGCGGACGGAGCTGTTCACGGCGCTGTCGCGGCTGGACGGCGTGCAGCAGGACCAGATGCACACCGGCCAGATCATCGGTCGCTCCATCTCCGACATCACCATGCTGCAGCGACTGCTGTCGCTGGGGCCGATCCTGATCGGCAACCTGCTGCTGTTCGCCATCTCGCTGGTGGTCATGGCGGTGCTCTCGCCGCTGCTGACACTCGTGGCGCTGGCGGTCGGCCCCGGGCTGTACTGGGTCGCGCAGCTGTCGCGGCGGAGGTTGTTCCCCGCCTCCTGGGACGCCCAGCAGCAGAACGGCGCCCTGGCCGGCGTGGTCGACGACGCGGTCGCCGGGGTACGGGTGGTCAAGGGCTTCGGCCAGGAGGAGCAGGAGCTGTCCAAGCTGGAGTCGGCGGCCCGGCGGTTGTTCGCCTCCCGGATGCGGGTCACCCGGCTGACCAGCCGCTACGACCCGGCGCTGCAGGCCATCCCGGCGCTGGGCCAGGTCGGGGTGCTGGCGCTCGGCGGCTGGCTGGCGATTCGCGGCAGCATCACCCTGGGCACGTTCCTGGCGTTCTCGGCCTATCTGACCCAGCTGGTGGGGCCGGTGCGGATGCTGGCCGGCCTGCTCACCACCGGCCAGCAGGCCAAGGCGAGCGTCATCCGGGTCTTCGAGCTGATCGACTCCCGCCCGCTGGTCACCGAGGCGCCCGACGCGGTCGACAGCGTCCCCGGTCCCGCCGGCGTGGAGCTTCGGGACGTCAGGTTCAGCTACCACGGGTCGGCACCGGTGCTCAAGGGCCTGTCGCTGTCAGTGGTGCCCGGTGAGACGGTGGCGCTGGTCGGGCCGTCGGGCTCCGGCAAGTCGACCGTGTCGATGCTGCTGCCGCGGTTCTACGACGTCGACGCCGGTCAGGTGCTCGTCGGCGGGCAGGACGTGCGCCGCCTGACGCTGTCGTCGCTGCGGCAGCGGGTCGGGCTGGTGATGGCCGACAGCTTCCTGTTCTCCGACACCATCGCCGCCAACATCGCCTACGGTCGCCCCGAGGCCTCCGAGGACGACATCCTGGCCGCGGCCAAAGCCGCCGAGGCCGACGAGTTCATCCGGGAGCTTCCCGACGGCTACGACACCGTCGTCGGCGAGCAGGGTCTGACCCTGTCCGGCGGGCAGCGCCAGCGGGTGTGCCTGGCACGGGCACTGCTGACCGACCCGGACATACTGCTGCTGGACGATGCCACCTCCGCGGTCGACGCGCGGGTGGAGGCCGAGATCCACGCCACCCTGCGCCGGATCATGGCCGGGCGCACCACCATCCTGATCGCACACCGTCGCTCCACCCTCAGCCTCGCCGACCGGATCGCGGTCGTCGACGACGGACTCGTGATCGACGTGGGCACCCACGACGAGCTGTGGCATCGGTGCGCCCTCTTCCGGCGGCTGCTGGCCGGCCCCGACGAGGCCGACGACGACCCGGCGCGGGAGCCGGACGGCCGTATCGACGGAGTGACCCCGCAGCTGTGGCGCCAGCCGGAACCGACCGCGAGCATCGCCGCCGGCGCCACCGCCGGCGCAGCGACCACGACGAGCGCGGCGACCACGGCGACATCCGCCGCGGCCGGGCCACAGATGCCCGGTGGCCGCGGCGGCGGCGGGCGCGCCGGCGCGGGCCCGCTCGGCGGCCAGCTGGTCGGACTGCCACCCACGCCCGAGTTACTGGCGCAGGTCGACGCGCTGCCGCCGGCGCGCGACGTGCCGCGGGTGGACCTGGCCGCCGCGCAGGCGCCGGAACCGCGGTTCACGCTGGGAAGGCTGCTGCGCCCGTTCGCCTCGCCGCTGCTTGCCAGCCTGCTGCTGGTCGCGATGACCGCGGCCGCGTCGCTGGTGCTGCCGTGGCTGGTGCGCTACGCCATCGACAACGGGGTGGCGCCGGCGGCGATGGGTGTGGTGGCCGCGGTGTCGCTGATCGGCTTGGCGGTGGTGGCGGCGAACTGGGCGGTCATGGCCGGGCAGATCCTGGTGGCCGGGCGCACCGGTGAGCGGCTGATGTACACCCTGCGGGTCAAGGCGTTCGCCCACCTGCAGCGACTCGGGCTGGACTTCTACGAGCGGGAGATGTCCGGGCGGATCATGACCCGGATGACCACCGACATCGAGGCGCTGGCCAACTTCCTGCAGACCGGGCTGGCGCAGGCGGTGGTGAGCCTGCTGTCGCTGTTCGGGGTCGCCGGCATCATGCTGGCCATCAACGTGCAGCTCGGCCTGGTGGTCCTGTCGGTGCTGCCGGTGCTGATCGTGGCCACGCTGATATTCCGGGCCAAGGCGTCGGTGGCCTACGACGAGGCGCGGGAGAAGGTCGGCATCGTCAACGCCGACCTGCAGGAGAACGTCGCCGGGCTGCGGGTCACTCAGGCCTACCGCCGCGAGCACCACAACCGGCGCCGGTTCGCGCAGCGCAGCTACGACTACCGGGCCTCCCGGCTGCGCGCCCAGCGCTACATCGCCGTGTACTTCCCGTTCGTCCAGTTCCTGTCTCACGTGGCCGCGCTGCTGACCCTGCTCGTCGGCGCCCAGCTCGTCGAGGGTGGGGCGCTGACCGCCGGCGCGCTGATCGCCTACCTGCTCTACATCGAGCTGCTGTTCTCGCCGGTGCAGCAGCTGTCGCAGGTGTTCGACAGCTACCAGCAGGCCGCGGTCGGGCTGCGGCGGCTGCGCAGCCTGCTGCGCACCCCGACCAGCACGCCGGAGAGCCCGGACCCGCGGCCGGTGCCGTCGCGGCTACGTGGCGAGGTCACCTTCGACGACGTCCACTTCCGCTACACCACCGACGCCGAGCAGGCGCTGGCCGGTGTCAACCTGGTGGTCACCCCGGGGGAGACGGTCGCGGTGGTCGGCCAGACCGGGGCCGGCAAGTCCACCATGGTCAAGCTGGTGGCCCGGTTCTACGACCCGACCGACGGTGCGGTGCGCGTGGACGGGGTGGACGTACGCGAATTCGAGCTGGCGGCGTTCCGGCACCGCATCGGCGTGGTGCCGCAGGAGGCGTACCTGTTCCCCGGCACCGTGCGCGAGGCGATCGCGTACGGGCGGCCGGAGGCCACCGACGCGGAGGTGGAGGCCGCCGCCCGCGCGGTCGGTGCCCACCGGATGATCTCGCAACTCGACGGCGGCTACCTGCACCCGGTGCACGAGCGTGGCCGCAACCTGTCCAGCGGGCAGCGGCAGTTGCTGGCGCTGGCCCGCGCGCAACTGGTGGAACCGGACGTGCTGCTGCTGGACGAGGCTACCGCCGCGCTGGACCTGGCCACCGAGGCGGAGGTCACCCGGGCCACCGACCGGCTCACCGGCCGGCGCACCACGCTGGTGGTGGCGCACCGGCTGACCACGGCTGCCCGGGCGGACCGGATCGTGGTAATGGACCACGGGCGCATCGCCGAGACCGGCACGCACGAGACGCTGCTGGCCGCCGACGGCACCTACGCGGACATGTGGCGCACCTTCGCCGCCGACCACTGAGCCGCGCCCTCCCGTCGATCTAGGGATTGTTCTACGCAGCGGTGAGCTGGTGCACCTCCGTGGACAACGCGTCGGCCACCTCCGGCGACAGCTCACCCTCGGCACTCCAACCCTGCAGGACCGCCACCAGCGCATCGAGCACCGCGGCCGCCGCCGCGTCCCACCCCTGGTCGCCGAGCCGCTCGGCGGCGCCCAGCAGCGTTCGCACCAGCGCCGACTGCGGGGCGGTCAGCTCACCACCGGCCTCCAGCAGGTCCACCAGCGCCCGCACCTTGGCGAACGTGGCCGACGCGTCCAGCAGCGCCGCCTCCGGGTCGTGGTCGCTGACCCCGAACCGGCCGTAGGCGGGCTCTTCCCCGCGCGCGTCCGCCGGCCAGTCCACGTTGATCTTCGCTGACCGTACGTCGATCAGCTCGTCGAGCAGCCGCGGGCTGACCCACAGGTGGTCCAGCGTCTGCGCCTGCCCCTGGAACCCGAACGTGAACGTCGCCGCCGGGTGCCGCTGCAGCATCGTGTCGTACAGGTTGGTCAGCGGCGACTTGTACAAAGCCCGCAGCTGGTCACTGGGCCCCTCCCCCACCCCGGGGATCTCCTGCCCGGGCGCGTACGGGTCGTCCGGGCGCGGGAACACGTTCAGGTCCCCGCCGACGATCACCCGCGCGGCCGGGTCGGCGGCCAGGATCGCCTCGGCGATGCGGGCGTTATAGGTCGCCTGCTCGGTGCGCTGCAGCACCCGCCGGTCCGGCCCGGCGCTCTGGTGGTTGTTGACCAGGTAGATGTCGGTCCAGGTGGACAGGCCGATCTCGTCGCGCCAGATCCGGAACAGCGCCACCTGCGGGGCGCGGCTGAACACGTTCACCCCGTCGCACTGGCGCGGCCCGGAGGCGGTGCAGAGTTCGGCGACGTGGTCGGGCAGCTCGGCGTTGAGCGCCTTCGGGTTGGACACGTCGAAGTTGAACGGCAGCGGCGCGGCGTCGTAGTCGACCTGCGGGTCGTTGCCCAGCACGACATCGTCGGCGGCGGCCGGCAGCAGCTCCACCCGGTCGGTGCGGTAGAGGTACGCGGTGGTGATGCCGCGCAGGTCGCCACTGTCGAGGTCGAAGACGGCGTCGTACGACGGGCCGCCCTGCTCGGCGATGACCAGCGCCAGCTCCAGCAGGCTGTCCGGCCGCCCGTCGGAGCGGGTGTTGTCCTCGCCGGTGCCCGCCAGGTCGCAGTCGAGCCGGTCGGCACCGAGGGCCGGCCCGGTCTCGGCAGTCCAGTCGGCCGACACGGTGCACACGTCCTGCGCCTCGGTCTCCTGGATCATGACGATGTCGGGGCTGTGCAGGTCGAGCCGGATCTGCTCGGCCATGCGCTGCAGCCGGGCCTGATATTCCGCATCGGAGTCGGGCACGTAGTCGAACGGCGGGGTCACGCTGCCGCCGTGCTCGTCGACACACCCGTCGTTGCCCGGGAAGTCGCAGCCCGAGTTCGGGTTGTCCCGGAAGTCGTACAGGTTCTCCACGTTGTAGGCGGCGATCGACAGCTCCCGCCGCCGGTCGGCCGGTTGCACCGGCGCGTTGGCCGCCGGGT
This sequence comes from Micromonosporaceae bacterium, assembly GCA_007130245.1. Taxonomy (GTDB): domain Bacteria; phylum Actinomycetota; class Actinomycetes; order Mycobacteriales; family Micromonosporaceae; genus Natronosporangium. The sequence continues at coordinate 16,402 of SLSW01000371.1, forward strand.
CCACGCCGCCGGTGTCCAGCGCCAGCTGGTCTGTCACGTTGACCGTGTACTTGCCGAACGACAGGTACACCCCGCCGCGGTTGGCCTGCGTGATGGTGTCGAACGTCTTCGCCGGCGCCAGCACCGCTTCCGGGTCACCGGTGGCGCCCTTGACGCCGAAGCTGCCGAGCACGAACCGGTAGCCGTTGCCGTCGTCGAAGTCGGTGTCCGGGTTGTTGTCCAGCGGGTGGGCGTCGCGGAACACCCGCTGCGCGTACGGGTCGTCCCGCTGCACGACCGGGTGGTCGCCGCGGATCGCCCACACCTCGGCGTCGGTGCCGGCGAACACGTCCCGACCGCCCGCCACCCGGCTGCCGGCCGGCACCTCCATCTGCATCCCGAGGTGCCGGCGGAAGTAGCGCAGCGAGTCACCGGCGTCGTCCGGCGGGTCGATCTCGGCGACCTCGACCGCGTCCTCGACGTCAAGCCCGGCGGCGGTGCGCTCCCACACGAAGCTGCTGCCGCCGGCCAGCTGGGTCATGCCGAAGAACTGGCTTACGGTGCCGCGCACCACGATCTCGTCGCCGACGGTGACCGGATAGTTGAACCCGAACTCGCCGCGCGCCGGCCCGTCAAAGTCGGTGCGCACCGTGGTGAAACCGCTGTTGAACAGGAAGATGCCGTCGGAGGATCGCGCGTCGCCGTCGGCGTGCTCCGGCCGGTTCTGCAGGAAGAAACCGCGGTTGCCGTTGCCCTCCATGGTCAGCTGGGTGATCACCGCGCGCACCGCCACCTCCGCGCCCAGCAGCGGCGAGGTGAAGCTGGTCTGGTCGTCGGCGATCACGCCCTGCACGGCGCCGACCGGCACCAGCGGGATCACGTTGACCGAGGCGGTGCAGGTGGCGGTGACGCCGGCGTCGGTGGTGGCGGTGATCTCCACCGCCAGCGGTGTCACCTCGGCGGCGCTGGTCGGGGTGGCCAGGCGCAGGTCGTCCGGGACCACCAGGGTGGCGGAGGCGGCCGGGCCGGTCTCCACATCAGCCAGTGTCAGCTGCCCCGCCTCCGGCGCCGGGCTCACAGCCGTGACCGCCAGGTCGACGACCTGGCCCTCGGCGAGAGTGGCGCCGACCTCGCCGTCGGTGGCGTAACCTTCCACCGTGCGCATGCCGACCGGGCAGCTCACCACCGGTGCGCCCGGGTCGGACTCGCACGGCGCCAGCGGTGCCGCGGTGTTCCGCGGCGTGGGCGGCGCCACCGTGGTGAAGTCGGCGGCGTTGTCGTCGGTGTCTCGGCAGCCGCCGTCGAGGCGCAGCGCGGCAGTGGTGTTGTTCAGCGTCGCGGTCGGTCCGCTGCCCTCGAAGCAGTTGGCGTTGCCGCCGAACCCGACGAAGTCCACGCTGCCGTCCAGCGGGCAGGTGCCGGACAGGGCCGCGGTCGAGGCGACCAACGCGACCTTGCCGCTGCCGGCGGCCATGTTGGTGGTGCCCACCGCGTCCGGCTCCGGCAGTGGCTCGGTGCCGCCGCTACCGCCGGCCATCCGGACGAGGAAATACTGCCCGGGCTGCACCGTGCCGGACAGGCCGGTGACCAGCCAGGTGCTGCCGGCTGCGGACGCGTACTGCACACTCCAGCCGGTGAGGTCCGCCGGTGCGTCACCGCGGTTGAACAGCTCCACGAAGTCGTGGGTGTACAGCGCTCCGGAGTTTCCCCCACCGCCGTACACCTGACTGACCACCAGGTCCGGACCTTGCGACGACCCGGTCGCCGAGGAAGTGGCCGGCGCGAGGCTGAGCGCCAGCGCAAGCGCGGCCAGGGGCGCGATCAGGATCCGGGTGCGGGTGCGGGTCAGCACAGGTCACTCCGGGGGTCGGTGACGCGAGCGTGGATGTGCCCACCATAGTCGACCCCGGGCCACGCACGGGCAACCGCCGGATGACCCATCAGTTGCGCCCGGGCGAAACAATCGCCCGGGCGCAACTGGACGGTCGACCGGTCCGGCAGTGAGGCTTCACCCGACGTTGAAGCCTTCGGGGGTCACGAGCCCGGAGCGGTCATGGCGGTCGTCAACTCACAGCGGTGCGATATCGCCACCGTCGACGTCATCGTCCCAGTCGGTCTCGATGATGATGTCCGGGTCGTCGAGCCAGTCGGTCTCGATGATGATGGTCGGGTCACCGATCCGGTCCGTCTCGATAATGATGTCCGGACTTTCGACAGCGGAGGCAACCGCTGCCATCGGCGCCAGGACCAGCGCACCCGAGGCGAAGCCGACCGCGATCCCCCTTGCCAACCGTCGACGCATACTGATCTCCCTTCGTGATCCTGCGGTGAGCCTACCCGGGGGTGACCGACGTCTCAATCCGACGAGTCCGGGGCGGATCCCGTGTCTACGACGCCGCCGCCGCCGGAGCGAGTTACCGTACCGGTGTGGCAGCAACCTCCAGCAGCACGCACACCGACCCGTACGCGACGCACTCGCGGGCGGTGAGTGACCTGTGCCAGCACTACCGCGCACTGCCGCCGGGCGCGCCGGTGCGGCTGGGCAAGAAGACATCGAACCTGTTCCGGTTCCGGCCGCCGACCACCGGCGCTCGCCTGCCGGCGGAGTCGCTCGACCGGGTGCTGTCGGTGGACCCGACCACCCGCACCGCGGACGTGCAGGGCATGGTCACCTACGAGCGTCTGGTCGAGGCCACCCTCGCCTACGGCCTGATGCCGCTGGTCGTGCCGCAGCTGAAGACCATCACGCTGGGTGGGGCGGTGTCCGGCCTGGGCATCGAGTCCACCTCGTTCCGCAACGGCCTGCCGCACGAGTCGGTGGCCGAGATGGAGATCCTCACCGGCGACGGGCAGGTGGTCACCGCTCGCCCCGACGGCGAGCACGCCGGCCTGTTCGCCGGCTTCCCCAACTCGTACGGCACCCTCGGCTACGCGCTGCGGCTGCGTATCGAACTGGAGCCGGTGCAGCCGTACGTACGCCTGCGCCACCTGCGATTCAGCGACGCCGACGAGGCGCTCGCGACCATGGCCGAGATCGGCGCCGACGCCGCGCACGACGGAGACCGGGTCGACTTTCTCGACGGAGTGGTCTTCGGCCGCGACGAGGTCTACCTAACGCTGGGCACCTTCACCGACAGCGCACCGGCGACCAGCGACTACAGCGGCCAGCGCATCTACTACCGGTCCATCCAGCAGCGCACCGAGGACCACCTGTCGGTGGCGGACTACCTGTGGCGCTGGGACACCGACTGGTTCTGGTGCTCGCGCGCATTCGGGGTGCAGCATCCGCTGGTGCGGCGGTTGTGGCCGCGCCGCTGGCGCCGCTCCGACGTCTACCGCCGGCTGGTGGCCGCCGACCGGCGCTGGGCGTTGTCCGACCGCCTCGACAGGCTGCGCCGCCGCCCGTCACAGGAGGCCGTCATCCAGGATGTGGAGGTGCCGATCGGGCGGACCGCCCAGTTCCTCGACTTCTTCCACTCCGAGATCGGGATCAGTCCGATCTGGCTGTGCCCGCTGAAGCTGCGTTCGTCCAACCCCTGGCCGCTGTATCCGCTCAACCCGGACGAGCTGTACGTGAACGTGGGCTTCTGGTCGACCGTTCCGCTGGGTCCCGGCCAGGACGACGGGTTCCACAACCGGCGGATCGAGGAGATGGTCGACGCGCTGGAGGGACACAAGTCCCTCTACTCCACCGTGCACTACCCGGCCGACGAGTTCTGGCGCCGTTACAACGGCCAGGACTACGAGCAGCTCAAACGCACCTACGACCCGGACGGCCGGCTACCCGACCTGTACGACAAATGCGTACGCATGAAGTGAGAAAGGTATTCGTCATGCAGCTCGCGGATGTCTTCCAGCTCATCAGCGGCGACGGCGCACCGGTGCGCTTCCGCGGTTTCGACGGCAGCGAGGCCGGTCCGGCCGACGCCCAGGTCACCGTCGAGGTACGTTCCCCGCGTGGGCTGTCGTACCTGGCGACCTCCCCCGGCGACGTCGGCCTGGCGCGCGCGTACATCATGGGCGACCTGGACGTCGAGGGCGACCTGTACACCGCGGTGACCAGCCTGATGCGCCAGGATCTGGACATGTCCTGGCCGGCGAAGCTGCAGGCCTGGCGGGCCATGGGCGGGGTGAAGCTGCTGCGCCCGCCGCCGCGGCCGGCCCAGGAGGTGCGGCTACGCGGCCCCCGGCATTCGAAGGCCCGCGACGCCGCCGCGATCTCCCACCACTACGACGTGTCCAACCGGTTCTACGGGTGGATCCTCGGACCGTCCATGACCTACACCTGCGCGCTCTA
>SLSW01000310.1 GCA_007130245.1 Micromonosporaceae bacterium
CGAGGTGACCGAGGTGACCGAGGTGACCGAGGTGACCGAGGAGGCTGCGGCGACGCCGGACGAACCTGGTGCGGACGAGGAGTCGGACGACCAGGCGCCGCGCCCGCGCGGCTACACCCCGAGCAAGCGTGAGCTCGGGGTGACCACGCCGAGGCGTCCCAGCGCACACGTGCGACGCCCGGGCGCCACCACCGCGCCCCGGTCGCGCAAGCAGATGACCAAGGACGAAAAGCGGGAGCTGCGCGAGCTGCGCCGGGCCCGCCGCCGTGAGGTGTCCGAGGGGATGCGCCGCGGCGACCCGAAATACCTGGCCGCGCGTGACCAGGGCCCGGAGAAAGCTCTCGCCCGCGATGTGGTCGACTCCCGCCGTACGGTCGGCACCTGGTTCTTCGCCGCGGCGCTGGTGATCCTGCTCGCCTCGTCCACCGCCGAACCGTTGATCGTGACCGTGGCGAACGCGCTGTTCATCATGCTGACCACGGCCGTGGTCATCGACTCGGTGCTGATCTCCCGCAAGATCAAACTTCTGGTGCGCAAGCGGCACCCGGATTCCACCCAGCGGATGGGCGGGCTCTACACGTACGCGATCATGCGTTCGATCACGTTCCGCCGGCTGCGGATCCCGCTGCCGCGCAAGAACTTCGGCGACCCCGTCTGACCGTCGGCCAGGCCGGCAGCACCCCTGCCAGCCACATGCATCCGTGCCTACCGCGAGCCCGGCGACTACGCCGTGTTCCCCGGACGTCCCCCGCGGGTACGAGGCGCTGGCGCCGGGCACCTGGACGGTGCTGATCATGGAACACCCGTGAGCGCTCTGTCCGCCAGCCCGGTCGGGTACCTCCGGCGAGGCACTCTGGGAGCTGCTCTTATGAACGGAGCGCCGCAGGCCCGCCAGACCACCGCCCTGCCGCCGGCCACCGCCCTGCCGCCGGCCACCGCCCTGCCGCCGGCCACCGCCCTGCCGCCGACCACCGCCCTGCCGCCGGTCGTGCGCCACACGCGCCGGCTGCTCCGTTCATGCGAGCAGCTCTCAAAGGCGCGTACCGGACCACCTGGTCACCGAGGCAGGGCCGTCGACAACCGGATTGCACGGGCATCGGCGCACTGGAATCGTGTCCCCCGTGACCGCGGCGACCACCCGTACCACCCGCCAGCTGGCGCTCATCGGCGAGGTCGTGGCCATCAGCGCGGAACTGGGCATCGAGGTCTGGTTGCGGGGCGGCTGGGCGATGGACTTCTATCTCGGCGAGGTGACCCGCGAGCACGCGGACATCGACTTCTTCGCCTGGGCCGACGACGGCCCCGCACTCGCCACGGAGTTGCCACGGTGCGGATTCCGGCCGGTGCCGGGGCCACCCCCGGACAAACAGCTTGACTTCATCAAGCGCGGTGAGGACCTGCAGTTCGGGTTGCTCGCCGTCGATACGACCGGCCAGCCGGCGGACGCCGGAGGCCCGTGGGCGGGTGAACCCTTCCCGGAGGCCGCGCAGCACCACGAGCCCGGCCGCATCGGCGCCCTGGCGTGCGCGATCGTCAACCCGCACGGCCAGATCGAGATCAAGCGGATGATGCCGCAGTGGAACCCCAGACTGCAACGCCGGCCCAAGGACGCCGCCGACATCACCCGCCTACGCGCAGCGCTCGCCGGTTCCGGTGAGCCGCGCAGTCAGTGACGGGTGCCGCCGACACCGATCAGGGCCGCCAGACCGAGCGCGCTGCGCGGGGCGTACGCCACCCGCCACACCCCGCCGTGGGCGGCGCCGGCCGCCTCGTCGCGCCACGGATGCTCCCGCGGCGGTGCCGGGTTGCGCAGCTCGTGCACCAGCAGCGCCGCCATCAGCGTGTTGCTGGTCGCCGGTTCGAACACCTCCACCCCGAACACGTGCGCACCGGCGTACGCCGCCGCCAGCACCCGGTTCTTCAGCACCGACCGGGTCCGGGTCATCGGCGCCACCGTGAAGCTGACCGTACGCCCGGCCGCGCGCTCGGTCGTGGCGCGCCACCGCTGCACCCGCTTGGCCAGTGCATAGTTCGGCCCCTGCTGCGGGACCAGGCAGTCGATGATCCCCGGGTCGGCTCCCGGCGGGTAGTTGCGGTGCAGGACCCGGCCGGCGGTCAGCCACCGCACCGGCCGGGCCAGGGTGCGGCGACGCTGGTAGACCTGCCGCGAGTGCGCGACCGCCTCAGCGGGTACGGCGTACACGTCGGTCGGCGTGGCCAGGAACGACAGCGCGCTGTCCGGCCGGTGCGCCAGCAGATGGGCAGTGAGCGCGTCGGCGGCCGTGGCCACCCGCACGTGGGTGCCGCCGTCGGCATAAGCGTAGTTACCGATCACCAGCCGCTGGCCGAACTGCCGCAGCCAGTGAGCCACCGCCGGCAGGTCGTGCAACAGGTCGGCACCGGCGCGCCCGGCGAGTTCGCCGTCGCCGCGCACCGGCACGTGCAGCCGGCCGGCGTAGCGCCGCGCCGTGGCCAGCAGCTGCTCCCAGATCGGCTTGTGCGGCAGGTCGACCGCCGCCACGTCGCCGCCCCACCGAAGCAGCGAGTGCACCGGCCCCATTTCGGCGCCGGCGCCCAGCACCACCACCCGCAGATCGGAGGTGTCCAGCCAGTCCGGATTGTCGGCCACCTGTCGCACCGCCTCGGCGCAGCTCGGCTCGACGATCCCGCCGTCCACCCAGGTGTCGAGCTGGCGTTGCAGGTCGTCACCGCGCAGACGCTGACCGCGGTACGGCAGCGAGAACTCCCGGTCGGGCTGACCGCGTCCGGTGACGACCTCTGTCGACAGCGGGTCGGTCACCTGCGCGTCCAACCACTCCGGCAGCCCGGTCTCACCGCCCTCGGGCGGCACCACCCGCATCCGCTCGTGCAGGCTGGCCAGCCCGTTGGCCGCGATGCGCTGTGCCGCCTCGGCGGAGGTCAGGCCGGCTTCCAGCAGGCGGCGGAAGTGCAGCAGGTAACCCGAGCGCCAGTTGGTCTCGTGTTCAGCGGCGCGGGCGCCGACCGGGTCGGTGCCGCGCAGCGCGTCGGCGACCACCGACCGGCCCAGCGCCGAGGTGCTGCGCGCCCCGCCGTCGCCGCCGCGCGGGAACACCACACCGGATGGACCGTCCATGCACCTACCCTTCCACGTTTCCGGCCGATCATGGTCGCGTGGGGCCCCCATCGGGGCCATCAGCGACCACGATCTCGCCGGTCACCGGTGGCGAGTCCGGCGCCCGCTGCGGCGAGCGGTAGAGGCGGGCGATGACGTCCTCGATGTCCGGCTCGACGATCGACAGGTCGCGCAGCGAGGCCACCGCGGCCAGCCTGGCCACGAGTTCACCGGCACCGACGCCGTCGAGTGCGAAGGTCAGGCGGTGCCCGTCGGCTTCGCTGGCGGCCAGGGTCGCGCCGGGCATGTCCACCGGCCCGGCCAGCGGCTCGGCGAGGTCGACCACCACCTGCCGGGTCGAGCCGTACCGCTGGTGCAGCGACTCCAGCGTGCCGTCGTGCACCACCCGGCCGTGGTCGATGACCACCAGCCGCCGGGTCAGGCGTTCGATGTCGTTGAGGTCGTGGGTGGTCAGCACCACCGTGGTGTCCCCGCCGGCGCCGAGTTCGGCCACGAAACCGCGCACCGCCTGCTTGCTCAACAGGTCCAGGCCGATCGTGGGCTCATCCAGAAAGAGCACCTCGGGGCCGTGCAGCAGCGCCGCGGTGATCTCGCCGCGCATCCGCTGGCCCAGCGACAGCTGCCGTACCGGGGTGTCGAGGAACTCGTCCAGGTCCAGCAGCCCGCGGCAGCGGCGCAGCCGGGCGGCGTGCTCGTCGGCCGGCACCCGATAAATGTGGCGCAACAGGTCGAACGACTCCCGTAGCGGCAGGTCCCACCACAGCAGCGAACGCTGCCCGAACACCACCCCGATGTGGCGGGCCAGCCGCCGTCGCTGTGGCACCGGCGCCATCGCGCATACGCGCACCGATCCGCCGGACGGGGTGAGGATGCCGGTCATCATCTTCAGGGTGGTGGACTTGCCGGCCCCGTTGGGTCCGATGTAGCCGAGCAGCTCACCCCGCTCGACGGTGAGGTCCACGCCGTCGACCGCGGCCACGGTCCGCTTCGTACGCCGCAACCTGCCGTGGCGCACCCGGACAGTGAAGTCCTTGCGCAAGCCGTACGCCTCGATGACCGTACTCATGATCCCGTGCTCCGGTAGTGCCTGATCCCGGTCCGCCAGCACAACGCCGCCACCGCTACCGCCGGCACGGCGACCGCCGGCGACATCCAGGCGAGCCAGCCAGGCAGACCCAGCGGGTCGTCCCGGTCCAGCAGTGCCAGCGCCGGATAGTACGCCACGAAGCCGAACCCCAGCCCGAACGCGAACACGCGCCGGAACAGGCCTTCGTAGACCGTGATCGGGTAGGTGGTCAGGTCCCGCCCGGCATACGTCAGCGACCTGGCGATCTCCCCCGACTCGATCCACCAGAACGTCACCGTCGAGGTGGCCACGAACATCGCCCCGAAGAACACCGCCCCGGCCAGTGGGGCCACCACCGTCAGCACCACCTTCGCGGGGGTCCATTCGATCGGCGCGAGCACCAGCGCCACCACGAGCACGACCACACCCAGCGCCACCCGGCCCAGCACCCGCAGTGGCACGTTCGACAGCAGCAGCTGCGGCAGTGCCCGCAACGGGCGCACCAGCACCGTGTCGAACAGGCCAGTGCGCACATAGTGGCGCAGCTTCTCGATCTCGCCGACCGCCAGATCGGCGGCATGAAATGCGCACGCGGACAACCCGACCACCACCAGCGCCTCCCGCACGCTGAACCCGCCCAGACTGGTGGTGACCCGGAACAGCACCAGCACCGTGACCACGTCGAAGACGGTGGCGGCGGTGCTGCTGACCACGTCGACGGCGAAGGAGGTGCGGTAGGACGCCTGCGCGCGGGTCTGGGCGCGCAGTAGCGCCAGGTACGGGTTAGCCACCCTGGATCACCAGCCGCCGCTCGGCGCGTCGTTGCACCGCACGGCAGGCCGCCAGCACGACCACCGCCCACACCGCCTGCACCGCCACCAGCCCGGCCTGCACCGGTGCCGGGTCCCGCTCGACCAGCACGTCCAGCGGGATCTGCATCGTGCCCGGCAGCGGGGTGCCCAGGTACAACGCGGCGGCCAGCCAGTCGGGCAGGAACCGCAGCGGGAAGTACAGGCCACCGAGCACGGCTGCGCCCACCACCCATGCGGTGTTCACGCCGCGCATGTCGAGCAGCCAGTATGCGGCGGAGTTGACCAGGTACCGGCAACCGAAGCAGATGATCACCGCCAGCAGCGTGGACAGCGCGAACAGCGGCCACGTCCCGGGTCGGGTCGGCAGGTAGAGGTCGAAGACCAGGGCGCCGACCAGCACCGGCGGCAGCAGCCGGAACAGTACCGCGTGCCCGGCCCGACCCAGGTCGGTGGCGAGGTAGAGCGCCACCGGGCTGACCGGGCGTAGCAGGTCGACGGCGACCTCACCGGTCCGGATCCGATCGGCCAGATCGCTCCAGCCCCACAACATCACGACGGCGAGCAGACCCTGCCCGAACCAGACATAGGTGGCAAGTTGTGCAGCGTCGTAACCCGCAGCCACTCCCCCGGCACCAGCCGCGACGGCGAGCATCACGTAGCACCGGACGAACCCGAAGACGGTGTTGGTGGTGGCGCCCGCAACGGTAGCCTGACGGTAGGTGGACCAGCGACGGAAGCCGGATCTCACCAAAGTGGTATATATACGGATCTGCTCAGGGAGGGTACGGGTCGTGTGGCGGACCGCGGTAGCGGTGTCGACGCCCACGCCGATACCCTCCTTGCGCAACTGGTGGTTCACGCAGCCGGGCGACTTTATCCGGCTGGTGCGACCGCGGGACAGCGAATTGCAGGGGAGGTGACCGCCGCATGAGCAAGGAGCCCAACAAACGCCGGCGGCGGCGCAAGGACGACGCCTCCCCACCCGCCGAGACGCCCACCGGCGAGGGAGCCGCCACACCCGCGAAACCCTCCGGACGGGTCCGGCTCACGCAACCGGGTAGCAGCGGTGTCTACCGCACCGGTGGCGCGTCGCCGCAGTCGCCCGGTGCTCCGCCACCCGGTGCTCCGCCACCTGGCGCTCCGGCCTCGCCGCCCCCGCCCGGTGGGCGCCCCGCCGCGACGCCGCCGGGCCAGAGTCACCC
>SLSW01000123.1 GCA_007130245.1 Micromonosporaceae bacterium
GATGACAAACGCGGAACACGAGAAACGGCGATCATGCCGCTGAGCTGGGAAAACTCCCTGGCTCCCCCGAGTGGACTCGAACCACCAACCTGCCGGTTAACAGCCGGACGCTCTGCCGATTGAGCTACGGGGGATCGTACGCCGTGCCGGGCGCCTACCCGGCGGCCCCGACTAGCGTACCGGACCTTGGGGCCAACGTCGCCACAGGGTTTCCCCTCACACCGACCGGGTCGATCGGCCCGGTCATTGGACCCTTCATATCCCTCAGGACGGACGAAATACACCAGACGGCTCAGCGAGCGGGATACTCTTGCACGGTGTCGCGACCCACCGACGCGAACATCGGGTCCGACACGACGATGGCAGCAACTCGGAAGGAGCCGTCATGCGTGGCAGGCTGTGGTTCCTCGGCGGGGTCGCCGTGGGTTTTGTGATCGGTTCCCGGGCGGGACGGGAACGCTACGACCAACTGGTACGCGCCACCCGCAGCCTCTGGGACCACCCGACGACCCAGGAGGCCGCCGGCGTGATGCAGGAGCATGCGCAGCGGCTCTACACCAAGGGCAAGGACACGATGGGCGACCGGCTGAGCCACACAAGGTTCGGCGAGATGATCGGCCACCATGAGGCGGACATCCCCCAACCTGAGGACTTCCCCCGAGCCGAGCGGGGACCCCAGAGCAACACCTTCTGACCCGGTTGATCCACCGGCGGCGCCGGCCCGCACCCTCGGGCCGGCGCCGCCGCGACGATCACTTGCGCAGGAGTTTGCGCATCCGCCGGGCGGCGAACGCCAGGCCGGCCAGGGTCACCACCACCAGGTAGAGCACGTTCCAGGCCAGCGACCAGCTGAGCATGTCCAGCGTGATCCCTCGCACCAGCTCCACCCCGTGGTAGAGCGGAGTGAGCTGGACGATCACCTGCATCGCCACCGGGTAGGACGACACCGGCACGAACGTGCCCGAGAACAGGAACAGGGCAAACTGCACCACGCCCATGTAGTCGAAGTCCTGCCAGGTGCGCATGACCGTCGCCAGCGCCAGGCCGATGGCGCCGAACGCGAACCCGACCAGTAGCGCCGCCGGGAACGCGACCAGCGCCAGCGCCGGCGTGGTCACCCCCATGACGGCCATCAGCACCAGGAACGCCCCGCTGTACATCGACCCGCGCATCATCGCCCAGCCCAGCTCGCCGAAGGCGATCTCCACCGGGGTCACCGGAGTGTTCAGGACCGAGTCGTACAGCTTGGCGAACTTCATCTTGGCGAAAAAGTTCATGGTCGACTCGGCGACGGCGCCGTTCATCGCCGCGGCCGCCAGCAGCGCCGGCGCCAGGAAAGTCAGGTACGACACGGTGCGCCCGTCGGGCAGCGGCATGTCGCCCACCAGCGCGCCCACGCCCCAGCCGATCGCGAACAGGTACAGCAGCGGCTCGGCCATCCCGGAGATCACCAGCCACCAGTACGCCCCGCCGGCGCGGAAGGCGGTCACGTTACGACCGGTCACCGCTCCCGCGCGGCGCGCCCGAAGTTCGTCGCCGGCCACCGCCCGGGTCACCAGGGTTGTCACCATCGCCCCGTCCCCCTACACCGCGAGCCGCTTGATGAACCGGATTCGGGCCAGCGCGAAGCCGACCACGCACCACAACGCCAGGTATCCGGCATGCACCGCCACCGGCCACGCGGCGTTGACGTCCAGCGCCGCGGCCCGCGACAGCTCCACGCCGTGCCACAGCGGCAGCGCGTGAGCCACCGGCTGCAGCGCCCCGGGCAGCTGTTCCACCGGAAAGAACACCCCGGAGAACAGCATCATCGGCAGCATGCCGAACCGGAACATGATCGCCATCAGGTTGGGGCTCTGCACAGTGGCCGAGTAGGCGAACATCGGGGTGGCCACCGCCAGCCCGACCAGCACCGCCACCAGCGGCGTCAGCACGGCCCACGCCGAACCGATCGCCCCGAACGGCACCATGACCAGCAGGAACCCGGTGGCGGCCACCAGCACCCGTAGCGAGATGTAGCCGAGCTGGCCGAGCAGCATGTCGCCGACGCGCAGCGGCGCCGAGGCCATCCCGAAGTAGATCTTGTGCCACTTGAAGTTACCCAGCACCGGAAAGCCGGACTCCATCATGGCTATCTGCAACCCGGTGAAGGCCAGCAGACCCGGCGCGATGAACTGCAGGTACGGCATGTCGAGGTTGCCGCCGCGGTCGACGTAGGCGCCCACCGCCACGCCCATGCCGAGGAAGAACAGCACCGGCAACGCGAACGAGCTGAACACGGTGCCCCGCCAGACCCGCTTGTAGCCGACGAGAAAGTATTCCAGCACCGCCATTGCCGGGTGCACCGCACGGACGCCCTGCGGTGCCGCAGCGGTGACGGCCGCGTCCAGGTCCGCCGGAGTGCCTCCGCCGGCCATCAGGCCTCCACCAGGGTGCGGCCGGTCAGGTGCAGGAACACGTCCTCCAGGCTGGCCCGGCGCACCAGCACCCCGGACGGGGTGAGGTTGCGCTCGTAGACCGCCGGCACGGCGGTGTCACCGTCGTCGGCGTAGAGCAGGATCCGGTCCGGCAGCACCTCGACGCGCGCGCCGATGCCGTCCAGCTTGCTCGCGTACGGCTCCAGGGCATCGGTGCCGAAGCGCAGCTCCACCACCTCGCGGGTGGAGTAGCGCTCGATCAGCTCCCGCGGCGAGCCCTCGGCCGCGACCGCTCCCCCGTCCATGATCACCAGGCGGTCGCACAACTGCTCCGCCTCGTCCATGTAGTGGGTGGTCAGCACCAGGGTGGTGCCCCGCTGCTTGAGCCGGAACAACCGCTCCCACACCAGGTGCCGCGCCTGCGGGTCCAGGCCGGTGGTGGGCTCGTCGAGCATGACGATGTCCGGCTCGTTGACCAGCGCCCGGGCGATGGTCAGCCGCCGCTTCATGCCGCCCGACAGCGGCTCCACCTTGCTGCCCGCGCGCTCGGACAGCTGCACGAACTCCAGCAGCTCGTCGGCGCGCTGGCGGGCCACCTTCCGGCCGATGCCGAAGTAGCGCGCGTAGGTGACCAGGTTCTCCCGGGCGGTGAGCTCCTGGTCCAGGTTGTCCTCCTGCGGGCACACGCCGAGCCGGGCCCGGATGTCCGGGCCCTGGCGCTGCGGGTCCATGCCGAGAACCCGCAGCTCGCCGCCGCTGGGCGGGGACACGCAGCCGATCATGCGCATGGTGGAGCTCTTGCCGGCGCCGTTGGGCCCCAGGAACCCGAACGCCTCGCCAGCGTGGACATCCACGTCGATGCCGTCGACCGCGGTGAAGTCGCCGAACCGCTTGATCAGCCCCCGCGCGCTGATCAGTGGGGCACCATCGGTCACGTCGGCCATCCTGCGAGCTGAAGCGGGCTTGAGGTCAAATCCGAGGACAGGTCCGGGGACGGGTCGCAGGTCGGACCCGTGGTCAGGGTGGAACCCGGTACGTGGCAGGTCATGCGGTGACCGTAACCCGCGACTGCGACATCCCCGCCACCGGTTTCCCCGACACCACCCATTGATCTAGGGATTCTTCACGTGATTGGAGATCAACTCATGTGAGAAACCCCTAGATCAACAGGAGAGGGGGTGGGGTCCGGGGGCGACGGGGGTCACAGCGAGGGGTCGTGGATCGTCGCGGCGAAAGAGGCCACGGGCTGGGCCGTCGCCTCCCGCACCTCCGGCGCGAACGGGTCGGTCCCCTCGTCGTACCGCGCCGCCCACCGCAACCCGTCCATCGACGGCACCTTCCGCGCCACCACTCGGACCCCGCCGCCGGGCACCGGCTGGTGTGACGAGAACGACACCGACCCGGTCACCCGGGTGCGCACCACATGCGGCAGCTCACCCGGCTCCGGCAGGGTCACCGTCAGCGGCGCCCCATCAGCCACTACCACGTACTCCTGCCGCTGCTCCACCAGCGTGGCCGGGGTGACCACCAGCTCCCGCCCGGTCCATACCGCCTTGTGGATCTCGTGCCAGCCCAGCCGGGAGCGCCGGCCGGGCAGGAAAAGCCCGAGGTTGGTGGCCACCACCGCGGCGTGCTCGGTCATCCGCGCCCACGCCACCACCCGCTCGTCCTCGACCAGCAGCGGCTGCAGCTCCGCAGGCAGGCGCCGGCGCTTGAAGATCACTGCTCAGAGCCCTCCCGTGGCCCGCTCCCGTAACGCCCGCGCATGCTGCTCCAGCGAGAACAGCTCCGCGGCGCGGGCCAGATAGACGTCCTTGTCGGTCACCGGATTCAACCGCTGCACCCGCGACTTCAACTCCGTCACCCGGGCGTCGACGGTCACCAGTTCCAGCTTAGCCAGCGTCACCCGCACGTAGTTCGGGTCCGGCTCGCCGTCGATTCGCATCGGCTCCACCGCCAGCTCACTGACCATAGCGCTGGCGGCCAGGTCAGCGCAGGCCTCGCGCACCCGCTGCACCCAGCCCGGCCCGGAGGCCGCGGAAGCGGCGCCGCCGGCCTCGGCGATGGCGGTACGCACCGACACGTGCACCGGGTGGTGGTACGCCTCCACCCCGAGCGCGTCGAACAGCGGCCCGGCCAGCACCGGCTCCTGGATGGCGAGCTTGAGCGCCTCCCGCTCCACCACCGTGGCCGGGTTGACCGCCCGACCCTTACCGCGCGGCCGCGGCACCTCCGCGCCCGGATCGCGTCCCTTGGCGGCGGCGGCCACCGCGCTGGTGACCTGCTCGACCGGCATCCCCAGGTCGCCGGCGAGCTTGCGCGCATATCCGGGGCGCTTCTCACGGTCCTTCAGGCGGGCCACCAGCGGTGCCGCCCGGCGCATCGCCTCCACCTGACCATCCACGGTGTCCAGGTCGTAGCGCGACAGCACCTGCCGCAGCGCAAAGTCGACCAGCGGCTCCCGCCGCGCCACCAGGTCCCGCACCGCCGCGTCCCCCTTCTGCAGCCGCAGGTCGCACGGGTCCAGGTTGTCCGGGCTGATGGCGATGAAGGTACGACCGAGGAAGCGCTGGTCGGACTCGAAGGCACGCAGCGCCGCCTGCCGCCCCGCCTCGTCCCCGTCGAACGTGAAGATGATCTCCCCATTGAACGCGTCGGTGTCCATCAGCAACCGCCGCAGCACCCCGACGTGGTCGCTGCCGAATGCCGTGCCGCAGGTGGCCACCGCGGTCGACACCCCGGCCAGGTGGCAGGCCATCACATCGGTGTAGCCCTCGACGATCACCGCCCGGTGTTGCTTGGCGATCTCGCGTTTGGCCACGTCGATTCCGTACAGCACGTGCGACTTCTTGTAGATCGGCGTCTCCGGGGTGTTCAGATACTTCGGCCCGTCCTCGTCCTCGCGCAGCTTGCGGGCCCCGAAACCGATCGGGTCACCGGGGATGTCGCGGATCGGCCACAGCAGCCGTCCGCGGAACCGGTCGATCAGCGACCCGGAACGCGCCGGTCGCGACAGTCCCGCCTCGACCAGCTCGTGGTCGGTGAAGCCGCGCTGGCGCAGGTGCCGGGTCAGTGCCTCCCAGGAATCCGGAGCGAACCCGCACCCGTACCGCTCGGCGGCTACCCGGTCGAAGCCGCGCTGGGCCAGGAACTCGCGCGCTCCGCGCGCTGCCGGGGTCAGCAACTGCTCGGCGTAGAACTCCACCGCCGCCACGTGCGCGGCCACCAGCCGCTGCCGCTGCCCCTGCCCGGCGCGGGTCGGCGCCGGCCCCGCCTCGACGTAGCGCAACTGGATCGCGGCCCGACCGGCCAGGTGCTCGACCGCCTCGACGAAGCTGAGCTTGTCCAGCTCCATGACGAAGGTGATCGCGTCGCCGCCCTTGCCGCAGCCGAAGCAGTAGAAGACCCCCTTGTCGGTGCGGACGGTGAACGACGGCGTCTTCTCGTCGTGGAACGGGCACAGGCCCTTCAGCGTCTGCGACCCGCCCGGCCGGAGGGTCACCTGCTCGCCGACCACCTCGGCGATCGAGGTCCGCTCCCGCACCGACGCGACGTCCTCGTCCCGGATCCGCCCGGCCACGCTCACCTCCCGACTTCGCCCGTCCCATCTTCCCCCCACCCGCTGATCACCGTGGGACCGGACCGGTCGTGGCGCGCGATCGGATACCGTGCCGGCATGTTCCTGGTGGTGGGCGAGAGCCTGGTCGACCTGATCAGCGAGGCCGGCTCGTGGCGGTTCGAGGCC
>SLSW01000233.1 GCA_007130245.1 Micromonosporaceae bacterium
CCGCGATCCCACGCGAGCCGAACCGTTCGAAGAAAGCGACCTGAGGTTTGACCACGGCTACCCGATCGGCCAGGGCATCTATGACCGTTCGTACGAACCGCTCCAGGCCTGCCGGGTCATCACCGACACCCCACTCGCGCAGCAGCTCCGCGTGCGGGTCAATCCCCACGCACAGCGGCCCCCGCGTGTGCATCGCCGCGCGCAACCGCGCCCCGAAGCTGTTGCCGTCGTCCATCTCAACCCCGTCCGCCCCGGCGACCGAACCACCCTGGCAAGCGGCACGAGCATATATCCGCCCCGCCCGGCAGGAACATCACGAGCCTTACCCCGGGGTGTCACCCGCCGTCACCCGCGACCCGGTCGACGGCCGCCGCCACCGCCGAAGTGATCATTGCCACGTCCGCGTCGGTCACCATGTACGGCGGCATGGTGTAGATGAGGTCGCGGAACGGTCGCAGCCACACCCCGCACGCGACCGCGGCCGCGGTCGCCGCCGGCACGTCCACGGCGCGCTCCAGCTGCACCACCCCGATCGCCCCGAGCACCCGTACGTCGCGCACCCCGGCCCGACCCCGCAGCGGGGCCAGCCCCGCACGCAGGCCCGCCTCGATCCGGGCGACATCCGCCCGCCAGTCCCGCTGCGTCAGCAGCTCGATCGACGCGTCGGCCACCGCGCACGCCAGCGGGTTTCCCATGAACGTGGGCCCGTGCGCCAGCACCGGCACCTCACCGGCGCTGATCCCGCGCGCCACCTCCGGCGTACACAGCGCCGCCGCCAGCGTCAGGTAGCCGCCGGTGAGCGCCTTTCCCACGCACATCACGTCCGGGGTGACGCCAGCGTGGTCGGCGGCGAACATCGTCCCGGTGCGGCCGAACCCGGTGGCGATCTCATCGAAGACCAGCAGGACGTCGTGGGCGCGGGTGAGCTTGCGCAGCGCGCGCAGGTGGTCCGGGTGGTGGAACCGCATCCCGCCGGCGCCCTGCACCACCGGCTCCACCACCACCGCGGCCAGCTCGTCGGCGTGACGTTCGACCGCGGTCGCCAGGTGCTCCAGATACGCCGGCTCCGGCGGGGTCTCGAAGCCGGCCGGCGGCGCGTCCACGAACACCTGCGCGGGCAGCACGCCGCGCCACAGCGCGTGCATCCCGCCGTCCGGGTCGCACACGCTCATCGGGTGGAACGTGTCACCGTGGTAGCCGCCGCGCCAGGTCAACAGCCGCCGCTTGCCGGGCCGCCCGCGCGAACGCTGGTACTGCAGGCACATCTTGATGGCCACCTCGACGCTGACCGACCCGGAGTCGGCCAGGAACACGTGCTCCAGTCCGTCGGGTGAGATGTCGACCAGCCGGCACACCAGCCGCACCGCCGGCTCGTGGGTCAGGCCGCCGAACATGACGTGGCTCATCCGGTCCAGCTGGTCGCGGGCGGCCGCGTCCAGCACCGGGTGCCGGTAGCCGTGGATCGCCGACCACCAGCTCGACATCCCGTCAACCAGCTGCCGACCGTCGGCCAGCTGCAGCCGTACGCCCTCGGCCCCGGTCACCAGGTACGGCTCGGTGGTGCCGGGCATGGGCGCGTACGGGTGCCAGACGTGCGCGCGGTCGAGCGCGAGGATCTCCTCCGGGGTCATGTCCCGATCCTCACGGCCCCGCGTCGTCGCCACGAAACCGACCCTCCACCCCCTTTTGCCGCCCCACTGCCGCGGGCGGGGGTCGATCGCGCAGCCGGGAGTGGCTGTGCGCTGGTCAGGCGGCCAGCCGGCGGGCGGCGGCCCGCACCAGCGCCGGGCCGTGGTAGATGAACCCGGTGTAGAGCTGCACCAGCGGCGCCCCGGCGTCGCGCAGGCGGGCCGCGTCGTCGGGGTGCGTGATGCCGCCGACGCCGATGACCGGCAGCGCGTCGCCGGCGTGACGGTGGATGAACGCGACCACCTCCCGGGCCCGCGCGGCCAGGGGCCGACCGGACAGGCCGCCGGCCTCGGCGGCACGCGGCGCGTCGGCCGGCGCCAGCCCGTCGCGCGACAGCGTGGTGTTGGTGGCGATCACCCCGGCGGCGCCGCGGTCGGTGCACACCTGCAGCACGTCCGCGACCGCCTCGTCGGTCAGGTCCGGGGCGATCTTCACCAGCACCGGCTTGTCCCCCACCAGCGCCTCCAGCAGCGCGTCCAGCAGCCCGCGGTCCTGCAGCTTGCGCAGCCCCGGCGTGTTGGGAGAGGAGACGTTGACCGCGAAGTAGTCACCGTGCTCGCGCAGCAACCGGTACGAGGACGCATAGTCCTCGACCGCGTCGGCCAGCGGCGTCACCTTCGACTTGCCCAGCGACACACCCACCGGCACCGGCAACGGCCCGACCGCGGCGAGCCGGGCGGCGAGCTCCCGGGCACCGGCGTTGTTGAACCCCATCCGGTTGATCAGCGCCCCGCTGGCGGGCAGCCGGAACAGCCGCGGGCGCTCGTTGCCGGGCTGCGGGTGCCAGGTCACGGTGCCGACCTCGACGAACCCGAACCCCAGTGCCGGCCAGGCCGGCAGGGCCACACCGTCCTTGTCCAGGCCGGCGGCGAGCCCGACCGGATTGGGAAACCGCACCCCGAACACCGTGCGCGAGGCTGCCACGGCGTAGCGGCGCCGCAGCAGCGCCAGCGCGGCCGGGCGGCGCGCCAGCGTAGCCAGCCGGCGCAGCGTCCAGTGGTGCGCCGCCTCCGGGTCGCCGCCCCCGAGGCGGAACAGCAGCGGACGCATGGTGTGCTCGAAGAACATCAGACCGATTCGTACCACGTCGGCGACGCCAGGTGCGGTGGCACAGTGCTGCGACCATGGTCACATGCGCATCGCCCCGCTGGACATCCACGACCCGGCACAGGCTGACGAGGTGTTCGCCGTGGAGCAGGCGACCCACGCCGCCGACCGGCCGGACAATCCCCCACCTCTGTACGACCTGTTGATCACCAGGCTGCGGCAGGACGATCCGGAGGTACGCCTGGCGCTGATGTCCGCACAGCTCGACGGCCGGCTGGTCGGGTATGCGCTGATTGCACTGCCGACCATCGACAACCGCCACCTCGCCCAGGTGGAGGTGCGCGTCGACCCGCGGCACCGCCGGCGCGGCGTGGGCAGCGCGCTGCTGGAAGCCATGATCGAGCGTGCCGGTGCAGAGCAGCGCAGTGTCCTGATCGGCGGTGTCACCGGTCCGGTGCCGGGCGGGCCGCCGCGCGGCGAGGCCGGTGCCCGGTTCGCCGAGGCGCACGGGCTCACCCCTGCGTTGCCGAACACGCAGCGCCGCGCCGACCTGCAGGCGACTGACGTAGCTGCCGAGCAGCGACTGCTCGACGAGTGCCTGTTCCACGCCGCCGACTACGACATCGTCACCTGGCACGGGATCACCCCGGACCGGCTGGCCGACGGGGTGGCGTCGCTGGTGAACCGTCTCGTCGTCGACGCGCCCATTGGCGAAATCGATATCCAGGAGACAACCCTGGACACGGAGCGGTTGCACGCCGAGGACCACAACGCGTTGGCACGCGGCACCCATCTGGTCGGGGCCGCCGCCGTACACCGGCCCACCGGCGAGGTGGCCGCGGTGACCCGCATCGATGTACGCCCACCGGGTGACCACGGCGGCATCTGGCTCACCATCGCCCATCCAAAGCACCGGGGGCACCGCCTCGGCACCCTGGTCAAGATCGAGGTACACCGGCGGGTACGCCGCGAGTTCCCGCAGCTGCGGTATGTGAACACCGGGAACGCTGATGCCAACGCCCACATGGTCGCGATCAATGACCGCCTCGGCTACGTCCCCTACGAAACCGCCACCGCCTACCAGCGTCGGCTCAGCTGACGCCAGTCGGCTCACCCGGCCCGCCACGACCGCGGATCGGTTCATTCCCGCGGCACATCGCCCGACACCCCGGAGGAGACCATGGAACCCACAACCGTCGACATGCACGACGACAAGCAGGCAGAGGACTTCTTCGCCGTTTACCATGCTGCCCACGTTGCTGACACCCCGGACGAACCACCGCCGCTGCGCGACGAGTTCCTGGCCCTCGGCCGGCAGGAGAGCGCGGAGGTGCGGACCGCGTTCGAAGCGGTGTACGCGGACAACGAGATGGTCGGCGCCGGCATGGTCGTGATGCCGACCATCGACAACACCCACCTCGCCGACGTCAAGATCTGGGTCCGTCCGCAGCACCGCCGCCGGGGCGCAGGGCGGGCACTGCTGGCACAGCTGACCCGGCACGCCCGCGACGCGGAACGCAGGACACTGTTCGCCCAGGCCCTCGGTCCGGTGCCCGGAGGGCCACCGCGTGACGGCGCTGGGGCCAGGTTCCTGGAGGCGGCCGGGTTCACTGCGGTTCTGTCCATGGTGTCGCGTCGCGTGGACCTGACCGGGGTCGACGCCGCAGCGGAACAGGCGCTGCTCGAGCAGTGCCTGCCACACGCCACCGAATACGACACCGTGACCTGGGACGGGACGACTCCCGACCCGCTGGCGGCCGGCGTGGCGACTGTCACCAACCGGACGAACACAGACGCGCCCCGCGGCGGGATGGACATCGAACAGGCGACGTTGGACGCCCGGCGGCTGCACGCCGAGGAGCGGCAGTGGCTGGACGCGGGCAGCCAGCTGGTCGGGGCCGCGGCCGTGCACCGGCCCACCGGCGAGGTCGCCGCGGTCACCAGCATCGGCGTACGCCCGTCGGGTGATCACGGCCGGATCCGGACCACCATCGCGCATCCGGTTCACCGGGGTCACCGCCTCGGCACGCTCGTCAAGATCGAGGCGCACCGGCAGGTGCGGCGGCTGTTCCCACAGCTGCGCTATGTGTCCACCAGCAACGCCGATGCCAACGACCACATGGTGGCGATCAACGAGAAGCTCGGGTACGCCGCCTACCAGACCGGCACGAACTACCAGCGTCGGCTCGATTGAGCCCGGCGGCGCCGCCGTTCAGCTGGCCGATGCGCGCGAGTTGCACGGTGCTGCGACCTTGGTCACATGCAGATCACGCCGTTGGATGTCCACGATCAGACACAGGTCCACGCGCTGTTCGCGCTGGAGCAGGCGGTGCACGCCGCTGACGCGCCGGACGATCCACCACCGCTGCGCGACCCGCTGGTGACCATGTTGCGCCAGGAGCATCCGGACGTGACAGTCGCGCTGACCTCCGCGTGGGTCGACGACGAGCTCGCGGGGTATGCCCTGCTGGCGATGCCTACACTCGACAACCGGCATCTCGCGCAGGTGATCGTGCGGGTCGACCCGCGGCGCCGCCGGCGCGGCGTCGGCAGCGCGCTGTTCGAGAAGATGGTCAATCACGCCGGTTCGCAGCAACGCACGACGTTGATCAGCCGGGTCACCGGGCCGGTGCCCGGCGGGCCGCCGCGCGGCGAGGCTGGTGCCCGGTTCGCCGAGGCCCACGGGTTCAGCGCGGCCCTGACGAACACCCAACGCCGCGCCGACCTCGCGGCCACCGACGAGACGGCCGAGCAGCAGCTGCTCGACGAGTGCCTGCCCCACGCCGCCGACTACGAAATCGTCACCTGGAACGGGCTCACGCCGGACCGCTCAGCCGGCGGCGTCGCCTACCTCGTCAACCGCGTGGTGACCGACGCACCCATGGGCGACGTCGACTTCGAGGAGACTCAGGTCGACGCGCAGCGGCTGCACGCCGAGGAACGCAACGCGCTCGAACGGGGCACCCATCTGGTCGGGGCCGCCGCCGTGCACCGGCCGACCGGCGAGGTCGCCGCGTTCACCCGCATCGACGTACGCCCACCCGGCGACCACGGCGACATCTACCTCACCGTCGCCCACCCGAAGCACCGCGGCCACCGGCTCGGCACGATTGTCAAGATCGAGGTGCACCGGCGGGTGCGCCGCGAGTTCCCGCAACTCCGGCTCGTGCATACCGGCAACGCCGACGCCAACGCCCACATGGTCGCCATCAACGACCGCCTCGGCTACCGGCCCTACGAGACCTCGATCACCTACCAGCGCAAGCTCGACTGACGGCGCCCCGGCCGCTACGGGGTACGGGCCCGTCCACCTGAGCGGAGCCGCGACGCGTCGCGGTGGCGCGTCGCGGTGGCGCGTCGC
>SLSW01000242.1 GCA_007130245.1 Micromonosporaceae bacterium
CGCGCATCGTCGCAAAGTTGATCAACCGCGGGTAGGCGGAGTAGCCGGCGACGATCACCAGCGGACGGAACTCCGCCGCGGAGCGGCGCAGCGCGTCATAGTCGACCAGTCCGGTGCCGGGGTCGGTGCCGTAGCTGCGTTGCTCGAACATCTTGCCGGAGATGTTGGGCCGGAACCCGTGGGTCAGGTGCCCGCCGGCGTCCAGCGACATGCCGAGTGCGCGCTGGTTGCCGAGCTCGCGGCGCAGCGCCGACCAGTCCTGCTCGGACAGGTCGTTGACGTGCCGCGCGCCCGCGCGTCGCAGCGCCGGCGCCTCGATGCGGGAGGCCAGGATCGCCCAGTAGGCGACCAGGTTGGCGTCGATGCCGGAGTGGGGCTGCACGTACGCGTGCGGGGCGCCGAACAGTTCCCGGGCGTGCTCGGCGGCGAGCGCCTCCACGGTGTCGACGTTGCGGCAGCCGGCGTAGAAGCGGCGCCCGACGGTCCCCTCGGCGTACTTGTCGCTCAACCAGTTGCCCATGGCGGCCAGCACCGCCGGTGAGGCGTAGTTCTCGCTGGCGATCAGCTTGAGCGACTCGCGCTGGTCGGCCAGTTCTGCGGCGATGGCGTCGGCCACCCGCGGCTCGACCGACCGGACCACCTCCAGCGCGGTGCGGAACGCGACGGAATCGGTCGACGCGGGCTCGGTCGACGGGGACATCGATTCTCCTTCGGTAGGGGTACACCGGAGGTGCCCACGTTACGCCACCGCCGGTCGGCAGCCTCCGGTGGCGGAGCCGATTTTGTCCGACCCCTCCCGCGTACGGGTGATTTCGACGTACGCTCAGCCCGTTGGGGGTAGGTCATGTCGCGACGCCTGGTCAATCTGACCCTGGACACGCTCGAGGACCTGCCGCGCCCGTGCCGGACCTGCGTGTTCTGGGAACTGGACCCGGTCGCGGCCGAGCAGGCGTGCACGGCCGGCGACCCCGGGCTGGAGAAGGAGGCCTGGGTCTCCGAGACGCTGCTGGAGTGGGGGTCGTGCGGCAAGCTGGTCTACGTCGACTCCGCACCGGCCGGATATGTGATGTATGCGCCGCCGAGTTTCCTGCCCCGCGTCGGCGTGTTCCCGACCGGTCCGGCGTCGGCTGACGCGGCCCTGTTGACCACCGCGAACGTGGTCGCCGGCTACGCCGGCGGCGGACTGGGCCGGATGCTGGTGCAGGCCGCGGCGCGGGACCTGGCCAAGCGCGGCATCAGGGCGATCGAGGCGTTCGGCGACGCGAAGTACGGCGAGCCGGACCCGGACGGGGTCACCTTCGGCCGGTGCGTGGCGCCGGCCGACTTCTTCCTCGCGGTGGGGTTCAAGACGGTACGGCCCCACCCGCGCTTCCCGCGGCTGCGGTTGGAGTTGCGTACCACGCTGTCGTGGAAGTCGGAGGTCGAGTACGCGCTGGAGACGCTGCTCGGGTCGATGGGCCGTCCGGTGGCCACCGGCCCGGCCGCCACCTGACCCACACCACTCGACGACGTGTTGATCATGGACTTTTGCGGTGGACACGCCGGCCGACACGCGCAACCATGCCATGATCAACGCGAGGGGGCGGGGCAGGGGCGGTGGCCAGCCGCAGGGCGGAGACGTCGATGGAGCCGGTCGGCACGTCCGCCTCCACCGGGTAGTACATCCGCTGCACAGCGGCCAGGGTCGCGTCCGCCACCCGGTCCCGGAAGTGCGGATCGGTCAGCCGGGCGCGGTCGGACGGCGAGGTGAGGTAGCCGACCTCCACCCGCACGGCGGGCATGCGGGTGAGCCGCAGCAGGTCCCAGCTCTTGGCATGGGTGCGGCAGTTGTGCATGGCGGTGCGGGCCACGATCTCGCGCTGGACCAGCCCCGCCAGCCGCTCCCCGACCGTCGAGGTCACCCCGTCGGTGCTGCCGTAGTGGTAGGTCGCCACGCCGCACGCCTCCGGGTCGGAGTGCCCGTCGATGTGCACCGACACCAACAGGTCCGCCGACAGCTCGTTGGCCAGTTCGGCGCGCGCCCGCTCCGACATCGGGGTCGCCAGTCGCGGCCCCCGGGTCAGGTGCACCCGCACCCCGGCGGCAGCCAGCCGGCCCTCCAGCCGCGAGGCCAGGTCCCAGACAAGATCGGCCTCGGTCCAGCGCAGCGCGCCGTCCGGCACGATCACACCCGGGTCGGTGCCGCCGTGGCCGGGGTCGATCACCACCCGCTTGCCGAGCAGCGCCGGTCCGGACCGGCGCAGCCGCTCGGCCTCGCGCAGCCACAACGGCCGGCCGCCGGTGACCTTGCGGCCGAGCCGGTGCAGTGCGTAGACGGTCTGCGGGCCGCAGGACCCGTCCGGGGCCAGGCCGACCTCGCGCTGGAACTGCGCCACCGCGCGGGCGGTGCGCCCACCATAGACGCCGTCGGCCCGCCCCGGGTCGTAGCCCATCTCCAGCAGCCGCTCCTGCAGGGCCCGTACGTCCTCGCCGAACAGCGGATCGTTGACCGACTGGTAGAGCGTGCGCGCCCCCAGGTGCCACCGCGCGGCCTCCAGCGCCCGCCAGGTCTGTTCGTCCACCCGGCCGTGGGCGGTCAGCCCGCGCGACTGCTGGAAGGCCCGTACGGCCTCGACGGTGGCGTCGTCGAACCCGTCACCAGGGTCGTCCGCGACGGTGGCGAGCATGCCCAGGTTGGTGAGGATCGTGCGGATCTCCGCGACCGCCGGGCCGGTGTCACCGTGCCGGATGGTGCGCATGGTGACTCCCTCCCGTGGGTTCGGGCACCTCCTCGGCCCGATCGTCCCAGCCGTACCGCAGGGTCCACAGATGCCCGGGCATGACGTGCATGCAGACCTCCAGCGGGTCGCCGTCGAAGGTGTAGGCGACGTGGACGGTGTGGAACACCACCTGGGTGGGTTCCAGGTCGAGCACGCGCTGCTCCTCCTCGGTGGGCACGCGCACGTCGACATCCTCGGTGAACCGCACCGGCGTCAGCCCAGCCGCGGCCAGTGGTACGTACGCGCCGCCGCAACCGCCGTCGACGTCCCGCAGGTCCGGGCAGCGCTCGACCACGGGCAGCGGGTAGTACGAGTCGGCCATCTCGGTGGGGTCCTCGTCGGCGTAGTGCACGCGGCGGCGCACCAGCACCCGGTCGGCCTCCGTTATGCCGAGGATCCGGGTCACCACCGGCGGCGGCGTTGTCTCACCGACCTCGCGGTAGTCGGTGCGCGGGCGCAGTCCCATGCCGCTGATCTCGCTGTCGGCGGCGCGGGAGGGTGGCGGTGGCTGCCTGCTGTCCGTGGCGTGCCTGGTGGTGACGTCGCGGGTGATCCGCGGCAGGGTGCGCACCACCGTGCCGACACCGCGGCGCACCTTCACGTCGCCGCTGGCGCGCAGCAGGCCGATCGCCCGGTTGATCGTGACCCGGGACACCCCGAACTCCTCGGCGAGCCGGTCCTCACTCGGCAGCGGCACCCCTCGCGGGTAGGTCCCGTCCGCGATGCGGGCCCGGACAAGCTCGGCGATCTGCGCGTACTGCGGTTGTGGCGTGCCGATCGTCGTCACCGGTGGAGCCTCTCGTTGAACGTCGGACGACATACACCCTAGACGCTGCGGCGTGCGGCCGGCCCCGCCCGGTGGCGGGGGTGGCGTACGCCGGCCGGCGACCCTAGACTCATTGGTGCATGACGTAAGACGTATGACGACAATCAGGGAGGATGTCCGTGTCCCACCCCACCGATCCAGGAACCAGCCGCCTGGAGGTCCACACCACCCCGGACCGCGCCGGGCGCACCCTGGTGGCGTCCGCGGAGCTGCAGGCCGGTCGCTGGCGGATCGCCCATCGGGACGGCCGCACGGTCACCGTGACGTCCCGCATGGAGGTCGTCGAACGGCTGCTGGCGGTGTGTGCCCACACCTCGTCCTGCGCCGGATGTGGAGACACCATCGAGTACGTCATGGACAGCGGCGAGTGGCGACACTGCTTCCCACCCGAGCGCGAGCACCACCCGTTCCCGGCAGAGGTGCAGTCGTGAGGGTCGCCGCAGCCGCCCTCAGAGCGCCGACTCGATCAGCTTGACCAGGTCGCCCTTGGGCCGGGCGCCGGCCACCGACTTGACCGGCTCCCCGTTCTTGAAGATCGTCAGTGTGGGCACCGACATGATCCGGTAGGCGCGGGCGAGCTGCGGGTTATGGTCGATGTCGACCTTGACGATGTCGACCTTGCCCGCCATCTCGCTGGCGATCTCCTCCAGCAGCGGGGAGACCTTACGGCAGGGCGCGCACCACTCGGCCCAGAAGTCGACCAGGACCGGGCGGTCGGCCTGCAGGACATCGGCCTCGAAGGTGTCGTCGGTGACAGGCTTGGCGGTTGCCACGTTTTCGTGCTCCTTTGCCGGGGCGGGCCACGCCGACCCGCCGGGGGACGTGCGGAGGTCAGTGCTCGAGAGCGGCCAGGTAACGCTCGGCGTCCAGCGCCGCCGCGGAGCCGGTGCCGGCGGCGGTGATCGCCTGCCGGTAGTTGTCGTCCACCAGGTCCCCGCAGGCGAACACCCCGGGCAGGCTGGTGCGCGTGGTCGGAGTGTCGACCAGCACGTACCCGTTCTCGTTCATCGCGACCTGGTCCTTGAACAGCTCGTTGCGGGGATCGTGGCCGATGGCGACGAACACGCCGGTCAGCTCCGCCGTGCGCACCTCGCCGGTCGGCACGTCGCGCACCCGCACGCCGGAGACCACGCCGTCGTCGCCGAGGATCTCCTCGACCACCGTGTTCCACAGCACCTTGATCTTCGGGTGGGACAGGGCCCGTTCGGCCATGATCCGGCTGGCGCGGAACTCGTCGCGCCGGTGGATGATCGTGACGGTCTCGGCGAACTTGGTCAGGAAGGTCGCCTCCTCCATCGCTGAGTCGCCACCGCCGACCACCGCCACGTGCTGGTCACGGAAGAAGAACCCGTCGCAGGTCGCGCAGGAAGACACTCCCCGGCCGAGCAGTTCAGCCTCGCCGGGGACCCCCAGCCGCCGCCAGTCCGACCCGGTGGCCAGGATCACCGCATGGGCGCGGTACTCACGCTCGCCGACCCGCACCGTCTTGATGTCACCGCCGAGGTCCACCGCGGTGACGTCGTCGGTGAGCAGTTCGGCACCGAACCGCTCGGCCTGCTTGCGCATGTTGTCCATCAGATCGGGGCCCAGGATCCCCTCCGGGAACCCTGGGAAGTTCTCCACGTCGGTGGTGGTCATCAGGGCGCCGCCGAACTGCACTCCTTCGACGGCCAGCGGGTCCAGCCGGGCACGGGCCGCGTAGATGGCGGCGGTGTAGCCGGCCGGCCCGGAGCCGATAATGATCACGTTGCGGACGTCGTCCACGCGCATCCTCCTGTGTCGCGACATACTCCGTGGGCCGCCGGGCGGTGCCCACGCCCTGTCACTGCCGCAACGCCATGGTACGGGCCGGGATTCCCGTACGGGTGGAGGGCACGGCGGTTAGCCCACCTGCGCCCGGTGGCGCTCGTCCGCGTCGGCGGCGGTGGATCCGCACCCGGGGCCGACGACCGAGGCCCACCGCTGCCCGTCCCCGGTGGTCAGCCAGGCCACCAGCGCCGGCTGCCCGTCCACGGTCGCGAAGTCGACCACCTCGATGGTGGCGCCATGGTCGTACCCGGCGATGATCGCCGACTGGCAGGCCGCCGGCAGCGGCCACAGGTGCTGCAGGGCTGCCGGCACCGGCAGGGCGGGGTCGTCGGCGGCGTCGCGCTCCTCCTGCGAGGTGCGGGGCTGGTCATCCTCCTGGCCGGCAGGGGGGACCCCGAAGGTGCCGACCTCGGCCGGGACCGGTGGAAGCTGCCCGGTGCGGTAGTCGCTGCCGGTGGCGAGCAGCCGTGGCCGGGCCTGTTCGTCCTGCTCCGGTGCCGGTGCGTCGTCGGTGTGGTCGCGCTCGGCGCTGAAGGTGCGCTCGGCTGCGTCGTCGGCGGAGCTCAACCCCAGCGCGTCCAGGCCCAGTGCGGCGACCACCACCAGTGCCGCCGCCGCCGCCGCACCGCTGCCCCAGCGCGCCAGCCGGCGGCGCCGGCGGCCGGTGCCGGCCGGTGGCCGGCGGGAGCC
>SLSW01000098.1 GCA_007130245.1 Micromonosporaceae bacterium
GGCGGGTTGGCCGTGGTGGCCGCCGAATCGTCACGGCCGGATGAGGTGCTGCTCTCCATCGGCCGGGTGCCCGAGCGGTGGCGACTGTCGGTGCGGCACTGCGCCGAGCCGTCGTGCGCCTCCGCCCGTACCGTTCCGGCGCTGGACAATGTCCCTCCCGGGCGCTACGACGTGCATCTCGCCGCGCGGGACGACGGTGCCGTGCTGGTCGTGGTGGGAGACTCGGTCAACTACCGGTTGCTCACCTGGTCCCACTAGCCCACCGCCCCCGCAACCGTCACCGCAGGCCGTAACCGCCACCGCCCGGCGTCTCCACCACCAGCACGTCACCCACACCCACCTCGGCCGAGTCGGCACCGGCCAGTTCGGTCACCGACCCGTCGGCGCGTTCCACATAGTTGCGGCCGAGCGCCCCGGGCGAGCCTCCCGCCATCCCGTACGGCGGCACCCGCCGGTGCCCGGACAGGGTGCTCACCGTGACCGGCTCGGTGAACCGTAGCCGCCGCACCGCCCCGTCGCCGCCGCACCAGCGCCCGGCGCCGCCGCTGCCGCGGCGTACCGCGAAGCTGTCCACCCGCACCGGGAAGCGCCACTCCAGCACCTCCGGGTCGGTCAGCCGCGAGTTGGTCATGTGGGTCTGCACCACCGCCGCGCCGTCGAACCCGTCCCCGGCGCCCGAGCCGGACCCGACGGTCTCGTAGTACTGGTGCCGGTCGTTGCCGAAGGTCACGTTGTTCATCGTGCCGGACCCTTCGGCCTGCACCCCGAGCGCGGCGTAGAGCGCGCCGGTCACCGCCTGGGAGGTCTCCACATTGCCGGCCACCACCGCCGCCGGAAACTCCGGCGAGAGCATGGTGCCGTCGGGCACCACGATCCGCAGCGGCCGCAGGCAGCCGTCGTTGAGCGGGATGTCGTCGGCGACCAGGGTGCGGAACACGTAGAGCACCGCGGCGGTGGCCACCGACCGCGGGGCGTTGAAGTTCGTGTCCAGCTGCGGCGAGGTGCCGGTGAAGTCCACCGTCGCGGTCCGGGTCGCGCGGTCCACCCGTACCCGCACCCGGATCGTCGCGCCGCTGTCCAGCTCGTACGAATATTCGCCGTCGTGCAGCGCGTCGATGACCCGCCGCACCGCCTCGGCCGCGTTGTCCTGCACGTGCCTCATGTACGCCTGCACCACCTCCAGCCCGAAGTGGTCAATCATCCGCCGTACCTCGTCGATGCCTTTGGCGTTGGCGGCGATCTGGGCGCGCAGGTCGGCGAGGTTGGTCTCCGGGTCGCGCGACGGGTACGGCGCGGTGGTCAGCAGCTGCCGGGTCTCCTCCTCCCGGAAGCGGCCGTCGCTGGCCAGCAGCCAGTTGTCGAACAGCACCCCCTCCTCGTGCACCTGCCGGCTGTGCGCCGGCATCGACCCGGGGGTCAGGCCGCCGATCTCGGCGTGGTGCCCGCGGGAGGCCACGTAGAACAGCACCGCGTCACCGGCGTCGTCGTAGACCGGGGTGATCACGGTGACGTCGGGAAGGTGGGTGCCGCCGTGGTACGGGTCGTTGACGGCGTAGACGTCACCGGGGCGCATCTGCGGCCCCCGCCGGCGGATCACCTCCTGCACGCTGGCGCCCATCGATCCCAGGTGCACCGGCATGTGCGGGGCGTTGGCGATCAGGTTGCCGTCCGGGTCGAACAGGGCGCAGGAGAAGTCGAGCCGTTCCTTGATGTTGACCGACTGCGCGGTCGACTCCAGCCGGGCACCCATCTGCTCGGCGATCGACATGAACAGGTTGTTGAAGATCTCCAGCAACACCGGGTCGGCCACGGCGCCGACCGGCGCGGCGTCGTCACGGGCTCGCACCCGCTCCAACAGCAGGTGCCCGTACGCCGTGACGGCTGCACCCCAGCCCTCGTCGACCACGGTGGTCGCGTTCGTCTCGGCGATGATCGCCGGCCCGGTGACCGTGTCACCGGCGGCCAGCCGCTCCCGCTCGTACAACGGCACCTGCCGCCACCGGCCGCCGGTGAACATCGACACCTGCCCCACCCTCTCGGGTTGATCATGGTCCTCTTGCGCGACACGCTGGGCGACACGCGCAGACAGACCATGATCAACGCTGGGGGTGGTGGGGGTGGTGGAGGCCTCGACCGCCACCGCCTCGACGACCAGCGGGCGGTCCATCAGGAACGAGTAGGTACGCCGGTAGGCCGCCTCGAACTCGGCGGTCATCTCGGCCGGGGAGGCCAGCGCCACCGGCACCGCGGTGTCGGTGCCCTGGTAGCGCAGGTGGGCCCGCCGGGTGACGCGGATCAGGTCGGGGTCGACCTCCTGCGAGAGCAGTTCGGATCGCGCGGCGCCGCCGAGCCGGTCGGCCACCTCGCGCACCCGCGGGATGGCGGCCTCGTCCAGCACCTGCTCCACCGACTGCTCCCGCATGGCCGTCACATCGGCCAGCCCGATGCCCAGCGCCGAGAGCACCCCGGCCATCGGCGGCACCAGCACGGTACGGACGCCCAACGCGTCGGCCACCGCACACGCGTGCTGGCCGCCCGCCCCGCCGAACGTCGTCAGCACGTACCCGGTGACGTCGTGGCCCTTCTGCACCGAGATCTTCTTGACCGCGTTGGCCATGTTCGCCACTGCGATCCGCAGGTAGCCCTCGGCGACCTGCTCCGGGGTGCGGTCGTCCCCGGTGGCCCCGGCGATCCCGGCCGCCAGCGAGGCGAACCCGGACCGCACCACCCCGGCGTCCAGCCGCTGGTCGCCGCCCGGGCCGAACACCGCCGGGAAGTGGTCCGGCTGGATGCGCCCCAGCATCACGTTCGCGTCGGTGACCGTCAGCGGCCCACCGCGCCGGTAGCACGCCGGCCCCGGGTCGGCGCCGGCCGAGTCCGGCCCCACCCGGTAACGGCTGCCGTCGAAGTGCAGCAGCGAACCGCCGCCGGCAGCCACCGTGTGGATGTCCAGCATCGGCGCGCGCAGCCGCACCCCCGCCACCTGCGAGCCGAACACCCGCTCGTACTCGCCGGCGTAATGCGACACGTCGGTCGAGGTGCCGCCCATGTCGAAGCCGATCACCTTGTCGAAGCCGGCCAACGCCGACATGCGCACCATGCCCACCAGACCACCGGCCGGGCCGGACAGGATCGCGTCCTTGCCGCGGAAGTGGCCGGCCTCCGCCAGGCCGCCGGAGGACTGCATGAACATCAGCCGCACCCCGGGCAGCGCGGCCGCCACCCGGTCGACGTAGCGGCGCAGGATCGGCGACAGGTAGGCGTCGACCACGGCGGTGTCCCCGCGCGGCACCAGCTTCATCAGCGGGCTCGCCTCCGCCGACAGCGACACCTGGTCGAAGCCGACCTCGGCGGCCAGCGCCCCGATCGCGTGCTCGTGTGCCGGGTACAGGTGGCTGTGCAGGCACGCCACCGCCACCGCGCGGATGCCGTCGTCGTACGCGTGGCGCAGGCGTTCCTCCAACGCCGCCAGGTCCGGCGGGCGCAGCACCGTGCCGTCGGCGGCCACCCGCTCGTCCACCTCGATCACGCGCTCCGGAAGCTGCGCCGGCAGCCGGATGTGGCGGTCGAAGATCCGCGGCCGGTTCTGGTACGCGATGCGCAGCGCGTCGCCGAATCCGCGGGTGATCACCAGCGCGGTGCGGTCGCCGGTGCGTTCCAGCAGTGCGTTGGTGGCCACGGTGGTGCCCATCCGCACCACCTCGACCGTCTCCGCCGTCGGCGCCGCACCGAGCAGCTCACCGATGCCGGCCACCGCCGCGTCGTCGTAGCGCTCCGGGTTCTCCGACAGCAGCTTGTGGGTGACCAACGAGCCGTCCGGTTGCCGGGCCACCACGTCGGTGAAGGTGCCGCCACGGTCGATCCAGAACTGCCAGCGCGCCATGGCGACAGCCTACGGCGCGTGGCCGGAGACGGTCAGCTCATGATCGACCGGGCGGGACGGGCGGGGCGGGCCGCTCGGCGCGGCGGCGGGAACGCCGGCTCCGCACCGGGGCGCCACGGCATGGCCGCGACCAGCAGGATCACCCCGAGCGCCAGCGAGTTCTCCGCCAGCACCCCCCACAGGCCGCTGTCGTAGTGGGAACCCTCCGGCAACCGGTGGCGCACCCACCAGATCGGCGCCATCAGGAACAGCAGGTAGGTGCCCACCGCCGCGGACCCGTGCCGCAGTCCGGTGAGCGACCCGCCATGGCCCAACACACTGCCGGCCGCGCGGCGGCGCAGCGCCAGGTCACCCAGGATCACAACCGCCGGCACCACGAACACCAGGTGATGGGTCCACGAGATCGGGCTGATCACGATGGCGGTCAGCCCGACCAGCGTGAACGCGGCCAACTCGTCACCCTCGCGGTGGGCGTTCACCGCCCGGATCAGTCCGAGCGCGCAGCAGACCGCACCGAACGTCAGCCACAGCATCGTCGGCGTCTGCGGCTGGTCGTACAGCCGGGCCAGGATCCCCGCCAGGGACTGGTTCGGGGTGAAGTCGGCGGCACCGACCCGGTCGGTCTGCCACAGCACGCTGGTGAAGTATGCGAACGACTCGCGCGGGGCGAACACGAACCCGAGCAGGCTGGCCCCGGCGGCGGTACCGGTGGCCACGGCCGCTGGCTTCCACTGGCGTGACACCAGCAGGTAGAGGATGAACAGGCCGGGCGTGACCTTGATCGCGGTCGCCAGACCGATCCCGGCACCGGCCCAGGCACCCGAATACCAGAACCGGCGCAGCGCCTCGACCGCCGCGCCGCTGAACCAGGTCGGCGCGCGACCGGCCGCCGCCGGCGGGCTGGCCCGCCAGCGCAGCGCCAGCAGGTCGGCCATCACCAGCAGGAACAGCAGCAGGTTCACCTGCCCGAAGCCGATGGTCTCCCGGTTGGGCTCCAGCGCCAGCGCCAGCGGCAGGGCTGTGGCCACGACCAGCCCGCGGGGCCAGCCGAGACGGTCGGCGACGGGCACCAGCAGCATCGCCAGCACCACCGTCAGCGCCGCCACCGAGGCGACCAGGTTGACCCAGCCGGCGACGGTCGAGGACATCAGCGCCATGGGCAGCATCGTCAGCGCCGCGAACGGCGGGTACGTGAAGCCGAGCAGCGAGTCGGGGGCGGCGAACTCATACAACTCGCGACCGCTGGTCCACCACTCCACCGCGCCGTGGTAGATCCGCATGTCGAAGAAGCTGTACCGCCGGCCGAAGATCTCGGCGGTCCCGGCGGAGAACACCACCG
This sequence comes from Micromonosporaceae bacterium, assembly GCA_007130245.1. Classification (GTDB taxonomy): domain Bacteria; phylum Actinomycetota; class Actinomycetes; order Mycobacteriales; family Micromonosporaceae; genus Natronosporangium. Next base: position 5,223 of record SLSW01000098.1, read on the forward strand.
CCGCCACGACGATCCAGACCTTGGCGCGGGTCCGCAACTGGATCCGGGGTTGCTGACCGGCGCGCGCGCCGGATGGCGCGGACCCGGTCATGCCGGCGTCGCCCGACGACCGCTCGGCCTCTGCCCTCATTGGTCGGCACACACCCCCGTGTCTCGTTCGAAGGTCGAGTTTACGGGTTCGCCGCTCGCCGGGTAAACCGAACCGGGCAATCGACCCTGGTCACATCGATAGCACGTGAGCTGTTACACAATTCGCGGGCCCGGCGGCCGGTGCCGCCACCGGCGCCGGGCCCGAGACGGTGTTCACAGTCGCCGGTGCCGCGCGGTCACCAGCCCGGCCCGGGCCGCCCGCCGGGCGGCTCGCCCGGCCATTCGTCCGGCATCTCATCCGGCACCTCGCCGGGCCAGTCGCCGGGCATCTCACCGGGCATCTCACCGGCCACCTCACCGGGTCGCTCGCCGGCCGCCGCGCCAGGGCCACCGGCCGCCGCGCCAGGGCCGGTCCGCCCCTCTGGCACCTCACCGCGCCAGGCACCGGTCTCTGCACCCCGGGACTCGATGAACTCACGGAACCTTTCCAGGTCGCCGCGGACCTGCCGGGTCAGCAGTCCCAGCGTGTCGGCCGCTTTCTCGGCGATGCCCTCCGGCTCGTACTGCATCTCCACGGTGACCCGGGTGTGCGAGGCGTCCACCGGCTCCACCGAGACCGTGCCCCGCTGCTGGATGCCGGACGTGGACACCCAGGCCACCTTCTGGTCGGGCACCTGCTCGACAATCTCCGCGTCGAACTCCCGGGTGACCCCGCCGATGCTGGTGACCCAGTGGGTGCGGGTGTCGGTGATCTGCTGGACCTCGTCCAC
>SLSW01000136.1 GCA_007130245.1 Micromonosporaceae bacterium
CCGCCGGTGGCCAGATCCCGCAGCAGCTGCAGCGAGTGCGACCAGCCGTCAGCAAAGAACTCGTACGCCTCGCCCCGCCGCTCAACCGGCAACTGCTCGAAGGAGTGGTCGAGCATCACGGTGGTGCGGGCACCGTCGCCGCGGAGCGTGATCTCCACCAGGTCCGCCGGCCCGAACCGTCCGCTGGTCTCACGCCGCACCGCCAGCCGCTGCGCCGGCACGTACGCCTGCACCGTGCCGGACACCTCGTAGGCGTACCCGTCGTCGCGGTACCGCTCCTCGTACCGCCCGCCCTCGTGCGGCTCGAACCCGATCGTGACCGACGGCGGCGGGCACCACCAGCGGCTGGTCCACTCCGGCGTGGCCACGAACCGCCACACCTGCTCCGGTGGCGCCTCCACGGTGACCTGGCGGCGGATCCGCCACCGGCCACCGTCGCCGGCGTAGTGACGCAGCCCGAGGTCGGCCAGCCGCCGGCGGGTGTCCTCGTCGCACAGCGCCCCTGCCAGCCCGGCCGCGTACGCGTCGGCCGCGCTGACCCCCAGCGAGGCCGCGATCTCGTACTCGCGCCCCAGGTCGGTGCCGAACATCGCCGGATCGTCGGTGCTGATCGAGCAGCGCACGCCGGCGTCGCGCAGCTGTGGCAGGGGATGTTCCGCCAGCGACGGCACCACCCGGGTGCGCAGGTTGGACGTCGGGCACACGTCCAGCACCAGCCCGCGGTCGGCGATCTCGCCGAGCACCTCCGGGTCGTCCACCGCCCGGATGCCGTGCCGGATCCGGGCCGGCGCGAACTCCAGCACCTCCCGGATCGACTCCGGCCCGGCGGCCTCCCCCGCGTGCGGCACCAGCGCCAGCCCACCGTCGCGGGCGATCGCGAACGCCTCGGCGTACCGCTTCGCCGGCGCCTCCCACTCCCGACCGCCGAGGCCCAGCCCGACGACCCCCCGGTCGGCGAAGCGCACCGCCCATCGGGCGCACTCGGCCGCCCGTTCCGGCTCCAGCGCCCGGTGCAGGTCCGGGGTCAACCGCACCGTCACGCCGTACCGCTGGTACGCCTCCACCGCCCCCTCGGTGTAGCCGGTGAACAGCTCCGGCCACGCCACCTGCTGCTGCGGCGAGAAGATCCCCTCCAGGTACACCGCGCCGAACCCGGCCGCCTCGGCGGCGTAGTCCACCACCACCTGCCGGCAGTCCTCGGCGGTGCGCAGGCACTCGGTGGTCATCCGCCACACCTCGATGAAGTGGGCGAAGTCGGTGAACTCGTACAGTCGCTGCAGGCCCTCGACCGTGTCGGCCGGCAGAGCCACGTCGTTGCGGCGGGCGATCTGCAGCAGCGTCGCCGGCCGGATCGCTCCCTCCAGGTGGACGTGCAGCTCGATCTTCGGGTCCATCACAAGGTCCGAGCCTACGTGCCCGGTCGGGTGAGGGAACCGGGCGGCGCAGGCGGCTGGACAACGGAGCGCGCTACGTGCTGGCCTGCGCCTGAGCCCCGGTGCGTCGCATCAGCTCGTGCAACTGCTGCAACGGACGCACGTCCATGTCACCGCGGATCAGCGCCTCAATGCCCATCACCGCCGCGGCCGCCCCCGGCACGGTGGTGGCGCAGGGCACGTCCGCGGCCACCGCCGCGCTGCGGATCTCGTATCCGTCGCGCCGCGCGCTGGCCCCGGAGCCCTGCGGGGTGTTGATGACCAGAGCCACCTCGCCGCCGGCGATGATGGACACCGCGTCGCTGCCGTCGCTCTCAAAGTGCTTCGACACCAGCTCGCAGGCGATGCCGTGGCGGCGCAGCACCTCCCCGGTGCCCGCGGTGGCCACGATCTGGAAACCCAGGTCGGCCAGCCGCTTCACCGGGAAGATCATGCCCCGCTTGTCGCGGTTGGCCACGGTCACCAGCACCGTGCCGGACAGCGGTAGCGAGCCGAACGCGGCCGCCTGTGACTTGGCGAAGGCGTGGCCGAACTCGGTGTCGATGCCCATCACCTCACCGGTGGACTTCATCTCCGGCCCCAGCAGCGAGTCGATGCCGTGGCCGGCGCGGGTGCGGAACCGCTTGAACGGAAGCACCGCCTCCTTGACCGCCACCGGCGTGTCCGGCGGCGTCATGCCGCCGTCGCCGCTGCGCGGCAGCAGACCCTCGGCCCGCAGGTCAGCCACGGTGGCACCCAGCATGATGCGCGCCGCCGCCTTCGCCAGCGGCACTCCGGTGGCCTTCGACACGAACGGCACGGTGCGTGACGCCCGCGGGTTGGCCTCCAGCACGTAGAGGGTGTCGTCCTTGAGTGCGTACTGCACGTTCAACAGCCCCCGAACGCCCACCCCGCGGGCGATCGCCTCAGTGTAGTGGCGCACCTGCGCCAAGTGGGAGGCCGTGAGCGTGATCGGCGGCAGCGCGCAGGCGGAGTCGCCGGAGTGGATGCCGGCCTCCTCGATGTGCTCCATCACCCCACCCAGGTACACCTCGCCCTCGGCGTCGCAGAGGGCGTCCACGTCGATCTCGACCGCGTCGTCGAGGAACCGGTCGACCAGCACCGGGTGGTCCGGCGACACCGCCGCGGCGCGTCCGATGTAGTCGCGCAGCGTCGCGTCGTCGTAGACGATCTCCATGCCGCGCCCGCCGAGCACGTACGACGGCCGCACCAGCACCGGGTAGCCGAACGAGTCGGCCACGCGTACCGCCTCCTCGTACGAGGTGGCGGTGCCGTGGGCAGGCGTGTTCAACCCGGCCTCGGCCAGCAATGCCCCGAACGCGCCGCGGTGCTCGGCCAGGTGGATCGACTCCGGGGTGGTGCCCACGATCGGCACGCCGGCGTCGGTGAGTCGCTGCGCCAGCCCCAGCGGCGTCTGACCGCCCAGCTGCACGATCACCCCGACCACGCCCGGGCCGCCGGCGGCCACGCCGCTGGCGTGCTCGGCGGCGTAGACCTCGAACACGTCCTCGAATGTCAGCGGTTCGAAGTAGAGCCGGTCGGCGGTGTCGTAGTCGGTGGAGACCGTCTCCGGGTTGCAGTTGACCATCACCGTCTCGTAGCCGGCGGCCCGCAGTGCCTGGACGGCATGAACGCAGGAGTAGTCGAACTCGATGCCCTGCCCGATCCGGTTCGGACCCGACCCGAGGATGATCACCTTCGGCCGCTCCGAGGGCACGACCTCGGTCTCGGCGTCGTAGGACGAGTAGTGGTACGGCGTACGGGCGGCGAACTCGGCCGCGCACGTGTCCACGGTCTTGTACACCGGTGGGATGCCCAGCCGGTGGCGCAGCCGCCGCACCCCGTCCTCGCCGGCGAACTCCGGACGCAGCGTGGCCAGCTGCCGGTCGGACAGCCCGGCGCGCTTGGCGCGGCGCAGCAGCGGCGCGTCGAGCACCGGCGCGTCCTCGATCCCGCGCCGCAGCTCCACCAGCGACGCGATCTGGTCGACGAACCACGGGTCGTAGCCGCAGGCGGCCGACACCTCCTCGACGGTGGCGCCCAGCCGCAGCGCCCGCTCCACGGTGTAGAGCCGCCCGTCGTGCGCGGTCTTCAGCGCTTCCCGCGTGGACCCACGGGTCGCGCCGTCCGGATCGGGCGCGGTCCAGAAGCCGGCCGCCGGGGTCTCCAGCGAGCGCATGGCCTTGTTCAACGCCTCGGTGAAGTTGCGGCCCAGCGCCATCACCTCACCCACCGACTTCATGGTGGTGGTCAGCTCCGGGTCCGCGGCCGGGAACTTCTCGAACGCGAACCGCGGGATCTTCACCACCACGTAGTCCAGCGCCGGCTCGAACGCCGCCGGCGTCACCCCGGTGATGTCGTTGGGGATCTCTTCCAGCGTGTAGCCGATCGCCAGCTTCGCCGCGATCTTCGCGATGGGGAAGCCGGTGGCCTTGGAGGCCAGCGCCGACGAGCGCGACACCCGCGGGTTCATCTCGATGACGACGATCCGGCCGGTGTCCGGGTGCACCGCGAACTGGATGTTGCAGCCCCCGGTGTCCACCCCCACCTCGCGCAGCACCGCGATGCCCAGCGAGCGCATCGCCTGGTACTCCCGGTCGGTCAGGGTCATCGCCGGCGCGACGGTGACGCTGTCGCCGGTGTGCACGCCCATCGGGTCCACGTTCTCGATGGAGCACACGACCACCACGTTGTCGTGGCGGTCGCGCATCAGCTCCAGCTCGTACTCCTTCCATCCCAGCACGCTCTCCTCGACCAGCACCTCGTGCACCGGGGAGGCGGCCAGGCCGGCGGCGGCCATACGCTCGAGGTCGTCGGTGGTGTGGGCCATGCCGGAGCCGAGCCCGCCCATGGTGTACGACGGGCGGAGCACCACCGGCAACCCGAGCTCAGCCACGGCCGCGCGGATCTCCTCCATGGACCGGCACACCCGCGAGCGCGGGGTCTGGCCTCCGGCGGCCTGCACCACCTGCTTGAACTCCTGCCGGTCCTCGCCGCGACGGATCGCGTCGATATTCGCCCCGATCAGCTCCACGCCGTACTTCTCGAGCACTCCGGCGTCGTGCAGCGCCACCGCGGTGTTCAGCGCTGTCTGCCCACCCATGGTCGGCAGCAGGCAGTCGACCGGACGGCCGAGCCTGGCCTCATTCGCGATGACCTTCTCCACGAACGCCGGCGTAATCGGCTCGACGTAGGTAGCGTCGGCGAACTCCGGGTCGGTCATGATGGTGGCCGGGTTGGAGTTGACCAGACTGACACGCAGCCCTTCCGCGCGCAGCACCCGGCACGCCTGGGTGCCGGAGTAATCGAACTCGCACGCCTGGCCGATCACGATCGGCCCGGAGCCGATCACCAGCACGTGCGAGATGTCCCCCCGTTTAGGCATGCACCCTCGTTCCCTCGACCAACTCGACGAACCGGTCGAACAGGTAGTCGGCGTCGTGCGGTCCGGCGGCGGCCTCCGGGTGGTACTGCACGGTGAAGGCGGGCACGTCGTGGCACCGCAGCCCTTCCACCACGCCGTCGTTGAGGCACACGTGCGAGACCTCCGCCGCGCCGAACTCGGTGTCGCTGGTCCGGTCGGTGGGGGCGTCGACCGCGAAGCCGTGGTTGTGCGTGGTCACCTCCACCTTTCCGGTGGCGCGGTCCAGCACCGGCTGGTTGATGCCGCGGTGGCCGTACACCAGCTTGTAGGTGCCGAACCCGAGCGCGCGCCCCAGCACCTGGCTGCCGAAGCAGATGCCGAACAGCGGGATCCGTCGGCGCATCACCTCGCGCGCCAGCGACACCGCGTGGTCGGCGGTGGCCGGGTCCCCCGGCCCCGGGGACAGGAACACCGCGTCGGCACCCACGGCCAGCAGGTCGTCCAGGCTGGTCGTGGCCGGCAGCACGTGAGTGGTCACCCCACGCGCGGCCAGCCGCCGGGTGATGTTGCGCTTCAAACCGAGGTCCAGCGCGGCAACGGTGTAGCGGCGGCTGCCCTCGGCGTCGACCACGTACGGCTGCGGGGTGGTGACCTCGGCCGACAGGTCCGCACCGAGCATCGTGGGGCTGGCCAGCACTGCGGCGTGCAGGGCGGCGGGGTCGATGTCGCGGCTGGAGATGCCGACCCGCATGGCGCCGCGTTCGCGCAGGTGCCGGGTCAGCGCCCGGGTGTCCACCCCGGCGATACCCACGACGCCCTCGGCGGCCAGCCGGTCGGCCAGCGCCCCGGTGGCTCGCCAGTTCGATGTGGTGCGCGACGGGTCGCGCACCACATAGCCGGCCACCCGGATCCGGTCGGACTCGTCGTCGTCGTCGTTGACGCCGGTGTTGCCGATGTGCGGGGCGGTCTGCACCACCACCTGCCGGTGGTAGGACGGGTCGGTGAGGGTCTCCTGGTAGCCGGTCATACCGGTGGTGAAGACCGCCTCGCCGACGGTCTCGCCGATCGCGCCGTACGCCTCGCCGGTGAAGGTGCGCCCGTCCTCGAGCACCAGGATCGCTGACGCGCTCACCACCCCCACCCCCCCTTCCCCCGCGATCTTGCACTTGTGCAGGTTGATTTAGTGGGTTTGAGGGTGATTTGCCGCATGCACGACTGCAAGATCGACGCGATGGTCGGGGTCACCGGGAGGCCTTGCCGTCGAGGACGGTCGGTTCGCCGCGCAGGAACGTGGCGACCACCCGGCCGGGCAGTGTCATACGGGCGAACGGGGTGTTGCGGCTGCGGCTGGCCTGCGCGGTCGCGTCGACGCTCACCCGCGCGGTCGGGTCCACCAGGGTAAGGTTGGCCGGCTCGCCGGTGGCCGGATGGCGGCCGTGACCGTCCAGCCCGGCCAGCCGCGCCGGCGCACGGCTCATCCGCTCGGCGATCAGGTCCCACTGCTGCCCGAAGACCTCCAGCGCCACCGGCAGGGCGGTCTGCAGGCCGAGCATGCCCGGGCGCGCGTACGCCCACTCGCACTCCTTGTCCTCGACGGTGTGCGGCGCGTGGTCGGTGGCGATCGCGTCGATGACCCCGTCGGCGACCGCCTGCCGCAGCGCGGCCACATCGGCGCCGGTGCGCAGCGGCGGGTTGACCTTGAACACCGGGTCGTAGGTGGTGGTGCGCTCGTCGGTGAGCAGCAGGTGGTGCGGGGTGACCTCGGCGCTGACCCGCACCCCGCGCGCCTTGGCCGCCCGCAGGATCTCCACGCTGCCGGCGGTGGACACGTGGCAGATGTGCAGCCGGGCGCCGACGTGTTCGGCCAGCAGCACATCCCGGGCGATGATGGCCTCCTCGGCTACCGCCGGCCAGCCGGTCAGGCCCAGCCGCGCCGAGATCTCCCCCTCGTGCATCTGGGCGTTCTCGGTCAGCCGCGGCTCCTCGGCGTGCTGGGCGACCGTGCCGTCGAAAGCCTGCACGTACTCCAGCGCCCGGCGCATCAGCCGCGGGTCGGACACGCAGTGGCCGTCGTCGGAGAAGATCCGCACCGCCGCGGCTGAGGTCGCCATTGCCCCGAGCTCGGCCAGGTGCTCGCCGCGCAGCCCGACCGTGACCGCACCCACCGGCTGTACGTCGACCAGCCCGGCGCGGCGGCCCAGCCGCCACACCTGCTCGACCACCCCGGCGGTGTCGGCGACCGGTTCGGTGTTGGCCATCGCGCACACCGCGGTGTAGCCGCCGAGCGCGGCGGCCCGCGAACCGGTCTCGACCGTCTCGGCGTCCTCGCGGCCGGGCTCGCGCAGGTGGGTGTGCAGGTCGACCAGGCCGGGCAGCGCCACCAGGCCGTCGGCGTCGATCACCTGGGCGCCGGCCGCCGACACGCCGGTGCCGGCCTCAGCGACGACCCCGTCGCGCAGCAGCAGATCGGTCGGTTCACCGCCGAGCAGCGACACGCCCTTTATCAGAAAGGTCACTGGTTCATCCCCCCGAGCAGCAGGTAGAGCACGGCCATCCGCACCGACACGCCGTTGGTGACCTGTTCGGTGATGGTGGAGCGGGGCGAGTCGGCCACTTCCGGCGCGATCTCCATCCCGCGGATCATCGGGCCCGGGTGCATCACGATCGCGTGCGCGGGCAGTTGCCGCATCCGGGCGCCGTCGAGCCCGTAACGGCGGGAGTACTCGCGCACCGACGGGAAAAACGAGTCGCCCATGCGCTCGCGCTGCACCCGCAGCATCATCACCACGTCGGACGACGGCAGCACCGCGTCCAGATCGAACGAGGTGTCGGCCGGCCAGGCGCCCACGCCGACCGGCAGCAGGGTGGGCGGCGCCACCAGGGTGACGTGCGCGCCCAGGGTGTGCAGCAGCAGCACGTTAGAGCGGGCAACCCGGCTGTGCAGCACGTCGCCGACGATGGCGACCTTGAGCCCGGCCAGCCGGCCCAGCCGGGCGCGCATGGTGTACGCGTCCAGCAGCGCCTGGGTGGGGTGCTCGTGGGTGCCGTCGCCGGCGTTGATCACCGAGCCGTCGACCCAGTCGGCGAGCCGGTGTGGGGCGCCGGAGGCGCCGTGGCGGATCACCACCGCGTCGGCGCCCATCGCCTGCAGGGTCAGCGCGGTGTCCTTCAGGCTCTCCCCCTTGGCCACGCTGGAGCCCTTCGCCGAGAAGTTGATCACATCGGCGGACAGGCGCTTGGCGGCTGCCTCGAACGAGATCCGGGTGCGGGTGGAGTCCTCGTAGAAGAGGTTCACCACCGTGCGCCCCCGCAGCGTGGGCAGTTTCTTGACCTCCCGGCCGGCGACGTTGGCCATCTCGGCGGCAGTGTCGAGCACCGCGGTGGCCTCGTCCGCGTCCAGGTCGGCGGCCGACAGCAGATGCCTGCTCACCTCTCCCCCTCTCTCGTTGATCTAGGGATTCTTCGCGTGGTTTGATCTCTGCTCACGTGAACTTTCCCTAGATCGACGGGGGTCCGGAGCCGGAAATGATCATCACGCCGTCGGTGCCGTCGACCTCGGCCAGCCGCACCTGCACCTGCTCGTCCAATGCCGTGGGCAGGTTCTTGCCGACGTAGTCGGCCCGGATCGGCAACTCCCGGTGACCGCGGTCGACCAGCACCGCGAGCTGGACCGCCGACGGGCGTCCCAGGTCGCGCAGCGCGTCCAACGCGGCGCGCACCGTACGGCCGCGGAACAGCACGTCGTCGACGAGGATCACCCGCTGGCCGTCGATGCCGCCCTGGGGCACCTCGGTGGGCCCGAGCGGGCGCGGGGCCTGCGAGCGCAGGTCGTCGCGGTAGAGCGTGATGTCGATGGAGCCCACCGGCACCCGTACCTGCTCGAAGGCCTCGATACGCTCGGCGATCCGGCGGGCCAGCGGTGCGCCACGGGTCGGGATGCCGAGCAGGACGGTGTCGCCCGCACCCCGCGTCTTCTCGAGGATCTGGTGGGCGATCCGGTCGATGACCCGTTGCAGGTCGGCGCCGGAAAGGATGGTCTTGGTCGTGGTCTGCGCAGCCTCAGCGTGGGCCACGGCGGGCCTCCTTCCCCGCCTCACGGGACGGGCTTAAAGGATGTCGGCAGCGGTGCCGCGTGCTCGCCGGCAACCATACCAGTTGGTGCAGGTCACACCGCCGACGCCGGCCGGACGGCCCAGGGACTTGACCTTTTGGTCCACACCGGCGTACCGTCACTCTCCGTAGCCAAAGGCCGGGGACCCCCCTCCGCCGCCATCCCTGGGAGTGTCTTTATGACTTCTGAGTACGCCAAGCAGTTGGGCTCCCGCCTGCGTGCCATCCGCCAGCAGCAGGGGCTGTCCCTCCAAGGAGTCGAGGAGAAGTCGGAGGGCCGCTGGAAAGCGGTTGTGGTCGGCTCGTACGAGCGTGGCGACCGCGCGGTCACCGTGAACCGCCTCGCCGAGCTCGCAGAGTTCTACCGGGTACCGGTGTCCGAACTGCTGCCGGAGGGCACTCCCATCCAGTTCGACTTCGCCGGCAAGATCGTGCTCGACCTGGAAAAGCTCTACGACCACCAGGACGACGATCTCGCGCATGTGGCGCGGTACGCGCGGGCGATCCAGCAGCAGCGCGGCGACTACAACGGTAGGGTGCTGTCGCTGCGCGCCGCGGACATGCAGTCGTTGGCGATCATCTACGACATCTCGCCGCCGGACCTGGTCGATCGGCTCACCGACGCCGGCATCCTGGTCGACGACCCCCGTTCGCTGTTCGAGGGCGCCTGACGGCACCCGCGCCGCGTGCCTGATCGCACAGGCACGCGGGCCCGGCAACCGGCCGCAGCCCCGGCCCCGGCCCCGGCACGCTCCCCGGCGGTGTCCTGCGCCCTGGCGGTGTCCTGCGCCGGCTGGTCGCCAGCCCGATGATCGCTGCGGATCTGGTGGTGGAGCAGGGCGCTGGCCGCCGGCTGGTCGCCCCGCCGGACCGGCCCGGCCGGCGGGAACCGGCCGCCTGGCACCGGCGTTTCGATTTCTCGTTGGGACCCGGTGGTGCCCGCGGCCCTGTTCCAACCGCCACCACCGGTGGACTCGGTGGTGCTGCGGCTGCGCCGCCGGCGCTCCGGCGCGGTCAGCGGGTCGCGAAGTCGGCGATCCGGCCGAGGAGCCCGTTGAGGAAACGCGGCGAGTCGTCGGTCGACAACTGCTTCGCCAACTCCACCGCCTCGGTGATGGCCACCGCGTTGTCGACCTCGTCCTCCCACAGCAGCTCGTACACGGCGATGCGGGCCAGGTTGCGGTCCACCGGCGGCATCCGCTGCAGGGTCCAGCCCTCGGCGTAGCTGGCGATCAGCTCGTCGATGCGCTCGGCGTGCGCGGCCACCCCTTCCACCAGCGTCACCGCGTACGCGAGGTGTTCGGGTTTCGGCTCGTCGAGCCGGGCCACGTAGGCGGGTAGCACCTCCTCGACCGGAAGCCCTCGCAGGTCCGCCTCATAGAGCACGTCCAGCGCCCGCTTGCGGGCCCGGCGACGGGCCGGCATGCGGAGCTTGGGACCCTCGGCCATGCGCGGCTCAGGCCCGGCCGAGATAGCGGCCGTCGCGCGTGTCGACCTTGATCTTCTCGCCGTTGCTGACGAACAGCGGCACCTGCACGGTCGCGCCGGTCTCGACGGTGGCCGGCTTGGTGCCGCCACTGGAGCGGTCGCCCTGCAGGCCCGGCTCGGTGTAGGTGATCTCGACGACGACGCTCGCCGGCAGTTCGACGTACAGCGGCGTGCCTTCGTGGGTCGCCACCGTCACCTCGGCCTCGGGCAGTAGCCAGTTCGCAGTGTCACCGACGGTGCCCCGATTGATGTGGATCTGGTCGTATGTGTTCAGGTCCATGAAGATGAAGTCGTCACCGTCGTCGTACAGGTACTGCATACTGCGCTTGTCCACGGTCGCGGTGTCGACCTTGGTGCCGGCGTTGAACGTCTTGTCGACGATCTTGCCGGTGAGCACGTTCTTCAACGTGGTCCGCACGAACGCGCCGCCCTTGCCCGGCTTGACGTGCTGGAACTCCACGACGGACCACAGCTCGCCGTCCAGGTTGAGGACCATGCCGTTCTTGAGATCGTTCGTGGTGGCCATCGTGTCGCTGCTTCTTTCGCTCTCGGTGCGCAGGGGCAAACCCGGTGAAGTTTACCTGAGCAGGTCCGGCTTGCGTCGGCGGGTGATCACCGTCAAAGCTTAACCAGCTGGTTAAGTCACCCGCACCCGCGTCGGGCGGGCACGGGTGTGCCGGCTGCGGCCGGAGGCGCTGCGCGAGGCCGCGGCTTGGCTGGAGGCCTACCGCCGGTTCTGGGCACAGCGGCTCGACGCGTTCGAGCGCTACCTTGCGGAGGAACGCCGATGATCTCGGCTTGAGATCACCCGTACGCTGCCGACGCCACCGGGCGGGCGTGACGGGCGCTGACCGAGCCGCGGGTGTTGGCGGTCTGGTTCTGGCCGCACCTGGACGACACCGTCGAGATTGACCTGCGCACCGGGGGCCGGCACCGAGCCGGGTCACGATCACCCTGAGCCCGTCCGGCGGGCACACGGTGACATCGCTTGGTTGGGTAGAGGGCGATCTTGCGTACGGGAATATCCGACATTTCAAGTTGCAAGATCGCCCTCTACCCAACCAAGCGGAGATGTGCGGCGGCCTCAGGGCCGGTAGCCGTGGCGCACGAGGATAGTGAGGGCGCGGTGGGCCAGGGCGTCGGGGCGCACGTACGCGTCCGACCAGGTCCAGCGGAACACCGTGAAACCCATCCGGGCGAAGTCTTCCTCCCGGAACTTCTCGCGGCGCAACACCTCCGGACCGGTGTACTTCCCCAACCCGTCCGCCTCGCCGATGACGCGGAACTCCTCCCACAGGAAGTCCGCCCGCTCGTAACCGCCGATCACCGCCTGCAGGATCGGTCGCGGCAGGTCGTAGTCGTGGAAAGCGACCCGGGAGATCGACTCCAGTGGGGAATCGGCACGAGCGTCGGCGAAGGCCGCCACCCGCCGCGCCCGCGCCACTCCCGGCCAGCCACGGCACGCGTCCGCGACCGCGCGCATCTCCTCGCCCGTACATCGACGCGTCCGCAGCGCCGTGTCGGCGGCGACCACCCCGGCCCGGAACTGCCGCCGCCGCGCCAGATCCACCACCGTACGGGCGGGTGTGGTGACCGGGATGCCGTCGTGGAGGGTGACGTGATCCGCATCGAGCCGGGCGTGGTGAACAGCCACGCCCTCGTAGTCGGCCCGGCCCTGGCACCGGCGGGCTCTGGTGACGTGGACCGTCGGGTCCCGACCCAGGGTGGGTATCCCCCAGAGCGCGGCGGCGGTCTCGTGACTGGCCACCGCGTCGAGGCGCAGCGCGGCCGCCCGGATGCGGCCGTCATCGGTGTCGTGCTCGGCGTAGAGCCCGCGGCGCAGGCGCACCACCTGATCGCGTACGTGCAGTGCCCGCACCCGCCATCTGGCGTCGGACGCGGACACGATCAGACCACCCTCCATACGCGACAATCTCGCACGCCCGTACGACACCCTGCCGCCCTCCGCTTGGTTGGGTAGAGGGCGATCTTGCGTACGGGAATATCCGACATTCCAGGTCGGAAGATCGCCCTCCATCCAACCAAGCGCAAGAGGGTACGCTTCCCGGCATGCGGTTGGGGATCGATCTTGATGGTGTGGTGGCGGACTTCGACAACGGCTGGATGAGCCGCTACCGCACCGAGTTCGGCGCCGACCCGCGCATGTCGCACGCCGAGCCGGGGGCCCCGGAGATCGTCTGGAACGGGCTGCACCACGGCACCCACTTCCCGGACATGGACGCCTTCTGGGAGTGGGTCCACCGCATCCGGCTGTTCCGGCACCTGGACCCGATCCCGGGGGCACTGGAGGCGCTGACCACGATCGCCAACGACGGCCACGAGATCGTCATCCTCACCGCCAAGCCGGACCGCGCGGTGCCGGACACGCTGTACTGGATCGCCGACCACCAGCTGCCCACCCGCGAGATCCACTTCATCCACGACAAGCACCGGGTCGCCTGTGACGCCTACCTGGACGACTCACCCTTCGTGGTACCGGAACTGGTGGCGCACCGCCCGGAGGCGACCGTCTGCCGGATGGTCGCGCCGTGGAACGAGCCGGTCGAAGGCGCGATCGACGTCACCGACTGGTCAGAGTTCCTCGACGTGGTGCGCAGCAAGGTACTGTAGCGCCAGCCGGTAGCCGTCCACGCCCAGCCCGCAGATCACCCCGGTCGCCACCGCTGAGACCACCGAGTGGTGCCGGAATGACTCGCGGGCGTGGATGTTCGAGATGTGCACCTCGACCAGTGGCGCGCCCAGCATCGCGCAGGCGTCCCGGACCGCGTACGAGTAGTGCGACCACGCGCCAGGGTTGAGCACCACCGCGGCGCCCTCGTCGGCGGCGGTGTGCAACCAGGCGAGCATCTCGTACTCGGCGTCGGTCTGGCGGACCTCCACGTCCAGGCCGAGCTCGTCACCGGTGGTGCGGCACACCGCGGCCAGCTGGGCGTACGAGGTCGTGCCGTACACGTCGGTCTGACGGGTGCCCAGCCGGTTCAGGTTCGGCCCGTTGAGCACGTACACCTTCACACGGCCACCTCCTCGTACGCGCGCGTCAGCAGCTCTTCCGGCGGGCCGTCCAGTATCGACGGCTGTGCCAGGCCGTCCAGCACCACGAACCGCAGTGTGGCACCCCGTGCCTTCTTGTCCACCCGCATCGCGGCGAGCAACCGTGGCCATGCGTCGGCCCGGTAGGTGACCGGCAGCCCCAGCGACCGCAGCACGGTGACGTGCCGGTCGGCGGTGGCCGCGTCGAGACGGCCGGCCAGAAGGGAGAGCCGCGCCGCGTACGCCAGGCCCACTGCCACGGCGTCGCCGTGGCGCCACCGGTACGACTCCACCTGCTCGACAGCGTGCGCGAGCGTGTGGCCGTAGTTGAGCACCTCCCGCGGCCCGGCCTCACGCAGGTCGCCGCCGACCACCTCCGCCTTGACCCGGATCGCCCGCTCGATGAGCTCCCGCAGCACCGCTGATCCGGCTGCGGTGGCGGCGGCCGGGTCCGCTTCGATCAGCGTCAGGATCCGCGGGTCTGCGATGAAACCGCACTTGACCACCTCGGCCAGACCGGCGACCAGCTCCGCCTGCGGCAAAGTGTCCAGAGTGTCCAGATCGGCCAGCACCCCGGCCGGCGGGTGGAAGGCGCCGACCAGGTTCTTCCCGGCAGCGATGTTCAGGCCGGTCTTGCCGCCGACCGCGGCGTCGACCATGCCCAGCAGGCTGGTCGGCACCGCCACCCACCGCACGCCGCGCAGCCACGACGCCGCCACGAACCCGGCCAGGTCAGTCACAGCTCCACCGCCGACGCCGACCACCGCGTCGCTGCGGGTGAACCCGGCCGCGGCCAGCGCATCCCAGCACTGCGCGGCCACGTCGATCGTCTTGGCGTTCTCGGCGTCGGGGACCTCGATCGGGTGCGGCGCGGCGCCGCTGTACCGCAGCGCCTCCGAAACCCGCATAGCGTAGTCATGTAGCGGCGCCGCGTACAGAACAGCCACACGGGACGCGCCGGTCGCCAGGGGCGCCAACGCGTCCGTCACGCCGCTGCCGACCAGCACCCGGTAGGGCGGCGTGCCTCGTACCTGAATCGTTGTAATCTCGTTCATCGTCGCTGCTGGGTTGACGGTTCCACATGGCGTTACGATCCCGCTGACGCACCTTCACGTCCCGGTAACGGATGTGGAGCTGACTGGACCCATCGTAGGCCCGTGACACCGTGAGGCCGCGCCGGCACGCGTCATGGTCTGATCCGACGGCGAGCCGGCTGCCGGCTCACAAGGAAGGGAACGACTAGATGAAACGAAGGTTCATCCTGGCCCCGGTGGCCGCACTCGCCCTGGTGGCGAGCGCGTGCGGCACCGGCGAGGACCCCGGCGCGGACGGCGAATGGCCGGACGAGCTGGTGCTGACGCTGACCCCGTCCCGGGAGCAGCAGCAGCTCATCGAAACCGCCGAGCCGCTGGCGCGGATGCTGGAGGAGCGCCTCAACGCGCACCCGCAGGCGCCGGAGGGTGGCATCACGATCGAATCCTCGGTGCCGACCGACTACGCCGGCGTCATCGTGGCGTTGGAGTCCGGCACGGCCGACATCTCCGGCGGCCTCGGGCCGCTACAGATGGTCCAGGCCGAGGCGCAGGCCAACGCCCAGCTGATCCTGCAGTCGGAGCGGTTCGGTGACTTCATGTACGTCACGCAGTGGTTCACCAACGACCCGGACACCTACTGCGACGACGAACCGGTCGACGTCGACGGTTACCTGTACTGCAACGGCGTGGACGCCGCCACCGGCCCTGGTGACGGACCGATCGGCGCCGAAGCGATCGAGCGCACCGCCGGCCAGCGGGTCGCGTTCGTCGACCAAGGCTCCGCGTCCGGTCACCTGGTTCCCTCCCTGCAGCTGTTCGAGGCCGGTATCGACCCGGTCGACGGCGTGGAGGGCATCTACGCCGGTGGTCACGACAACGCGGTGCTCGCGGTCTACCGCGGCGACGCCGACGTCGGGGTGTCATTCAACGACGCCCGCGGCAACGTGGTCGACCAGTTCGAGGACGTCGGCCAGGAGGTGGTCGTGTTCGCCTGGTCGTTCCCGATCCCGAATGACGGCTTCGCGGTCTCCCAGAACATGCCCGCCGACCTTCGGGAAGCCGTCATCGAAGCGTTCGTTGACATCGCGTCCACCGAGGAGGGCGGAGAGCTGCTCAACGAGCTCTACAACATCGACGGCCTGGTGGAGGTCGACTCGGATGTCTACGATCCGATCCGTACGCTGGTCGCCGAGTTGAGCGACCTGCTCGAGTAACCGATCGATCAGTGGTCGGGCGGGGCCGCACACGAGAGTAAGGCTCCGCCCGACCGGACACCGGGAGCAACCATGATCAGGTTCGAGCAGGCCACGGTGACCTACCCGGGCGGCACGACCGCGCTGAACGGGCTGGACCTCGAGATCGCCGACGGCGAGTTCGTGGTGATCGTCGGCCTGTCGGGCGCGGGTAAGTCCACGTTGATCCGCACGGTCAACGGACTCGTGCCGCTCACCAGCGGCAAGGTGACTGTCGGCGACCGGGACGTGACGCGGCTGACCAAGCGGCAGCTGCGCGCGCTGCGGGCCGACGTCGGCATGATCTTTCAGCACTTCAACCTCGTCAATCGCACCAGTGTGATGAACAACGTGCTGATGGGCCGGCTGCACCGGGTCGCCTCCTGGCGCTCGATGCTCGGCTGGTGGGGCCGCGACGAGGTGGAACTGGCGATGCAGGCCCTGGAGCGGGTCGAGATCGTCGAGAAGGCGTACGTGCGTGCCGCCAACCTCTCCGGCGGCCAGCAGCAGCGCGTCGGCATCGCCCGGGCGCTGGCACAGGAGCCTAAGGTGCTGCTGGCCGACGAGCCGGTCGCGTCGCTGGACCCGCCGACGTCGCACTCGGTGATGCGCTACCTGCGGCAGATCAGCCGCGAGTTGGGCATCACCACGCTGGTCAACCTGCACTTCCTGGATCTCGCCCGCGCCTACGCCGATCGCATCGTCGGGCTGCGGGCCGGCGAGCTGGTCTTCGACGGCCCGGGGTCGGCCGCCGACGAGCAGGTGTTCGAGCAGATCTACGGCCGCAGCCTCACCGCCGACGACGTGCTCGAGGCCGAGGCGGTGCTGTGAGTCGGACCGTGCCCGGGCAGCGCAGCAGCACCACCACCGCCCGGCCGAAGCGCCCGCTGCCCAGCCCGTTCGTCATCGTCGGCGTGCTCAGCGTGGTCGCGATCACGCTGGCTATGGGGATGGACTGGCGCTACGGCATCGGCTTCTCGCTGACCCAGATCTGGGAAGGCCTGACCCGGCCGAACGCGCCGATGCGGGGGCTGGCCAATATCGACGTCGCGGTGCTGCTGGGCGAGCGGGCGCGCGACGGGTTCCTGGAGACCCTGCAGATGGCGCTGATCGGCACCATTGCCGGCGCCGCCGTGGCGCTGCTCCTGGCGCTGTTCAACTCCAAGCTGGGCGCGCCGAACCGGGTGGCGTACGCGGCGGTGAAGCTGTTCAACAACGTCATCCGCTCCATCCCGGACCTGCTGTGGGCACTGCTGTTCGTGGCCGCGGTCGGGATCGGGGCGCTGCCGGGTGTGCTGGCCCTGTTCTTCTTCTCCATCGGCGTGGTCACGAAACTGACCTCCGACACCATCGACGGCATCGACCACGGCCCGGTGGAGGCCGCCCGCGCCAGCGGCGCCTCCCACCTGCAGATGCTGCGCACCGCGGTGGTGCCGCAGGTGCTGCCGGCGTACACGTCGTTCACCATGTACTGCTTCGAGCTGAACCTGCGCGCCTCGGCGGTGCTGGGCTTCGTCGGCGCCGGCGGCATCGGCGCGGTCATCAACTTCTACCGCAACCTCGGCCAGTGGGACCGGGTCTGGGGTGTCGTCCTCGGCTTCCTGGTCGTGGTCATCCTGGTGGAACGCATGGCGATGGCGCTACGGAGGCGACTGCTGTGAGCCGCACCGACACCCCGACGACCGCGGAGGAGCGCTTCGCGCGGGCGGTACGCCCGGAGAAGCCGTTCAACCGGCTGCGGCTGGTCGTCACCGTCGCGGTGGTCGGCGGCTTCCTGGGCGCGGCGCTGACCACCGACGCCAACTGGAACCGCCTGCTCGAGGCCCCCGAAGCCCTGTGGCGCATCGCTACCCTCATGTTCAGCCAGCTCAGCCTCGCGGACCTGCCCAGAGCGTTGAGCTTCATGTGGGAGTCGGTGGCGATCGCCTGGCTCGGCACCATGATCGCTGCCGCCCTGTCGTTCCCACTGGCGTTCCTGGCGGCCCAGAACATCTCCGGGCGTGTAAGCGTGGGCATCACCCGGCAGCTGCTGAACATCCCGCGGGCCATCCCCGAGATCATCTTCGCGATCGCGCTGATCCCGATCTTCGGTCTGGGGCCGCTGGCCGGCACGGTCGCGATCGGCCTGAGCTCCACCGGCACCATCGGCAAGCTGTCCGCTGAGATCATCGAGGGCTGCGACTCCGGCCCGGTGGAGGCCGCCGACGCCGCCGGAGCGAACAGGGTGCAGCGCGTGCGCTGGGGGGTGATCCCGCAGGTCATGCCGGAGATCATCGCCTTCTGGCTGTACCGCTTCGAGATCAACATCCGGGCGTCGGCGGTGCTGGGCGTGGTCGGCGCCGGAGGCATCGGCACGCTGCTGCAGCAGAGCATCCTCTACAACCAGTGGGGCGCGGCCGGCATGGCGCTGATCGTGGTGGTGGTGGCGACCATCCTCATCGACGCCCTGTCGGGCTACGTGCGGCGCCGCATCATCCGCGGTCCGAAGGGCCGCGCGGCGAAGGACCCGGAGACCAGCGCCAGCGCCATGGTCTGACGCTGCTCGCCACGGACCGCTACCGGCGTGGCCGGGTGCGCCGCCGCTCGGGAGTTCAGGGCGACGGTGCCGGTGACCGCTTGGCCTGCTCGGCCAGCTGCGCGGCGTAGTCGGCCACGGCACCGCGCAGCTGGTCCGGCCGGACGATCGTGAACGGCCAGCCCAGACCGGCCAGCACCCGCGCCATCGTCTCCAGCCGCGCCACCCGGGTGCGCATCAGCACCCCGTCGGCGGTCTCGGTCAGCTCCGCCTGCATCGACGCGAGGCGCTGGCTGGCCTGCACCACGTCGGTCTCCAGCAGCACCTCCACCTCCCAGGTGGGGTTGCTGCTCACCGCACGCGTCACGTGGCCGACCGGGTCGAACCCGTCCGGAACCGTGAAGGTGCTCTCCCCCACGTCGACGGCGCCGATGCGCTCGAGCGGGAGCGTGTCCACCTCGCCGTTGCGGTGGTCGTGCCCGGTCAGGTACCACGTACCGCGGTGGAAGACCAGCCCGTACGGATCGACGTCGCGAAGCGTCTCGAAGCCGTTGCCGGAGCGGTAGCTCAACGCCACCCGCCGGCGTTCCCGGGTGGCGCGTCCCAGGGTCAGCAGGG
Source organism: Micromonosporaceae bacterium (assembly GCA_007130245.1). Taxonomy (GTDB): domain Bacteria; phylum Actinomycetota; class Actinomycetes; order Mycobacteriales; family Micromonosporaceae; genus Natronosporangium. The sequence goes on from SLSW01000136.1 coordinate 18,846, forward strand.
TAGCCGGGGCCGGACGCACCGCGCCGTCCCGCGGCTGCAGCGGGAACCCGACCGCCTCCTGCAACGCCGCCAACCGGTCCGTCACCGTCATCGGCAGCAGCCGGTGGACCTTGGCCAGCGCCACCGTGGTGGCGGGGGCCTCGGTGCTCATGCCCAGCCGGTCGGCGGCTGCCAGACCGAGCACCACCGCCAGCGCCTCGTTGTCGGTCAGCATCAACGGCGGCATCTTGTTGCCGGGCTCCAGGCGGTATCCACCGTGCCGCCCACGGGTGGCGGCCACCGGGATACCCAGGTCGGCGAGGGTGCCCGCATAGCGGCGCACCGTGCGCTCGTCGACCCCGAGCCGCGCCGCCAGATCGGCGCCGGTGACGCGCCGATGGGTCTGCAGCAGCTCGAGCATCGCTAGGACGCGGGACGCTGGATGCGGCACGATAACACCTCCCCTTGGCCGGCATTAGGACAAACATGGCCCGGATTGGATGGTACGGCCAGGCCGGCACATCTGGTTCAACGAAGCAGGCCCTGCCGAGGCACCCTGGGACGGTCAGCGGTTGCGCACCACCGCAGCGACCTCCGTGGCGACCTCATCGGGGGTGCGTCCGTCGGTCGCGACGGTTACGGTGGCGACCTGCTCGTACAGCGGCCGCCGCTGCTCCAGCTGGTGCCGCAGGGTGGCGCGCGGGTTGATCGCCAGCAGCGGCCGGCCCTGCCCTAGCCCCACCCGTTTGAGCGCGTCGGGCAGCTGCACCGAGAGGAACACCACGGTGTGCCCGGACAGCGCCGCCCGGGTCTGCTCGTCGAGCACCGCGCCGCCGCCAAGGGCGAGCACCCCGTCGAAGGAGGCCAGCGCCGCGGCCACCGCGCGCCGTTCGAGGCTACGGAAGTGCTCCTCCCCGTCGTCGAGGAAGATGTCCGGGATCGGCTTGCCCGCGAGCTGCTCGATGTCGGTGTCGGTGTCGTGGAAGTGCGCACCCAGCAGTTGCGCCAGTCGCCATCCCACGCTGCTCTTGCCGGACCCGGGCGGACCGACCAGGACGCACACCGGTCGCGCCTTGTCACTGTCGCTCATCGGATCACCAGGGTCTCCAGATAGCTGGCCAGGTTGCGCTTGAGCTCCGCCAGCGAGTCACCGCCGAATTTCTCGGTCGCCGCCTCCGCCAGCACCAGCGCGACCATGGCCTCGGCGACGACCGCCGCGGCCGGCACGGCGCACACGTCCGAGCGCTGGTTGATGGCGGTGGCCGCCTCGCCGGTGGACACGTCCACCGTCGCCAGCGGCCGGGTCAGCGATGAGATCGGTTTCATGGCCGCCCGTACCCGCAGCGGCTCGCCGGTGGTGATGCCGCCCTCGAGCCCGCCGGCGC
>SLSW01000183.1 GCA_007130245.1 Micromonosporaceae bacterium
CGACCGTCGAGCCGACGACCGTCGAGCCGACGACCGGCGCACCGACAGCCGCGCCGCCGACGGTTCCGCAGTCGCCGCCCCCGGAACAGGACAACCGCTAGGCGTCCAGCAGCGCGCCGAGGCCGACGGTCAGCCCCGGTCGGTGCAGCACCGACCGCACCGCCAGCAGCACCCCGGGCATGAAGGAGGCGCGATCGTACGAGTCGTGCCGGATGGTCAACGTCTCACCGATGGTGCCGAACAGGACCTCCTGGTGGGCGACCAGGCCACGGGCGCGCACCGAGTGCACGTGGACGCCGTCGATGTGGGCGCCGCGGGCGCCGGCGACCTCATCGCGGGTGGCGTCCGGCATCGGCGCCGAGCGCGCCTGCGTGCGCGCCTCGGCGACCACCTGCGCGGTGCGTAGCGCGGTGCCGCTGGGCGCGTCCACCTTGTCCGGGTGGTGCTGCTCGACGATCTCCACCGACTCGTAGAAGCGGGCGGCCCGCGCGGCGAACTCCATCATCAGCACCGCACCGATCGCGAAGTTCGGCGCGATCACCACGCCCACGTTCGGCTTGTGTTCCAGCCAGGAGCGCACCCTGCCCAGCCGCTGCTCGGTGAACCCGCTCGTGCCGACCACCGCGTTGATGCCCTGGTCGACGCACCAGTGCAGGTTGTCCATCACCACGTCCGGGGTGGTGAAGTCGACCACCACCTCGGCACCGGCGTCGGAGGCGTTGAACAGCCAGTCACCCTGTTCAATCATCGCCACCAGTTCCATGTCCTCCGCGGCGTCGACCGCCCTGCACACCTCGACGCCCATCCGTCCGCGGGCGCCGAGCACACCCACCCGGATCGGCTCGACCGGGCCCTGCGCCGTCTCGTGCTGTGTGGTCACGCCGCTCAACCTATCGCGACCGGCGCCCCGGTGGGTCACCGCCACTGGCCGATGCCGGCGTCGAGCGGGCCGATCGCCGCCATCGCCCGCGGGCGCGTGAGCACCTCCGCCGCTACCCGGTTCACCTCGTCGCGGGTGATCCGTTCGACGCGGGCCCGTAGTTGGTCCATGGACAGGAAGTCGTCGTGCAGCAGCTCCGACTTGCCCAACCGGCTCATCCGCGCCCCGGTGTCCTCCATGCCCAGCGCGAGCGCACCGGTGAGCATCCCCTTGCCGCGGGCCAGTTCGGCCGCGGTGACGCCATGGCGGGCCACCGCGGCGAGTTCGGCGTGCACCAGCTCCAGCACCTGGTCGGCCTTGCCCGGCGCGCAGCCGGCGTAGAACGCGAGCAGGCCCGCGTCGGCGAACAGGCTGGTGTACGAGTAGGTGGTGTACGCCAGCCCCCGTTCCTCCCGGACCCGCTGGAACAGCCGGCTGGACATTCCCCCGCCGAGCACGTTGTTGAGGACCTCCAGCGCGAACCGGCGCTCATCGCGGCGCCCGAACGTCGCCGTGCCCAGCACCAGGTGGGCCTGTTCGGTGTCCTTGGCCGCCACGGTCGCCTCCGCGCGGGTCGGCACCGCCCGCCGGCCGTTGCGCGCCGGTACGGGGTCGGCGGCGCCGTCGGCCAGCCGGGTCCCGTCCAGCGCCCGGCGCACCTGCCGCACCACCGCATCGTGGTCGAGCCGGCCGGCGGCGGTGACCACGATGGAGCCGGGCGTGTAGCGGCGCCGGTAGTACCCGTGGATCTGCTGGCGGGTCATCGGCGCGATCGTCTCGACGGTGCCGGCGATCCGCCTGCCCAGCGGGTGCGCGCCGAACACCGCCCGGCTGAACAGGTCGTGCACCTCCTCGTCCGGCTCGTCCTCCTGCATGGCGATCTCCTCCAGGATCACGCCACGCTCGGTCTCCACGTCCGGCGGCGCCAGCCGGGCATCGGCGATGAGGTCGCAGATGACGTCGATGGCCACCGGCAGGTGGTCATCGAGCACCCGGGCGTAGTAGCAGGTGTACTCCTTGGAGGTGAACGCGTTGGTCTCGCCACCGACCACCTCGATGTCGGAGGAGATCTGCATCGCCGAGCGCCGCCGGGTGCCCTTGAACAGCAGATGCTCCAGAAAGTGCGACACCCCACCCAGGCGGAGGGCCTCGTCGCGGGAGCCGACCGCGACCCACACCCCGAACGTCACGCTGCGCACCGCGGGCACCGCCTCGGTGAGTATGCGGACCCCGGTGGGCAGCACGGTACGTCGTACCGCGCCGCCCACCGGGTCGTCGGCGAGGGTCACCGTCCTGGTCCGGCGCACGGAAGGCTCCCGACGCGGCACGTCAGCTGCGACGCTGCCGGCGGCGGCGACCACCGGTGCCACCCTCGCCACCGTCGTCACCGTCGCGGCGCGGGCCACGGTCACCGGGGTCGCGCTCGCCACGGTCCCGGGGACCGCGATCGTCGCGGTCCCGCCCGGCCGGACGGTCGCCGGCCTCGCCGGCCGCACCTTCGGCCGGCTCCGCGCTGGCCTTGTCCAGATAGATCTTTCCCCGTCCGTCGATGTCGGCGATGCGGACCTCCACCTTGTCGCCGACGTTGAGGTGGTCCTCGACCCGCTCGACCCGCTTGCCCCCTTCGCCGACCTTGGAGATGTGCAGCAGGCCGTCGCGGCCGGGCAGCAGCGAGATGAACGCGCCGAACGCGGCGGTCTTCACCACCGTGCCGAGGAACATTTCACCGACCTTCGGCTGGGTGGGGTTCGCGATCGAATTGATCCGCTCCACCGCGGCCTCGGCCGACGGGCCGTCGGTGGCGCCGACATAGATGGTGCCGTCGTCCTCGATCGTGATGTCCGCGCCGGTCTCCTCCTGGATGGCGTTGATGGTCTGCCCCTTGGGCCCGATCACCATGCCGATCTTGTCAATCGGGATCTTGATGGTGGTCACCCGCGGCGCGTAGTCGGACATCGGCGCGGGCGCCGCGATCGCCGCCTCCATCACGTCCATGATCGCCTGCCGGGCCTCGTGGGCCTGCTGCAGCGCACCGGCGAGCACGTCGGACGGGATGCCGTCCAGCTTGGTGTCCAGCTGCAGGGCGGTGACGAACTCCCGGGTCCCGGCGACCTTGAAGTCCATGTCGCCGAACGCGTCCTCGGCACCGAGGATGTCGGTCAGCGTCACGTAGGTGGCCTTGCCGTCCACCTCGTCGGAGACGAGCCCCATCGCGATGCCCGCCACCGGCGCCTTCAGCGGCACCCCGGCGTCCAGCATCGCCATGGTGGAAGCGCACACCGACCCCATCGAGGTGGAACCGTTGGAACTCAGCGCCTCGCTGACCTGCCGGATGGCGTACGGGAATGCCTCGCGGCTGGGCAGCACCGGGATCAGGGCGCGCTCCGCCAGCGCGCCGTGGCCGATCTCGCGGCGCTTCGGCGAGCCGACCCGGCCGGTCTCCCCGGTCGAGTACGGCGGGAAGTTGTAGTGGTGCATGTAGCGCTTGGACTTCACCGGCGACAGGGTGTCCAGCGCCTGCTCCAGTCGCAGCATGTTGAGCGTGGTGGCGCCCAGGATCTGGGTCTCCCCCCGCTCGAACAGCGCCGAGCCGTGCACCCGCGGCAGCACCGACACCTCGGCGGACAGCGGCCGGATGTCACGCGGGCCGCGTCCGTCGATGCGCACCTGGTCCCGCAGCACCCGCGCGCGCACCTCGGACTTGGTCAGCGACCGGAACGCCGCCGAGACCTCCTTCTCGCGCCCCTCGAACTGCTCGCCGATCGCCGCCAGCGTCGCCTCCTTGATCCGGTCGAGCGCCTCCTCCCGGTCGGCCTTGCCGGCGATCTTCAGCGCCTCGGCGACCTGGCCGCGGGCGTGACCGGCGACCGCGTCGAAGATGTCGTCGGGGTAGTCGAGGAAGACCGGGAAGTCCGCCACCGGCTTGGCCGCCACCTGCGCCAGCTCGTCCTGCGCCCGGCACAGCTGCCGGATCGCCGGCTTTGCGGCCTCCAGCCCGCCGGCGACGACCTCCTCGGTCGGCTTCGGCGCGCCGGCGGCGATCAGGTCGAGCGCGTGCTCGGTCGCCTCCGCCTCCACCATCATGATCGCGACCTCACCGTCGGGCAGCACCCGGCCGGCCACCACCATGTCGAAGGTGGCCCGCGCGGTCTCCTCGTGGGTGGGGAAGGCCACCCACTGTCCGTCCACGTGCGCCATACGGGTGGCACCGATCGGGCCGGAGAACGGCAGCCCGGACAGCTTGGTGGACATCGACGCCGCGTTGATCGCCACCACGTCGTACGGGTGGGCCGGGTCCAGCGACAGGATCGTGGCCACCACCTGCACCTCGTTGCGCAGCCCGTGGGTGAAGCTCGGCCGCAGTGGCCGGTCGGTCAGCCGGCAGGTGAGGACCGCGTCCTCGCTCGGGCGGCCCTCGCGGCGGAAGAACGAGCCGGGGATGCGGCCCGCGGCGTACATCCGCTCCTCCACGTCCACGGTGAGCGGGAAGAAGTCCAGGTGCTCCCGCGGGTGGCGGCTGGCGGTGGTGGCCGAGAGGACCACGGTGTCGCCGAGTGAGGCGGCCACCGAGCCGGCGGCCTGCCGGGCCAGCCGTCCGGTGGCGAAGGTGACCTCGCGGGTGCCGAGTGACCCGTTGTCGATCACCGCCGTACTGGAGTGCTCGCCGAGCGAGCGTTGCTCAGTCATGGAAAGGTTGCTCCTTAGTATCGTGGGTCCACGACGCCGGAGGGAGCTGTCCTGGCGGGCCGGTCTTCGATCGAAGCGTCCGGGTAGGGCGGTGCCACCGCGACGCCGGCTGCTGCCGGCTGCGTGGCCGCCCTCCCGGAAGCCACTACCGAGGACCGGTGCGCCGGTCGGCTCCTGGCCGGCCGTCGGTGCCCCTGTGTGGTTACCTGACTTTCATGCCTGCTCATTGATCGGGGAGCGGCACGGCGCCGCTCCCCCGGTTGTTCACCGCCGCAGGCCGAGCCGGTCCCGCAGTGCGCGGTACCGCTCGATGTCGGCTCGCTGCAGGTAGTTCAGCAGCCGCCGACGGCGGCCGACCAGCAGCAGCAGACCGCGGCGGCTGTGGTGGTCATGCTTGTGCACCTTGAGGTGCTCCGTGAGGCCCTTGATCCGCTCGGTGAGCATCGCCACCTGCACCTCCGGCGAACCGGTGTCGCCCTCCGCGGTGGCGTGCTCCTTCATGATCTTCTGTTTGGTCTCGGTGTCGAGCGCCATGATCTCCCTGTCCTGCTCAGCGTCGGCCCTTCTGGAGGGCCGGAGATGCCGACCCTGCACCCGCGGCGTCGGGCAGGCGCAAGGCCACGGTCGGTGAATCCGACCGTACCGCCAGGTTATCAGCCCGCCAGGACGCGACGGGTGTCGGCCACGTCCTCGCGCATCTGCGCCACCAGCGCCTCGACGCTGTCGTAGGAGTGCATCTGGCGCAGGTGCGCGACGAAGTCCAGGGCCAGGCGCTCGCCGTAGAGGTCGCCGTCGAAGTCCAGCAGGTACGGCTCGACCCGGCGCTCGCGACCGGAGAAGGTCGGGTTGGTGCCGATCGAGACCGCGGCCATGTGGCGACCGCCGCGGTGGTGGCACCAGGCGGCGTACACGCCGTCGGCCGGCACCGCCGTGTACCGCCCGCACAGCAGGTTGGCCGTGGGAAAGCCCAGCTCGCGGCCGCGCCCGTCGCCGCGGACCACCACCCCTTCCAGGCGGTGCGGGCGCCCGAGGGCGGCCGCCGCCGCGGCCACGTCGCCAGCGGCCACGCACGCCCGGATGTAGGTCGACGACAGCACCGCGGCGTCGTCGCCGACCAGGTCGGGCACCTCGACGGTGAAGCCGAACCGCTGCCCGAGCCGCGCCAGCAGTGTCACGTCCCCGGCCGCCTTGCGCCCGAACCGGAAGTTGTCCCCCACCACCACCACCGCGGCGTGCAGGTGCTCGACGAGCACGTCGTGTACGAACGCCTCGGGTGACAGGCGGGAGAACTCTGCGGTGAACGGCACCACGCACAGCGCGTCCACCCCGAGCGTCTCGATCAGCTCGGCCTGGCGCTCCGGGGTGGTCAGCACCGCCGGGTGGGAACCGGGGCGCACCACCTCGGACGGGTGCGGGTCGAAGGTCA
>SLSW01000091.1 GCA_007130245.1 Micromonosporaceae bacterium
CGCGGGGGTGACGTGAGGCGCGGGGGTGACGTGAGGCGCGGGGGTGACGTGAGGCGCGGGCCCGCGCTGCGGCGGGACCGTCCGGCCGTCCGGCAGCAGTTCGCCGGTGTCCTCGAACATGATCACGCCGTTGCACAGCAGGCTCCAGCCTTGCTGTGGAAACGACGCGACCACTTGGGCGGCGTCTCGGTTGACGGCGGCAGCGTCGGGACACTGGGGTTGGTGGAGACAGTGCATCGGATTCTCCGAGCCGTGGTGCGAAGGGCCTCCCGGGGAGGAGGTATTAGTTGAACAGTGACGCACCCTACCAGGGGATTCAACGCCTTATAGCGCAGGTCACACCAGGGCCTTTGAGAAATCCGCCCAACCTATGAGTTCCTCTCAGTTATCGGGCATGACCTGGCGCGACGTTCCGGCCGAGCGGATCGCCGGCGCCCCGCACGCGTGCGCGCACCGGCTTCACGAACGTGCCCGGATCGAGTGGCGTACCGGTGACGGTGACGACCCGGCGGTGCGGATGGAGGCCCTGCTGGACCGCCACGGTTTGCCGGTGGGCGACCTGGCCCGACCGGTGGCGCCATCCGGTCACGGGCCCGGCGCGGTGTGCGGCGCCACGCTGTTCGTCTCGGCCGCCGGCGCCGCGCACCTGATCGGGGCGCCGGCCGGCGCCGCCACCCCTGCCCCCCGGGTCCCGGACCTGGTGGCCGTGGTGTGGCAGCACGGCCCCGGCGGGGTCGCGTCGACCGGCGTCGCCTCGCCCGGGGTCGCCTCGCCCGGTGGGGAGCCGCGCGACTGGCAACTCGGACCATGGCAGCCGAGCTGGAGCCCGCAACAGCACGCCGAAGCCGTGTCCCGCGTGCGCGAGGCCATCGCCCGCGGCGATGTCTACCAGGTCAACGTGGTCGGCCACGCCGCCGCGACGTACACGGGTGATCCCACAGCCGCGCTGCGGCGCGTGGTGGCACTGCCGGGCGCCCGTTACGCCGGGGTGCTGGCCGGTGACGGTTGGGCCGTGGCCTGCGCCTCCCCGGAAACGCTGGTGCGCGTGGCGCAGGGCCGGGTGGCCACCAGCCCTATCAAGGGCACCCGACCGGCCACCGCGCAGGGACGCCGGGAGCTGCTCAGTTCGGTCAAGGAACGCGCCGAGCACGTGATGATCGTCGACCTGGAGCGCAACGACCTGGCGCGGGTGGCTAAGACCGGTTCGGTGCGGGTGGAGGAGCTGTTCGCGGTGCGCCGCTGGTGCGACCTGTGGCAGGCCGAGTCCCAGGTGGACGCCCGCCTGGCCGACGGGGTCGGGCTGGTCGACCTGCTGCGGGCGGTGGCCCCGGGCGGATCGGTCACCGGCGCGCCGAAGCGGGCCGCACTGGCGCAGATCGCGGCCCTGGAGCCGGTCGGCCGCGGTCCCAGCATGGGCGCCCTGGGCTGGGTCGGCCATGACGGTCTCGACCTGGGGCTGACCATCCGCACTGTGGCCGTTGACGCCGAACGGGTGCACCTGTGGGCCGGTGGCGGCATCACCTGGGGCAGCGACCCGCACGCGGAGGTGGCCGAGGCCGACGCGAAGGCCGGCCCGCTGCGCGCGGCGCTGGCCGGCCCGCACGCCGGCGTTGCGGCCGGCGATGCCCCGCCGGCGGCGGCACCGCCGCGCGCGGACGCTAGCTGATGGTGCTGAACACCGCGGTGCGGAACAGGTCGACCAGGTCGAACCCGTCCACCGAGTAGTAGGCCGACCCACCGGTGGCGTCGGCGATCTGCTGCATGATCTCGAAGTCCGGTTCTTCGCCGAAGGCCACCGACACCACGTGCACCGGCCGGTCGTCGGGAGCCTCTTCGAAGTGCGTCAGCAGCTCCTCCAGCGAGATGCCGGGGCGCCCGGCCGTGTCGTCCTCGCCGTCGGTGAGCACCACCACCATGTTGGTGGCGTCCTCCTGGTAGTTGTCCAGCACCGTGTCATAGGCGGCGTGGATCGTGTTGTAGAGGCCGGTGTCGGTCAGCGGCACCAGGCCCGCGACGGCATCGAGGATGTGCTCGCGCCGGGTGCGGTTGTCGCCCATCACGTCGTCCAGCGGCCCGATCGGCACCAGCTGGCGGTAGTCCAGGTCGCCGTCCAGCGCGGTGGCGAACTCCCAGAACCCGACCTGGTCGGTGTCGTCGAACAGCTCCACGGTCGCCGTGGCCGCCTCGATGGCCTGGTCCATGCGCGCTATGCCGGTGCCGGGAATCTCCCACAGCATCGACCCGGATACGTCGAAGACGATCAGCACGTTCATGGATTGGGTCAACGCGGTCCACCGGTCGATGGTCAACGTGACCGCGTCCGGCACCAGCACCGCCCGCGGCAGCGCCACCAGTTCCGGCACCAGCCCGTACTCGTGGTCGAAGTCCTCACCCGGCTCCCGGTTGGTGCCGCGGAAGCCCTCCTCGCGCAGCAGCGCCTGCGCGTGGTCGGCCCGCACCTCGGCCAGGAAGAGTTCGGCCACCTCCTGCGAGGCAGGAGTGACCCAGTCGGCGTTGAGCACCAGATACGGGTGGTCGGCCTCGATGTTGCCGTTGACGGGATACACCGCCGCCAGTGGCACCCGCGGGTTGTCGCGGTTGTAGGCGAACACCTCCTGCTCGAGGGCGGGGAACGCCGACACGTAGTTCAACGCCTCCTCCTCGCCCTCGCGATCGGCATCGCGCAGCCGGCCGAACAGCTGCTCGGAGGTGTCGAAGTAGCGGTCGGCGTCGAGCAGCTGCTGCAGCCGGAAGGCGTTCTCCAGCTCCTCCTGGCTGGTGTCGCCGGAGTCGTCGGCGTCGAGGATGGCGGTCAGCGCCAGCAACCCGGCGGTGTCGCGGGCCGGGTCGCTCATGCCGAACCGGAACGCGCCCCATTCCTCGCGTCCGAACCGGGCCCAGCCCGGGTCGTCGACGTCGCCGAAATCCTCCACCAGCGACTCCCAGCGCACGTCCGCGTCCGGGTCCAGCTGCGTGTCGGGCCAGTTCAGCGCTTCGGCCATCGGTTGGGGCATCGCGATGACCGTCGGGGTGCGGGCGATGCTCGGGCGCAGGTCCGGGATGAGCGGCTCTGCCAGGTCGGAGGCCGCGGCCTTCTGCGCCCAGGCGGTGGAGGTGGGCACCCACACGTGCGGCGGGTTGGCTGCCGCGTCCCAGCCGTCCGCCAGCCGGTCGGCCACCTCGTGCGAGTGCATGGACTCGATCTGCACCCGCGCGCACGTGCCTTCCTCGGTGGCCGGCTCGCCAGCGTGCCAGCCACGGGCGACGCTGGTCAGCAGCGAAGCGGTCGACGGCGAGGCGGCGATGCGGATGCTCTGCTCACCGGAGCAGGTGTGGGCCAGCAGTTGGGTGTAGGCGAACACGAGCCCGCCCGCCAGCAGCACGGTGACCAGCGTCCCGCTCAGCCAGGGCGCGAAACGCCGCCGCCGCGGGCGGCGTCCACCGCGACGGTGCGAGCGGACGTTGGCGGGGGAGCCGTACGCCATCGTTGAGGCCTCCGGGAGGGATGTGTACGCGCGAACCGCCACAGTCTAGGCCCTCGGTGGTGGGTGGGGAACGGCCACGCAGCCTGTCCCGTGCGGTGCGCCGTAGCGTGAATTGCCTGGTCACGCTGCGTTGTAAGGGGTGTCGAGTTGATCCCGATACCGGGTGACCTGCGCGGTGGCGGAGGCGACCCGGTAGGGTCACGCCGTGGCGATCCGGCAGATCCGATTGTGGGGCGACCCGGTGCTGCGCACCGTGACCGAACCGGTCACGACATTCGATGCCGAGGTGCGCGCGCTGGTGACCGACCTGATGGACACGCTACTCGGCGCGCCAGGCCGCGCGGGGGTGGCCGCCCCCCAGATCGGCGTCAGCGCCCGGGTGTTCGTCTTCGACGCCGACGGGCGGCGCGGCCACATGGTCAACCCAACCCTGGAGCTGTCGGAGGAGTGGCAGCACGGCGACGAAGGGTGCCTGTCGTTGCCGGAGTTGTACTTTCCGACGCCACGGGCGATGCACGCGGTCGCGCGCGGGTTCGACCAGCACGGCGAGCCGCTGGAGATCTCCGGCTCGGGGTTCCTGGCCCGCGCGCTGCAGCACGAGACCGACCACCTCGACGGCCGTCTCTACATCGACACACTGCGCGGCGACACCCGCCGGCAGGCCCTGCGCGCGGTGCGCTCGGCGCCCTGGGCGAATCCGGCGCGATGAGCGGCAGCCACGGGGGCGCAGGTGCGGCTGGGTAACCGCGGCCCCGGCGCTACCTGGCGCTACGCCGAGCGCTATCTGGGCGCGGGCACCCGCACCTACAGCCGGTTCGCGGCCGACCTGGAGATCTCGCCGACCTACCATCCGCAGCATGGCGCGCCCAGTTTCGCCGTACCCACCTTCTGGTTGGAGCCGCACCACGGCGCGTGGCTTTGCAACGGCCTCGCCTCGCCGCTGCCGGCGTTGTACCGCGACGGCGCCTTGCTGCTGCTGCCGGTGCACCCGGAGGTGCTGGACACGCCCGACCTGCCCGGCCGCGAGGTGCTGCGTCACGTCCGGCGGGGGCCGCCGCTGCAGGTGGAGCCGTCCGCCAACGCCCGCACCGTGTTCGTGCGCGGCATGGATGGGCGGGAGGTGGTGCCGCACTTCGTGAAGCTGCACTACCCGAAGCGGCTGTCGCGGTTCACCCGGCGACTGCGCCGCCCCATCATCGAGCTGCAGCTGTGGGTGGCCGCCGAGCTGGCGCGCGTGGGCGCGCCGTTGCTGCCGGAGGTGGCCGGAGCGGTGCTCGGCCACGACCCGGTGCAGGCCTGGGGGTTCCTGGCGCGCGACGCGCGCGCACTCGACAGCCACGACGGTGCCGACAGCGATGAGCTCACCTACACCGTGCCGCTGTTCGCGCTGTACGGCCGCGACGTGCATGCCCCCGACGACCCCACGCTGCTGGAACAGTTGATCGTGCGCAGCGGGCAGGACGCCGGCACCTGGGCGAGCCGCCACCTGGTGGAGCCTATGATCCGGCTGTGGTGCGATGTGCTGCTGCGCACCGGTTGCGCCATCGAGCTGCACGGTCAGAACACGCTGCTGCGTTTCGCCGCCGACGGGCGCCGCAGCCGGCTGGCGTACCGCGACTGCGCGGTGTACGTGGATCCGGCGCTCCGCGCCGAGCAGGGCCTGACCGGGCCGCTGCCGCCGCGCAACGTCATCTCCCGCGACATCCGCAAGCCCCGGGCGCAGGTGTTCAGCCTCGTCTACGACAGCTTCATGGGAAGCCACACGCTGGACTACGTGGCCCGGCTGGTGCAGGACCGGTTCGGGGTGGATCCCGCGGTGCTGCACCGGCACGCCACAGACGTCTTCGCCGACGCCGCCGGACGCGACGACCTGCTGCCGTCCACGGTGGCCTACTACGACAACCAACTGCACGACGACGGTGGCTGGGAGGTGGTCGACACCGGCATAGCGCCCCGCTGGCGCTGAGGTGCGGGTGGTGACGTGGACGGCATCCCAGCGACAGCCTCATCGCATGACGGTGATGTCGGCGCGCGTGCGCGCCGACATCACCAGCTGACCGAGCCGGGTGACCGGGCGCGCGTGCCAGACGGTCCACAGCGGGCGGTAGCCGCACTGGTGCCAGAACGGCGCCGACAGCGGGTTGAACGCGGCGTAGTGCAACAACGTCACCTCGACCCCGGCGGCGTCGAGCGCGTCGTGCGCCCGCTGGACCAGCGCCGCGCCGACGCCGTCGCCTCGCCGGCTGGCGGCGACCACCAGGCATGACAGGTACGCCACCGGGGAGCGCGAGACCAGTCTCGCTATCCAGCGGGCCCGCTCCGGTGGCTGCAGCACCAGCAGACCGTGCACCCGGGCCTCGTCCTCGGCGACCCATGCCCACTGGCGGTGGTGGGTGAGCACCTCGATGAGCTCGCGGCGGATGGCCGAGGCGGTGGACGGGCGCACCGTGGCGGTGCCGAACTGGGTGGCCCAGCGCACCTCCTCGAGCCAGAGCGCGGTTGCCGCGTCGATGTCACCCGGTTCGAGCGGGCGCACCCGTACATCAGCCGTCCGGCGCGGCATCAAACGGCCGGCCGGTCGCGCGGCTACTGTCGTGGACGGCACCAGCCCGTGGGTCAGCAGTGGGCGGGTCAGGAGCGTGTCCCGACTGGGCCAGATGAGGTTCAGCTCGGCGTCGTGATCGTGGCCGGCCTGCGGCAGCACCCGTTGCCGGCACTGCGTCAGCAGCGCATCCAGGGCACCGGCCGGGTCGTGATCGGCCACCCGCACGCTCAGCCGGTGCTGCACGGCCGCCCCCCAGGTCGCCTGCAACGACTCCGGATCCGGCTGGTGGCGACGCAGCAAGGCCAGCCCGTCACTGGTGGTGAGGACCACGTCTTCCTGCTCCGGATCCGGGAACGGGTGGGTGCGCCGCAGCAGCGGATCCAACGCCGCGAGTCGCCGTTCGTGGGCTACCACGACCCGGCTCGTGGTGTCGTCGGTCACTCACCGATGCTAGTTGGCGACTGTGCTGTTCTTCATTTAAGCCGCAAATTCCGCTAGGTACGTGAATCAGCTCTGGCGGCGGAGGGTAATAATACGGCATATGCAGAAACTGGGGGGGCAACAATGATTACTAAAGAGCAGATTCCGCATATTTTAGGTCATACGGCCTATGACCGGACGCACAAGAAGCTGGGGGAGATCGGGCAGGTCTTCATTGACGACGTGACAGGTGAGCCGGAGTGGCTCACGGTGCGTACCGGCTTTTTCGGCACGAGAGAGACATTCGTGCCAGCCAGGCCCGCAGAACTGCAGGGTGAGGAGGTGATGGTGCCTTTCGCGCAGGACCAGGTCAAGGAAGCACCCCGGATCGACGCCGAGACCGGGCGGGTACCTCCGGAGGATGAGACCAGGCTCTACGACTTCTACGGCATGCGCCCACCGCCCCACCCGGGCACGGAGCCGGCCACGCCGCCGGTAGCGCACGCCGACGAAGGCGCCACCGACCAGGCCATGACCCGTGCGGAAGAGCATCTGCGGGTAGGCAAGGAGCAGCGGGAGGCCGGCCGGGCACGCTTGCGCAAGTACGTGGTGACCGACTACGAGGAGCACACCGTGCCGGTGCGGCGCGAGGAGGTGCGCGTCGAGCGGGAGCCGATCACGGCGGAGAACATCGACCAGGCGATGGCCGGGCCGGAGATCTCCGAGGATGAACACGAGGTCGTCCTGCATGAGGAGCGTCCCGTGGTGGCGAAGGAGACCGTTCCGGTCGAGCGGGTCCGGCTGGAGAAGGAAACGGTCGTGGAGGAGGAGACCGTCGGTGGCGAGGTGCGCACGGAGCACATCGAGGCCGAAGGCACCGAGCCGCCGCGCCCCGCCGAGGACGAGCAGGGCCACTAGCGGTCTTGTCGACCGGGGCGGGTGCCTAACGGCCCTACCCCGGTCGGCACTGCGGCCGCGCCGGCGCCGGATGCGCGGAGCGGGCAGTCAGAAGGCGAGGTCGGCGGCGGTGCGGGCGAGCCTGGCGAACTCGCCCACCTGCTCGTCGTGCGGCAACGTCCGGGTCAGCGACCACGCGTGGTCGGCGACCCCGGCGAGGCTGACGTACTGGCACCAGGGCGCATGCCGGAGGCACTCGGCGAACGCCGCCACCGTGATGCCCTGCCGCAGCCGCGGCGGCGCCTGCTCCCACGACGGCGCGAGCTGGGAGACGGTCATGCTCGCCCCCCGTTCGCGCGGATCGCCGTGGTCGGGATCGATCCAGCGCACATCCACCGTGGCCAACGGTGCGTCGCCCCATGGCCGCGCCACCTCGCGCAGCACCTGCTCGTGTAGGCGGACCTCGTAGAGCGCGGTGACATTGTGCCCGGCCCCGACCTCGCCGCCGTCGACCGTGTCGTCGCGCATCTGGTCATGCGCCAACTGCCGGTTCTCGTACCCCAGCAGCCGGAAGTCGCTGACCACGTCCGGGTTGAATGTCACCTGCACCTTGGCGTCCAGTGCCACCGCCTGCAGAGTGCCGGTGAGGTCGTCCACGAACAGCCGCTCGGCCTCGCCCACGCTGTCGACGTAGGCGTAGAAACCGTTGCCGTTGTTGGCGAACTGTTCCAGGACCACCTCGTTGTAGGTCTCCCGGCCAACCCCCACCACCGCCAGCTGGGTGCTCCTGCCGGCTTTCTGCGCGATCTGGTCGGCCAGCCGGTGCGGATCGGTCTCGCCGACGTTGGCCACCCCGTCGGACAGCAGCACGACCCGGTTGAGGCCGTCCTCGCGTAGGTGGGCCATCGCCTGCCGGTAGCCGAGCCGCAGCCCCGCTTCCAGGTTGGTCCACCGCTGCGGCTCCAGCGCGGCGATCACCGCCCGGATGCGGTCCTTGCGGGTCGCCGGGGTCATCTCCAGCCGCAGCTCGGCGGTGGTGCTGAAGGTGACGATGGCCACCGCGTCATCCGGCCCCAGCGAGTCGACGAGCCGGCCGAGTCCGGCACGCACCATCTGCATGTTGTGGCCGGCCATCGAACCGGAGGTGTCCACGATGATGGTCAGGTTGACCGGGTCCCGCGCGGTGTCGTCGACCGTGGCGGCCTGCAGGCCCACTCGCACCACCCGGGTGGCGGGGTCGGTGAGGAACGGCACCGGGGTGCCGTCGACGTGGATGCCCATGCCGTCCGGCGGCGGGTGGTAGTCCTGGTCGAAGTAGTTGATGAACTCCTCTGTGCGCACCGACGCCGGATCGGGCAGGACACCGTCGTTGAGATAGCCGCGGGTCACCGTGTACGACCCGGTGTCGACATCCAGGGCGAAGGTGGACCGGTTTTCGTGTGTGGTGGCGACCTGTGGATTGACTCCATAGTCCTGGAAGGTCGGTCCCCGATCGTGATAACCACGGTGCGGCTCGTGGTAGCCGTCGTACGAGGTGTCGCGGTCGTGACCGCGGTGGGCGCCGGGTGCGCATGCGGTGGTGGCCAGGAGGACGGCGGCGATACCCGCCGCCGCGAGGGTGGTGTAGTGGCGCATCGTGCTCTCCGTTCTGTCTACGCAGGAGGGTACGGAGAGTCGGACGACAAAATCCCTGCTCGCGCTGCGCTTGTTACGGCACTGCCGTCAGAGCGTTACGGTGAGTCCTAGCTGTTACCGGGCCGAGGTCAACGCGTGACACCGAACCGGACAGCCGGCCGCGCCTGCCACACGGTCCATAACGGCCGGTAGCCGCAGCGTACAAGCACGAATGGCCAGACAGCGTTACGCCGGCGCGACCGGCGACCGTGTCAGAGCTGGCCCACAGCGGTCACCCTGATGACCGCTTCGCCGGCGGCGTCGCTGGCCGCCAGGTCGACCTCGGCGCCGATGCCCCAGTCGCGGTCGCCGGCAGGATCGTGGAGGATCTGGCGCACCAGCCACCGGTCGGCCTGCTGGTCGATCATCAGCAGCGCCGGACCGCGGGCATCGGGACCGGTGCCGATCTCGTCGTACTCGTCGAAGTACGGCTCGAGGGCCCGCTGCCAGGCTGTGGCGTCCCATCCGTCCTCGCCGTCCAGCTCGCCCAGCTCCGGCCACCGCCGCAGCGCCGCCAGCTCCACCCGGCGGAACATCGCGTTGCGCACCAGCACCTTGAACGCGCGCGGGTTGGCGGTCACCGGCGGCGGCCCCCTTTCGACGCGCACCTCCGCGGTCGCCTCCTCGCCGGGCTGGCGCAACTTCTCCCACTCGTCGAGCAGGCTGGAGTCGACCTGGCGCACCAGCTCACCCAGCCACTCGATCAGGTCGGTCAGGTCTTCGGTCTTCGCCTCGTCGGGCACCGTCTGGCGCAGCGCCTTGTAGGCGTCGGCCAGGTAGCGCAGCACCACCCCTTCCGAGCGTGCCAGCTGGTAGAAGCTGACGTACTCGGTGAAGGTCATGGCCCGCTCGTACATGTCGCGCACCACGGCCTTGGGCGACAGCTCATGGTCGGCCACCCACGGATGCCCCTTGCGGTACATCTCGTACGCCTCTTCGAGCAGTTCGGCCAGCGGCCGCGGGTGCGTGACCTCCTCCAGCAGCTCCATGCGCTCGTCGTACTCGATGCCCTCAGCCTTCATCGCCGCCACCGCCTCGCCGCGGGCCTTGTGGCGCTGCGCCGACAGCACCGGCCGTGAATCCTCCAGGGTGGACTCGATCACCGACACCACGTCGAGCGCGTAGTCGGGTGCGTCGCGGTCGAGTAGCTCGATGGCGGCCAGCGCGAACGGCGACAGCGGCTGGTTGAGCGCGAAGTCCAGCTGCAGGTCTACCGTGAGCCGGATGGTGCGGCCCTGTTCGTCGGGTTCCGGCAGCTGCTCGACCACGTCGGCGGCGCGCAGCGCCCGGTAGATGGCGATGGCGCGGCGGATGTGGCGGCGCTGGGCGGCGCGGTCCTCGTGGTTGTCGGTCAGCAGCGTGCGCATGGCCGCGAACGCGTCGCCGGGCCGGGAGATGACGTTGAGCAGCATCGCGTGGCTGACCGTGAACCGGGACGTCAGCGGTTCCGGGTCGGCGGCCACCAACTTGTCGAAGGTGCTCTCGCTCCAGGACACCGAGCCGTCGGGAGCCTTTTTCCGGACTACTTTGCGCCGCTTTTTCGGGTCGTCACCCGCCTTGGCCAGCGCCCGTTCGTTGGCGACCACGTGCTCGGGTGCCTGCACCACCACGTTGCCGACGGCGTCGAAACCGGGCCGGCCGGCGCGGCCGGCGATCTGGTGGAACTCCCGCGCCCGCAGGTGCCGGTTGGTGGTGCCGTCGTACTTGGACAGGGCGGTGAACAGCACGGTGCGGATCGGCACGTTGATGCCCACCCCGAGCGTGTCGGTGCCGCAGATGACCTTCAACAGTCCTTGCTGCGCCAGCTGTTCGACCAGCCGCCGGTAGCGCGGCAGCATCCCGGCGTGGTGCACCCCGATGCCGTGGCGCACCAGCCGCGACAGGGTGCGCCCGAACCCGGCGGTGAACCGGAAGTCGCCGATCGCGGCGGCGATCGCGTCCTTTTCGGCGCGCGTGCACACGTTGACGCTCATCAGCGCCTGCGCCCGCTCCAGCGCCGCGGCCTGGGTGAAGTGCACCACGTAGACCGGCGCCTGGGCGGTGGCGAGCAGTTCCTCCAGGGTCTCGTGCAGCGGCGTGGTGACGTACTGGAAATGCAGGGGCACCGGCCGCTGCGCCGAGGTGACCACCGCGGTGTCGCGGCCGGTGCGGCGGGTCAGGTCATCGGCGAAGCGGCGGACGTCGCCGAGGGTGGCCGACATCAGCAGGAACTGCGCCTGCGGGAGCTCCAGCAGCGGCACCTGCCACGCCCAGCCGCGGTCAGGCTCGGCGTAGAAGTGGAACTCGTCCATCACCACCTGACCGATGTCGGCCGCGGCGCCCTCGCGCAGCGCCAGGTTGGCCAGGATCTCGGCGGTGCAGCAGATCACCGGCGCGTCCTCGTTGACCCGGGCGTCGCCGGTGAGCATGCCGACGTTGTCCGGGCCGAAGACCTCGCACAGGGCGAAGAACTTCTCGCTGACCAGCGCCTTGATCGGGGCGGTGTAGAAGGTGACCTCGTCGCGGGCCAGCGCCGCGGCGTGCGCGCCGGTGGCCACCAGGCTCTTACCGGAGCCGGTGGGGGTGCCGAGGATGACGTGGGCGCCGGTGGCGATCTCCAGCAGCGCCTCCTGCTGCGCCGGGTAGAGCGTGAAGCCCTGCTCGCCCGCCCACGTCTCGAACGCCTCGTAGATGTCGGTCGGGTCGGCGCTGCCGGCGATGAGCTCGGGTGAGGTCATCGGTCACCTCCCACGCGCGCGCCGCCTCCGGTCGGCGCCCACGGTAACCGACGCGGCCGCGTCGCTGTCGGTCGGCGGGACACGGGGGTCAAGATTGAGTGGACCCAGCTCAACTTCGAGATCGACCCGGACAAGATCAGTGCGGAACTCGCCGTGGTCATCGGTGCGGCGACCCGTCACCGAGGTCCTCGACCGGTAGCGCCCGGTCGCCGTACAGGTCGCCGAGCCGCAGAGCCGGATCGCGGTGCAGCGCGTGGCGGCCGCGGTCGTAGCGGCGGGTGGTGCGCGCGTCCGCGTGCCCCATCGCGTCCTGCACGTCCTCCAGCGGGACCCCCAGCTCGCGGGCGTTGGTGGCGAATGCGTGACGCAGCGAGTGCGGCGACAGCCGGTCCGCCGACGGGATGCCGGCGTACCTGGCGACCCTTCGCACCAGCAGGAACGCGGCGGGTTCGGTGAGCCGGCCGGTGCCGCCGTCGCGGCTCGTGGTGGCGAACAACGGTCCGGACAGCTGCCCCACCGGCCGCCGCGCCGCCCGGGCCCGAGCGGCCAGGTATTCGTCCAGCGCCCGGCCCACCCCTGCCGGCAGCGGCCGCTCGCGCCGCACGCCGCCCTTGCCGCGGTAGCGGACAGTGCGGCGGCCCTGGTTGTGGCTCAGTGCGTCCACGTCGAGGCCCAACGCCTCGCCGACCCGCATGCCCAGGTCGGCCAGCAGCCGCAGCAGCGCCCGGTCCCGCAGTGCGGCCAGCGCCCTGGCCAGCGGCGGCGGGACGGTTCCGGTGTCGTCGTTCGCGCGGGCCGACGGCACCCGCGATAGCCGGGCGGCGACCAGCTCGTCGGCGCCGCGCAGCAGGGCACGCACCTGCGCTGCGGTCAGTCCCACGGTGGCGGAGGCGTCGCGCTCGACTCGTGGGCGTCTCACCGCCGCCGCCGGGTTGACGCTCACCGCACCATCACTGTTGGCCACCAGGTAGCGGTACCAGCTCGACAGCGCCGACAGGCGCCGGTGCACGGTAGCGGCGCTCGGCGGCCGGTGCCCGGGCGGATGCTCGAGCGTCGACCGGTAGTGGTCGAGGTCGCTGCCGCGGGCGCGGACCGGGTCGATGCCGAGCCGCTGGCACCAGGCCAGGTAGTGGGCCAGGTCCCGGAAGTACGCGGTACGGGTGTGGGCGGCGAACCCGGCCAGCCAGGTCACCGTCAGCTGCCGTACGCCGTACCGGTCACCCGGTGCAGCCGCCGGCAGCGCCGGCAGCGCGGCGACGGCGTCGGCGAACCTTACCGGATGCGGGGGACCTGTCGGGGCGAGCTCGGTCATGCCGGACAGTGTGCCAAGGTGTACCTCATCATCGGCTGCCGCGGACGAGGGGGTGGATCGGTGCGGCTGGGGCTGACAGAACTGGCACGCGCGCCGGGACGTTTCGCGCTGATCGCCGCCGCCACCACGTTGCTGATAGCCCTGGTGCTGGTGTTCAGCGGCATCGGCACGCGGCACGTGGCCGACCTGTCCGGCGCGGTGGCACGCAGCAACGCCGACGTGCTGGTGCTCAACACCGCCGCACAGGGCGCGGTGCAGGCCAGCCGCGTGGACGAGGCCGCCGTCGGGCGTCTGGCCACCCTGGCCGAGGTAGAGACGGCCGCGCCGGTGGGGGAGGCGCGGGTCAGCGGGCGGGTCGATGGACGTCTGTACGACGTGTCACTGTGGGGTGTGCCCGCCGGCGCCCCCGGCGCACCCCGGGTCGTCGCCGGGCGGCCACCGAGCCGTCCCGGTGAGGCGGTGGTCGACGTCGCCGACGCACACCTCGGCCTACCGGTCGGCGCGACCCTGGAGATCGCCGACACCGGAGATGAGCTGCGAGTCGTCGGTCTCACCGAGGGTCGGCGCTTCGCCAGCATCCCGACGGTCACGGTGACCTACCGACAGTGGGCGGCGATCATAGACGCCACCTATCCCGATGCCGACGAGGTGGCGCCAGCGCTGATCGCGGTCACCGCGGCCCCCGGGTTCGACGCCGACGACACCGCGGCGGCGATCACCGCATTCGATCCGGAACTGTCTGCGGGCACACCGCAGACGGTGGCGGCCGATCTACCGGGCGTCGCCGGAGTGCGGGCCAGCTTCGCGGCCGCCACGCTGGTGGCCCTGGTGGCGATCAGCGCGACCGTCGGACTGTTCTTCCTGGTCGGTGTCGTGCACCGACGTCGCTCTCTGGCGTTACTGCGTGCGGTCGGTGCCCGGCCGGCGACGCTGAGTGCGGCCCTGTTCACGCAGGTTGCGGTGCTGGTCGGTGTCGGCACCGTGCTCGCCGGGGGGCTGGTGGCGGTCACCGCGCACCTTGCGCCGGCACGCGTGCCACTGGCGTTCTCCGGCGGCCTGCTCGCTGCCACGGCCGGCGCCACGCTGGCGGTCGCATTGCTGTCGACCGCCGCGGCGGCACGCCTACTGCGTCGGGTCGATCCGGCTGAGGCGCTGGGACTACAGCCATGACCTGGACGGCAGTCAGGCTCGGGATAGCGGAGCTGTGGCGCTCACGCGCCCGCACCGCGCTGGCGGCCGGCACCGTGGCAGTGCTGGCGTTCCTCACCATGACGCTGGCCGGCCTGGCCGACTCGCTGGACCGGGGCAGCACCGGAGTGCTGCAGGCGGTCGACGCCGACGTGGTGGTGTTCAACGAGGAGGCCCGCCGGCAGCTGCTGCGCAGCCGGGTGCCGCACGGGCAGGCCACTGCGCTGCTGCAGGTCGACGGCGTGCGGGCGGTCGGCACGATCGCGCTGGTGCCCACCAGCGCCGAGACTCCCGCCGGAGCAACCCGGGTGACGCTGGTCGGTTACCACGCCCGCACTCCGGCCGAGCCGACCCGTCTGGTGGCCGGCCGGCTGCCGGTGGACGGCGAACCCGGCATCGCTGCCGTGGACAGCTCCTTGCGCGGCTCCGGGGTGGAGATCGGGGACGAGATCACCATCGCCGGTGACCGCGTGGTTGAGGTGGTCGGCTTCGTGGAGGACGCGCGTTTCCTGCAGCAACCGACCGTGTGGGTGCCCCCGGACATGTGGGCGCAGGTGCGCATGCGGGCGTTTCCCGAGACCGGCTGGGCCGAGTCGTTGGCCGGGGTGAGCCTGCTGCGGATCTCCCCGGACGCGGATCCGGCCACGGTGGCCGCCGCCGTGAACTCCACGGTCGACGGCTTGGACGCGGTGCCGCTGGCCGAGGGGGTCCGCGCGATCCCCGGCGTCGACGTGCAGCGCGGCACATTCGGCGTGATCGTCACCCTGACGGTTGCGGTCACGGCGCTGGTGGTCACGCTGCTGTTCGTATTGATCGTGACGGAACGGCGCGTGCAGTTGGCCACGCTGCGCGCGCTCGGCGCGCCGCCGCGGCTGCTGGCGGTGGCCCTGCTGAGCCAGGCGACGGCGGTGTGGTTGCTGG
Organism: Micromonosporaceae bacterium; assembly: GCA_007130245.1. Classification (GTDB taxonomy): domain Bacteria; phylum Actinomycetota; class Actinomycetes; order Mycobacteriales; family Micromonosporaceae; genus Natronosporangium. The sequence goes on from SLSW01000091.1 coordinate 15,160, forward strand.
CACTGGTCGCCGGCACCGCCGGCACCGCTGCACTCAGCGCGGTGGCGCCGGAGGCGATGCCGCTGGCGCTGCGGCCCGCTGTGGTGGCCACGGCCGGCGCCGCGCTGCTGCTGGCCGCCCTGGCCGGCGCCGGGTTCGCGTTACGGCGTGTGCACCGGCTCGACCCCGCCATTGCAATGGAGGATGACCAGACATGACCAGCGCCGCACCAGCCGACACCTCTCCTGTCAACGCCGCGGTCGTGCGCGCCGACGGGTGCACCAGGGTCTTCGGTGACGGTCCCGGCGCGGTGACCGCGGTGTCCGGCGCGTCGCTGACCGTACACAGGGGTGAGCTGGTCGCTCTGGTCGGACCGTCCGGCTCCGGCAAGACCACCCTGCTGTCGATGCTGGGTGCGCTGCTCACCCCCACAGCCGGCCGGGTGTTCATCGGCGACGTCGAGACCACCGCGCTCACCGAGCGTGAGCGGACCCGGCTTCGGGCCGCCCGGATCGGTTTCGTGTTCCAGTCCGCCGGCCTGCTGCCGTACCTGACCGCGGTGGAGAACGTGGCGACGGTGGGTTCGTTCGCCGGCCTGTCACGCCCGGTAGCGCGCCGGCGCGCCGAACAGTTGCTCGACGAGCTTGGCCTGGCCAACCGTGCCGGCCACCTGCCGAAGGCGCTGTCCGGTGGCGAGCAGCAGCGGGTGGCGATCGCGCGCGCGCTGCTCAACGACCCGCCGTTACTGCTTGCCGACGAGCCCACCGCCCATCTCGACGGTGAGCGCGGCAGGCAGGTGATCGGCCTGATCGCCGACGCGGTACGGCAGCACGGCCGGGCGGGGGTGGTGGTCACCCACGACGACCGCGTCGCCGCCCACGCGGACCGAGTTATGGCCATGACCGACGGACGGCTGGCCACCGACCCGGCTGCGGCCCACCCCGCTGTGTCCGGATGATCACTTCGCGTGTGCCGGACTGTGGTCCTGTGGACAAAGGGCCGGTCGGCCTGACGACAGTACGGCCGTGATGGGATGCTACGGGAGATCAGCCACACATGGTGAGGAGTGAGCAATGTCCCGTGTCACCAGGCTCGGCAGTGTGGTCGGCGCCGTCGTGGTGCTGGCGATCCTGTCGCTTGTGTTCGCCTCCACGGGAGTGCGCGGCGATGACCCCGAGCGCAACATCGCCCAGCCGGACGAGCTGTTTGTCGATCTTGAGGTGAAGGCCGCCTACAACGACGACGACATCTTCTGGCGCTTCCGATGGCCGACGGACACGCCGCACTTCTACCACGACTACCTTGTCTATGAGGACGGGCAGTGGGTGCGCTACGGGTCCCCCCCGGTCGGTTCTCACCCGCAGGGCGTCTACGAGGACCGCCTGACGTTCTTCGTCGACGACGGCAGCGTCGAGGGGTTCGCGCAGTACGGAGGCTTCATCACCGCCTTCAGCGGGATGCGCGGCCTTTCCGACGCGGCCGACCTGACCGACGAGGGTGCGCAGGAGGCCGAAGAGATCCTCGGTGAGGGCGACGTACGCAAGTTCCTTCCGGAGACGGTCGAGGGCGGTGACTGGCGGCGCCAGGTGGATCAGCAGTCCCTGGACGCTCTCGAGCAACGAGGATATTTCCTGGACCTGTGGCACTGGCGCGCACACCGCTCCAACCCGATCGGCTACGCCGACGACCAGATGGTCGACTACCGCCGGCGCGGCAGTGAGGGGGAGGCGCCGTTCAGCACCAACTGGGACAGTGACCTGGAACAGCCGGAGTTCATGTTCGATCCGGATCAGGTCGGCATCCACGCCATGGACTGGCAGCGCATCCTGGACCGTGACTACACCCAGGACGACATCTACTACCTCTACGAGGGCTTCGCCACCGAGTTCGACCCCGACCACGACTGGCAGGACGGCGACGTCATCCCGCGACGCCTCCTGCAGGAGCCCGAGGGAGCCCGTGGCTCGATCTTCGCCCAGGGCATCGCGGCCGACGGTCACTGGAATCTGGATCTGCAGCGGGCGCTCGACACCGGCTTCGAGGGCCAGAAGCCGCTGGTGCACCTGGGCACCTACGACGTGGCGTTCGCCCTTCACCTCAACGCCACCGGGGGGCGGTGGCACTACATCTCGATGCCGTACGAGCTGGGTCTGGAGCGCGACGCGGACATCACCGCCGTACGGTTCGACGGCGCCACGCCGCCGTGGGACGACATCGAGTGGAGCACCGTGGAGACGTTCTACCCCGGGCAGATCGTCTGGGACTACCTGACCGACAGCAGCCAGCACGCCGGAGCGGGCGCGATCCGAGGTGGCGCGCCGTTCGAGGCGGCCCACGACATCGAAGGCATGGCCCACTACGCCCTGGAGTCGGAGTTCCGCTCCGAGATCAGGACGCAGTGGGCGTGGACCGCGGTCGTGTGGGTGCTGTTCCTGGTCGCCGCGTCGTTGGCGATCTTCCGGTTGGCGCGACGTGGCGACGTGCTGGCGCCGCGGACCTCGACGACCACCACCCGTCCCACCGACAGCAAGGGGTGAACACGATGCCTCCGGCCTTTCACGCGATCGTCGTCAGCCTGATCACGGGGCTGTTCTTCTTCACCGTCCTCGCGGTGGTGGTCCGGCTGGTGATGCAGTGGCGCGGCGCCGAGTCACGCTCGGCGCTGGCGGTCGGCGCGGATCAGGGCGCGCTGTGGGCGGCGACCATCGGCACCGCGCTGATCGTCGCCGCGATGATCACAGGGTTCGCGATCTGGGCGCCATCGGCGGCGATCAACAGCCCGATCATGCGCAACAAGATCCTCACCGCGATCCTGCTGCTGGTGACGTTCGCCATCTTCATCGGCATCCGTTGGAAGGTGGGCGAGCGGCTGTGGCACAACCGGACCCTGAGCCTGTTCTACGGGCTGCTGGCCCTGGCCGGGTTCCACTGGTCGATGGTGACCAACTCCATCGGTGGCGACATCGCCGGCATCCCGTCGGGCTACGAGACTCTCGTACAGTGGTCCGGGGTGGAGACCCGCTTCACCTACTACCTGCCGACATGGTTGCTGGTGTTGATCGCGCTGGTCTCCGTCGCGATGCTGGTGCTGGCCTTCACCGACCGGTCCGCGCCGGCCGACGAGCAACGGCACGCCGAGGCGCGGTGATGCGGCTCGGCCCGTGATCGCTCACGTCGGGCGCGCGACGGTGATGATCTCCGGGCTGGCGCCGGTCAGCGGACTACGGTCCCAGTCGCCGTACTGTTCGTCGATCACCAGGCCGGCGTCGGCCAGGAACCCGGCCAGTGTCTCCGGGTCGAGGAACCGGAGGCTGCTGTGGGCGACCTGCTCGCCGCCGCTCCCGGGCACGGTGAGAACCGACTCGATGTGGACCACATCGTCGGCGACCACGATGCGGGCGTGCCGGCGCACCTGCACCGTCGTGCCACTGTCGTCGGTGATCTCGATCGGGTCGCCCCCTCGCCACCGCTGCCAGGGTCGCGGTGCGGGATTGCGGGTCTCGAACGCGAAGCGACCGCCGCCGCGCAGCGCGGCACGTACCGCGGCCAGGGATGTGCGCAGGTCCTCGTCGGTCACCAGCTGCTGGAAGGCGTGGCCGGTCATCACGGCCAGGTCGAACTGGCGGTCCCAGGTCATTGACGCGGCGCGGGCCAGGACCCAGTCGACGTCCGGCCGCACCCGGGCCTGGTCGAGCATCGCCGGGTCAGGGTCCAGCCCGCACAGCCGACCCTGGTGGCCGGCCTGCCGGGCGCGGTGCAGCAGCATGCCGGTGCCACAGCCGATGTCGAGCACGCTCGAGGCCGACATCACCAGCTCGAGATAGAACTCGTTGTCCGCAGCCCAGGGGTTGAGTTCGTTGTAGCGCTCGGCCATCCGGCGCCGGTAGAGCGTGGCGGGGCCTGCGGGCTCCGGCTCGTGGTCGGGTGTCGTGTCGCGGTCGGGCACCAGGTCACGATGCGCGCCGCCGTGTGGGCGGTCAATTGGATTCCGCGGCTGAAGCTGCGCAGCATGGGCCTACCTGGCTAGTGAGGTAGCGCGAGGCAGTCGCGGGCGAGGTCCATGCGCATGGCGATGTGGTCGGCAGCTGGTGGGCCGGTGCCGCTGGTCTGCTCCAGCTGCGCGGTCCAGAGGCAGCTTTGGACGTGTCGGGCTGCCATCAGCAGTGGTAGGTGCGTCTCCCATGCGGTGGGCAGGTGACGCGTGCTGCGGTAGCCAGCGAGAAACGCCTGCCTCCGGATCGGGTAGCCCGGGAAGTCTGCCAGGTTTCCCAGCAGCGGGCACAGGTCGTAGAGGAGGTAACCCCAGCCGCAGTCGTCGAAGTCGATGATTCCGGCGTGCCAGCCGGTGCGGCCGCGGCGTAGGTGGCAGTTACCGAGAATGAAGTCGAAATGGAGGACACCACGGGCGTCCGGTTCGTGGGTGAGCTGGGCGAATACGGCTCGGGTCCGGTCTGCTATCTCCTGGTGAAGCCGCCAGTCGGTGGGCGTGATCAGACGCGACAATGGTCCGCTGGGCTGGTCGCGGGCCGGGCCGAACATGGCGTCGGCATCCCAGTGCGGCAGGTCGAATCCCGGCGACGGGTCGAGTGCGGCGGTCACTGTGTGTATCCATGCCAACGCCTGGCCGAGCCGGTAGACGGCCCGGGGTCCAAGACCGCGTCCGGGACGGCGCACCTGGCCGTCGACCCAGGTGAGCAGGTCGCAGTGTCGAGTCGCATCCTGGGTCGGGTTCACCTCCACCACCAGCGACCCGCTGCGGGCTGGCACCGGCTGCGGCACAGAGAACTGTCCGCCGGGTAGCCGGTCCTGCAGCAGCCGCAGCAGGTACAACTCTGAGCGTGTCTGCGCCGGGCTGCGGTAGCGCGGACGGTGCACCCGCAGGACGTACCGGAGCGCGGTGTCCGGCCGGTCCTTGGTGGCGACCTCGAAGACCGCGTTGTTGGTGGTGCGGATCGGCCGAAGCTGGCTATCGCACGGCAGGTCATAGCGGGCGAGGGCGGCGGTAGCGGCGAGGCGGTTGACAGAGAGCACACCCGGTTGCGCCATGGCCCG
>SLSW01000124.1 GCA_007130245.1 Micromonosporaceae bacterium
GAGCTGCCCACCACCATGTCGCCCGCGCATTCGCTCGTGAATCGTTCCGGCTGCTGCCGGCGGACGCGGATGCAGACCGCTAGTAGGCATTGTCAGGCATTGCCTTAGTAAGATCAGTTCTTACTAAGATACCATCTTACTATGGTCTCGTTCGCCGGTCGCGCTGTTGACCTGGCGCGGTTGGCTGAGCAACTGCGGCAGGTGTCCGACTCCGGCCGCGGTGCCGCGATCGCCCTGACCGGCCGCCGCCGGGTCGGCAAGTCGCGTCTCGTGCAGGAGTTCGCCAACCAGGCCGGCGTCCCCTATCTGCTGTTCCAGGCCACCAGCGGACGCCATCAGGCTGCCGAACGGGCAGATTTCGTCGATGCCATCAGGCAGTCCGGCTTTCCCCGGGCCGACCTGGTGCGTGGCGTGCGCCCGGGTGACTGGAACCAGGCGCTGCGGGCGCTGGCGACCGCGCTGCCCGAAGACCGCCCAAGCGTCGTCGTCATAGACGAGGTGCCGTGGCTGGTGGCGCAGGACCGCGGATTCGAGGGCGCCCTCCAGACCGTGTGGGATCAGCATCTGTCGACCCGTCCGGTGCTGCTCATCCTCATCGGCAGCGATCTGTCGGTCATGGAGGCGCTGCAGACCTACGGCCGCCCTTTCTACGGACGAGCGGCGCGCATGACGCTTCACCCGCTCAACCCGCACGACGTTGGCACCATGACCGGCCTCGACCCCTCCAATGCCATCGATGCCTACCTCATCACCGGTGGATACCCCGAGATCGTGCGGGCCTGGCATCCAGGCATGACCAGAAAGGACTACCTGCGCGCCAGCGTGTCCGACCCGCTGTCACCGCTGCTGGCGGCCGGTGAGCTGTCGATGCTCGGCGAGTTCCCCGAACCCACCCACGCGCGACAGGCACTCGAGGCGATCGGCGCCGGCGAGACGACGTTCAGCACCATCGCCTCTCACGTCGGGGGCGGGGCGGCGGTCCCGGCAGGCTCGCTGTCACCCGCGCTGGCAACCCTGATCGACAAACGCGTGATCACCTTTGACCTGCCACTGTCCACCAAACGGGACACCCGCAACAAACGCTACCGGGTCGCGGACCACTACCTTCGGTTCTGGCTGGCGTTCCTGCGTAGAGGCATTGCCGAGGCTGAGCGCGGCCGCGGCGACCTGGTCCTCAACCGGATCGAACGGTCGTGGTCGGCATGGCGCGGACGCGCCGTCGAGCCGCTGGTCCGCGAGTCGCTCGAACGGATGCTGCCCAACGACCGGTGGCCGGACACCGAGGCGGTCGGTGGCTGGTGGAACCGCCAGAACCGGCCGGAGCTGGACCTCATCGGCGCGGACAGGCGCCCGGCACGCGAGATCCACTTCGTCGGCTCTGTCAAGTGGCTGGGACGACCCTTCGATCGGCGGGATCTCGATGCGTTGATCCGCGCAGTCGTGGCCGTGCCGGGAGCAGACGAGAACACGCCGTTGGTGGCGGTCTCCCGGGACGGCTTCGAGTCCGGGCTGGCACTGACCTCGCAGTGGACACCAGCGGATCTCGTGGCCGCATGGGCTCCGCGCTAGGCGCACGTCCCACCGGTACTTTCCGGCACGTCACCGCCATCCTTGAGCGCTAGCCTCGGCTTACTCCCAATCCGCCGGGTCGTTGCCGTCCTCGATCACGGACAGGCGCTCACCGATGTCGACGAACAGGTGCATCGGAGCCTTGCGGTCCGCGGCACGGACCTGGAACAGCGAGCCGTCGAAGTGGGGGCTCTGCCAGACACCGCCCGGCTCACCCGGCTCGGTCGGGATCGCTGTGAAGCTGTAGGGCCACTCGGAGTCTCCGAACGTCAGGTCAATGTCCACCCAGCCACCGTCCCCGGTGTATTCCGGACGGACGTCTCCGGGGTCGAGACTCACGACGAACCACCCGTTCCGGTCGGTGCGCACCCGCGTGAGCTCCTGCAGCTCGAAACCCTCACCCTCGGCCAGGCCGTTCAGGAAATGATCGTTAGGCCAGGCGTAGACAACAACCTCCACGCGCGAGGCCGGTTCCCCGTCGCGGGTCACGACCCCGCTGACGAGCGCGTCCCGCTCAACTGTCCCGGCGCCGCCGCACGCCGCGAGACCGGCGACCGCCAGAAGGCTCAAGGCTGTCGGATAGCTGCGGAGCACCATCCTGCCCTCACATCGGAAGGAGGTTCGGCGACCTCTGTGCCTACATCGTACAACGGTGCGACACCCGTCGAACCCCTCACCGCCGAGATCCGCAGGTCCTCGCCCGGACACAGCGCTAACTCCAAGGCGGCGACCGGCACCGGTGGCCGCCGGCCAGCACCCCGGGGGGCGTGGGGCAGGATATAGGGGTGGATGTCCCGAACGTGCTGGCGCAGCGGTACGCCTCGCCCGAGCTGGCGGCGCTGTGGTCACCGGAGGAGAAGGTGCGCGCCGAGCGCCGGCTGTGGCTGGCGGTGCTGCGGGCGCAGCGGGAGCTGGGCGTGCCGGTGCCCGACGGCGTCATCGAGGCGTACGAGGCGGTGGCCGACCGGGTCGACCTGGACTCGATCACCGCGCGGGAGCGGGTGACCCGGCACGACGTGAAGGCGCGCATCGAGGAGTTCTGCGCCCTGGCCGGGCACGAGCACATCCACAAGGCCATGACGTCGCGCGACCTGACCGAGAACGTCGAGCAGATGCAGGTCCGCTCGTCGCTGCTGCTGATCCGTGACCGCACGGTGGCGACGCTGGCCCGGCTGGCAAGGCTGGCCACCGAGCACTCGGAGACGGTGATGGCCGGGCGCTCCCACAACGTGCCGGCCCAGGCCACCACGCTGGGCAAGCGGTTCGCCTCGGCCGCGCAGGAGCTGCTGATCGCCTACCAGCGCCTGGACGAGCTGATCGACCGGTACCCGCTGCGCGGCATCAAGGGGCCGGTGGGCACCGCGGCCGACCAGCTCGACCTGCTCGGCGGCGACCGGGACGCGCTGGCGCGGCTGGAGCAGCGGGTGGCCGGGCATCTCGGCTTCACCCGGGTGCTGGACTCGGTGGGCCAGGTCTACCCGCGGTCGCTGGATTTCGACGTGGTCTCGGCGTTGGCGCAGCTGGCCGCCGCGCCGTCGTCGCTGGCGCTGACGATCCGGCTCATGGTGGGCCAGGAGCTGGCCACCGAGGGTTTCCGGGCCGGGCAGGTCGGCTCGTCGGCGATGCCGCACAAGATGAACACCCGCTCCAGCGAGCGGATCAACGGCTTCGCGGTGCTGCTGCGCGGCTATGCCTCGATGGCCGGCGAGCTGGCCGGTGACCAGTGGGCCGAGGGCGACGTGTCCTGCTCGGTGGTGCGGCGGGTGGCGCTGCCGGACGCGTTCTTCGCCGCCGACGGGCTGTTTCAGACGCTCCTGGAGGTGCTGGACGGCTTCGGCGCGTATCCGGCGGTGATCGCCCGCGAGCTGGACCGCTACCTGCCGTTCCTGGCCACCACCCGGATCCTGGTGGCGGCGGTGCGCCGCGGGGTGGGCCGCGAGACCGCCCACGAAGTGATCAAGGAGCATGCGGTGGCGGTGGCGCTGGCGATGCGCGAGAAGGCCGCCGCCGGCAACGACCTGTTCGACCGGTTGGCGGCCGACGGACGGCTGGGACTGTCCCGTTCGGACCTCGACGAGCTGGTCGCCGACCGGGCGGTGTTCACCGGCGCCGCCGACTCCCAGGTGGCCGCCGTGGTGGCGGCGGTGGCGCAGGTGGTGGCACAGCACCCGGATGCTGCCGCCTACACCCCCGGTCCCACCCTCTGATCCAGGTTTGTGGACGTCTGATGTCGCTATAGCAGCAGTAAACGTACACAAAGCGCGCTGGGGTGGAGCGGGTGCGAAACTGGACGGCATGGCTGCCGCGCAACGACCGGGGTTCGGGTCGGTTGCGGTCACCAGCGTGCTGATGGTGTTGCTGACCGTCACCGGTTGCGCCGCGCTGACCGACGAGCCGGATCACGACGGGCCCTCGACACCCATCACCGGGGTGGGCCACGATCCGCGGATGCTCGTGTTCACCGACCACGTGGGTCTGGTGAACTTCGAGGTCACCGGAGTGCTGCGATCCGATCCGGCGACCGGGTGCCTGGTGCTGGAGTCCGTGGACGGCGCCATTGAAGCCGTCGTCGTGTGGCCGCTCGGCTCCGAACCGGTCAACCTGCAGGGCACGGCGGGTGCCAGGGTGCCGGACGTCGGGGTCTTCCTGGAAGGCGACCAGCTCCACGTGGCCGGCGCGCTCGTCGCGTCACCGGAGAAAGAAAGCTATCCGCGCGCGGTCGGCGAGTGCCTCCGGGACGATCTCGCGCTGACGTACACCGTCGAGATCGACGTCGCAGCAGCTCACGGGCGCAGTGGCAGTCCGTAGCCGTCGACCGGGCGGCCGGCGAGCAGCACCAGACCGTCGATCACGACCCACAGCCACATCCCCAGGAACAGGAAGATCGGGATGATCAGCCAGAACAGGCAGATCAGCATGATCCACGCGAGAATCGACGCCACCAGCTGCACCGCACCGAGCCCGGAATGGCCGGCGTACAGCCTGCCCACCCCGCCGATGGCCATGAAGAAACCCGGCAGCAGCTGCAGCAGGCCGGCCGCGATGCGGCTCTTGTCGGAGTAGGGCAGCCCGCTCGCCGGATCGAACGCCGGCGGAGGTGGCGGCGGCAGCCACGGCGGTGGCGGGGGTGGGGGTGTGGTCATCCCCGGAGCGTACGCACCGCTGACGACCGTACGGCGTGCCACACTGATCGTTCGTGGAGTGGTTGATCGCGGCAGGGGCGACGTTCGCCGTGATCGCGCCGGTGGAGCTGCCGGACAAGACATTCGTGGCCACCCTGGTGCTGGCCACCCGCTACCGCCCGCTGCCGGTCTTCCTCGGCGTGGCCGCCGCGTTCGTGGTGCACGTGGCCCTGGCGGTGCTCGCCGGCAGCCTGCTCGCGCTGCTACCGCCGCAGCCGGTGCAGCTGGCGGCGGCCGCGCTGTTCGCCGCCGGCGCGGTGATCCTGTTCCGCAGCGCGCGGCGCGCCGACGACGCCGAACGCGACCAGGAACGCGAGTACGCGCGCCGGGCAGCCGGGGCCGAGGCCACCAACGGCGGGTGGCGCGCGTTCGCGACCAGCTTCGTGCTGCTGTTCACCGCCGAATGGGGCGACCTGTCGCAGCTGCTCATCGCCGGCCTGGTCGCCAGCGGGCAACCGCCGACGGCGGTGTTCGTCGGGGCGCTGGCCGCGACCGTGGGGGTCGCGGCCGCCGCGATACTGCTGGGCCGCTGGATCCTGCGTCGGGTACGGCTGACGGCCGTGCGTTACCTGGCGGCCGGTGTCTGTGCGGTGCTCGCCGCCGTGCTGCTGGTCACCGCGCTCGTGTGACGCGCGGAACGCGGCAGGGTAGATCGGCTCAGTTCCCGAACGGCCGCTAACCTTGACAGAGGCCAATCCACCGAGTCTGTCAGGAGGCCCCGTGGCGCGCGTCGTCGTGGACGTCATGCTGAAACCCGAAATCCTCGACCCGCAGGGCCAGGCCGTCGCCGACGCCCTGCCGCGGCTGGGTGTCGACAACGTCACCTCAGTGCGGATCGGTCGCCGGATCGAGCTGGTCTTCGACGGTACGCCCGATGCCGGCAAGGCCCGGCAGATCGCCGACCGGCTGCTGGCCAACCCGGTGATCGAGGACTACACGGTACGAGTCGAGGAGACCCTGTGAGAGTAGGTGTGGTCACCTTCCCCGGCTCGCTGGACGACGGCGACGCCGCGCGGGCGGTGCGGCTGGCGGGGGCGGAGCCGGTCGCGCTGTGGCACGACGACGGCGCTCCGCTGACCGTGGACGCGGTGATCCTGCCCGGCGGGTTCTCGTACGGCGACTACCTGCGCACCGGCGCCATCGCCCGCTTCTCGCCGGTGATGGAGCAGGTGGCGGCCGCGGCCGCCGACGGCCTGCCGGTGCTGGGCATCTGCAACGGCTTCCAGATCCTCTGCGAGGCGCACCTGCTGCCCGGGGCGCTGACCCGCA
>SLSW01000360.1 GCA_007130245.1 Micromonosporaceae bacterium
CGCTCGGCGTTGGCGAGCAGCTCCGCGGCGTTGGCGCGCAGCACCTCCGCCTCCTCGCGCGCCGCGGTGAGGTCCGCCTCCAGCTCGGCGCGCCGCCGCTCGGCCTCCCGGTCCTCCTCGGCACGCCGGGCGGCGAGCGCCAGCTCGAAGTCACGCCAGGCCTGCGCGGTCTTCTCGCGCGCCTCGGCCAGCAGCCGGTCGAGTTCGGCGCGGCGCTCGTCGATCTCCCGCGCGGCGCCGGCGCGGATGTCCTCGGCCTGCTGCTCGGCGACACCGAGCAACTGTTCGACATACGGTCCCAGGTGACGGAACGACATCCGGTCGCCGGTGATCGGGCGGCGCTCCAGCTCGGCGATCTCCTGCCGCAGGTGCTCGACCTGGCCGGCGAGTGCCTGCACCTGCGCGTACGCCTGCTGCCGCTCCTCGTCGAGCGCCGAGATCTCGGCTTCGACCTGGGAGACGTATGTATTGACCTGTCTCTTGTCATAGCCCCACAGCACCAGCTCGAAGCTGGCCTCGGTCGAAACCCCCTGGCCCAGAGAAAGAATGTCCCCGCTGTGCGACATACCCCTATCCTCACATGTCATGTCCCGTCACGCTCGGATATCGACCGACCATGACGGGACATGCCATTTCGCGCTAGTGCCGCTTTTAACCCTGATCCAGGCCAAAACTATGCAGATTCGCTCTTGTCGGCTTTCTTGTCATTCGTGGAGTCGTCACCGCCGGCGGGAGCGAACCCGGCCAGACCCTGGAACAGCTGGCCGAGCTGGGCCTTGACCTGCTCCTGCTGGCGGTTCAGGTCATCGAGCTCGCGCTTGGCCGCGGTGGTGACCCGGTCGGCCTCGGCCTTCGCCTCGCGCACCACTCGTTCGGCCTCGGCGTTGGCCTCGTCGCGGGCCTTCTTCGCCTGGGCCTTGGCCGACTCGATCGTCTCGTGGGCGGTCCGCTCGGAGTCGACCCGCCGGGCCTCGGCCTGCTTTTCCATCTCCTTGGCGTGCTCCTCGGCGGCACGGCGGCGCTCCTCGGCGACGTCGACCATCTCCTGGGTCGCGGCGACCTGGGCGGCGTGACGCTCCGCGTCCTCCCGCTCGGCCTTCTCGCGCCGTTCGGCGAGCTCCATCTCAAGTTCCTGCAGGTCCTTGTCCCGCTTGTCGCGCGCGTCCGCGAGCAGCTTGGTGGCCTCGGCCCGCTTCTCCTCGGCCTCCCGGGCCGCCTTGGCGCGCAGCTGGGTGATCTCCCGCTCCGCCGTGGCGCGCAACGTGGCGACCTCCCGCTCTACGTTGCCCTTGAGCTCGGCGACCTCGTGCTCGGTCGAGGCGCGTAGCGCCTTGGTCTCCCGCTCGGCGTCGGAGCGCAGGGTGTCCGCCTCCCGGCGGGCCTGGACGCGCACCTCGGCGGCCTCCCGCTCGGCGGCGGTGGTCATCTCGTTGGCTTCCTGCTCGGCGGTCGCCTTCATGGCGGCCGCCTCGGCACGAGCCTTGTCGGTGATCTCGCGGGCCTCCATGCGGGCCGCGGACAGGATGCCCTCGGACTCCCGCTTGGACTCACCGCGGTGGTCGTTAGCCTGCTCCTCAGCGAGCCGGAGGATCTGCTCGACCCTGGTCCCGAGCCCGGACAGGGTCGGCTTGCTGTTCTCCTCGAGCTGCTTGGTGGTGTCGGTGAGCTGCTGCTCCATGGTGCCGAGCCGCTGCTCGGCCGCACGCAGCCGCCGTTGCACGTCAGCCAGCCGCTTCTCGGCCTCCGCCTTGTCGGTCTGGGCGGCGGCCACCTGCTGGTTGAGGCGCCCGATGTAGTTGGTCACCTGCTCGGGGTCGTAACCCCGGAGCTTGACAGTGAACTCAGGCTGGTCGTTGGCGTTGTCGAAGAACGCCACGGGGGATTGCGAGGATTGCTGCTGGGGCATTGGGACATACTTGCAGATGACCTGGGGTGCCGCGCAAGTGCGCCAGGGATCCTGCGACTACCTGGTCAGGCGGCGGATCGGTGGATCGGTGGATCGGTCAGGCGGTGGAGCGCTCAGGTGGTGGAACGGTCGGCGGGTTCGACCAGTTCCACCAGCACGCCGCCGGCGTCGCGCGGATGGACGAAGTTGATCCGGGAACCGGCGGTGCCCCGCCGCGGCGCCTCGTAGAGCAGCCGCAATCCGCGCGCGCGCAACGCGGCGCTGGCGGCCTCGATGTCGGCCACCGTGTACGCCACCTGCTGCACACCGGGTCCGTGGCGGTCCAGGAATTTCGCGATCGGCGACTCGTCGGACAGCGGCGCCAGCAGTTGCACGCAGCCGCCAGCCGGGTCCGGCCCGACCGACATCATCGCCTCCCGTACCCCCTGCTCCTGGTTGGTCTCCACGTGTACGCAGGTCATGCCGAACACCCGCTGGTGGAACTCGATCGCGGCGTCCAGGTCGGGCACGGCCACGCCGACGTGGTCGATGCGCCGCAGCCCGATGCCGGCCGGAGTTGTTGCGGTCATGCCCGTTAATCTGGCCGAAGGATCGTTAAGGCTGCGAGGTGGGACCCATGACCGGATCGGTGATCGTCAGCGGCGCGCGTACCCCGATGGGGCGGCTGCTGGGCAACCTCAGGGACTTTCCGGCCACGCGGCTGGGTTCGCTGGCCATCGAGGCGGCGCTCGCGCGCGGTGGCGTGTCCGCCGAGCGGGTGCAGTACGTGATCATGGGGCAGGTGCTGCAGGCAGGTGCGGGACAGATCACCGCGCGGCAGGCCGCGGTCGGCGCCGGCGTCCCGATGTCGGTGCCCGCCCTGACCGTGAACAAGGTCTGCCTGTCGGGTCTGAACGCGGTCGCGCTGGCCGACCAGCTGATCCGCGCCGGCGAGTGCGACCTGGTGGTGGCCGGCGGGATGGAGTCGATGACCAATGCGCCGCACCTGCTGACGGGGCAGCGGCAGGGCTACAAGTACGGCGACGTCACGATCAAGGATCACATGGCGCTGGACGGGCTGACCGACGTCTGGGACGCCTGCTCCATGGGCGAGTCGACCGAGCGCCACGTCGGGCGGCTGGGCATCACCCGGGCCGGGCAGGACGAGTTCGCCGCCACCAGCCACCAGCGGGCTGCGGCCGCGGGCAAGAACGGCGCCTTCGGTGAGGAGATCGTCCCGGTGGAGGTGCCGCAGCGGCGCGGCGACCCGCTGGTGGTCGACTCCGACGAGGGGGTCCGGCCGGACGCCACGGCCGAGTCGCTGGCCAAGCTGCGGCCCGCCTTCGCCGCCGACGGCACCATCACCGCCGGCTCCGCCTCGCCGATCTCCGACGGCGCGGCGGCGGTGGTGGTCGCGCGCCGCGAGACCGCCGAGGAGCTGGGCCTGGACTGGGTCGCCGAGATCGGCGCGCACGGCAACGTGGCCGGTCCGGACAACTCCCTGCACTCCCAGCCCGCCAACGCGATCAACCACGCGCTGGGCAAGGAAGGGCTGTCCCCATCCGACCTGGACCTGGTCGAGATCAACGAGGCGTTCGCCGCGGTCGTCCTCCAGTCCACGCGCGAGCTCGGGATCGACCCGTCGATCGTCAACGTCAACGGCGGCGCGATCGCGCTGGGGCATCCGATCGGGATGTCCGGCGCCCGGCTGGTGCTCAGCCTGGCGCTGGAGTTGCGGCGTCGCGGCGGCGGCGTAGGCGCTGCCGGGCTGTGCGGCGGTGGTGGTCAGGGCGACGCGCTCGTGCTGCGGGTGCCGCAGCGGTGAGTGCGCCACAGATCGCGGACCTCGTCGCGCAGGCGCGCGACGGTGACCCGCGGGCGGTGGCCCGGCTGATCACGCTGGTGGAGTCGAACGACCCGGCGTTGCCGGACCTGGCTGCGGCGCTCGCGCCCCACACCGGCGCCGCCCAGGTGATCGGACTGACCGGATCGCCGGGCGTGGGCAAGTCGACCATCACCAGCGAGCTGGTGCGGGCGCTGCGGGGCGCCGGCCGCCGGGTCGGGGTGTTGGCCGTGGACCCGTCCAGCCCGTTCTCCGGCGGGGCGATCCTTGGCGACCGGGTCCGGATGCAGGACCACGCCACCGACCCGGGCGTCTATATCCGGTCGATGTCCAGTCGCGGGCATCTCGGTGGGTTGGCCGCGGCCACGCCGCAGGCGGTCCGGGTGCTCGACGGGGCCGGGTGCGACGTGGTGCTGGTCGAGACGGTCGGGGTCGGGCAGGCCGAGGTGGAGGTGGCCACGCTGGCCGACACCACGCTGGTGCTGCTCGCGCCGGGCATGGGCGACGCCATCCAGGCGGTCAAGGCCGGCATCCTGGAGATCGCCGACATCTTCGTGGTGAACAAGGCCGACCGGGACGGCGCCGACGCCGCGTACCGCGACATCCAGGGCATGATCGGGCTCGGCGAGCGCGCCCCCGGGCAGTGGCGGCCGCCGGTGATCAAAGCGGTGGCGGCGCGCGCGGAGGGCATCGAGGAGATCGTGGCGGCCATCGACAAGCACCGCCAGTGGCTGCGCACCCATGATCAGCTGCAGCGCCGCCGCGAGCAGCGCGCGGCCGCGGAGATCGAGGCGATCGTGCTGGAGGCGCTGCGCGAGCGCATCGAGGCACTTGACAACGGTGCCTCGCTGTCCGACCAGGCCGCCGCGGTAGCGGCCGGACAGCAGGACCCGTACACTGCCGCCGACCATATCCTCTCGTCGATCTAGGGATTGTTCACGTGGTCAGAGATCAATCCACGTGAACAATCCCTAGATCGACAGGAGAGGCCTGGATGGACGGGCGCGGGGGCGCGGGGAGGGACTGTGACGGGCTGGGTGGTCCTGCTGCGCGGGATCCGCCACCGGGCGGGCCGCTCCGCGGTCGTAGCGGTGCTGGCGGCGGTGGCGGTGGCCGCCGCCGTGCTGGTGCCCGGGTTCAGCCGCGCCGCCCAGCAGTCGGTGCTCACCGACGGCCTGACCTCGGCCACACCGACCGCCACCGCCCTGACCGTCGGCGCCACCGGCACCACCGGTGGCGCACCCGCCGCGCACGAGACCACCGGCGACACCCTGCTCGTGGTCGCGCAGGCGCTGTCGGACGCGCCGACGGCCACGCGGGTGCTCGGCCAGCCGGTCGGTGGTGCCGACACCCGGGTGCAGGTCCACGGCGGTAGCGAGTCACTGTCCACCCGGCTGGCCTACCGCGACGGGGTCTGCGACGAGCTGCATCTGGTCGACGGCGACTGCCCGATCGACGCGGGCCAGGTGCTGGTCAGCGCCCGCACCGCCGAGGAGTACGCGATCGGTGCGGGCGACACCGTCACGGTGGAGTTCGCCGAGACCCAGCGGGCGCTGCAGGTCGTCGGCACCTACCGGCCCACCGACCCGGGCGCGCCCTACTGGGGCCGCACCGCGTACTTCGCCCACGGTGGCTTCGACCCGACCACCGGCGCGCCGCAGGTGGACGCGATGTTCACCGTCGCCGAGACCGACGTGCAGGCCGACCCGCAGGCGGTGGTCCAGCTGAGCCTGACCTACCCGCTGGTGCCGGGTGCGGTACGCCTCGACGACGTGGACGCGCTGCGCGCCGATCTGGCCACGCTGGACAGCGCGGTCCGGATCGCCGAGCGGGAGCTGCACACCGCGCTGCCGGCGATCCTGGACGACATCGCCGCCGACCAGGCCGCCATCGGCCGCACCGCGCCGGTCGTGGCCGCGCCACTGTTGCTGCTGGCATGGTTCACGCTGTTCCTGCTCGTGGCGCTGCTCACCGAGGAGCGTGGCCGGGAGATCGCCCTGGCGAAGCTGCGCGGGTTCACCGGTGCCCGGGCCGCGCGGTTCGGCGTCGGCGAGGTGCTGCTGCTGATCCTGGCCGCCGCACCGGTCGGGGTGCTGGCCGGACTCGGGGCGGTGGAGCTGGCCAGCCGCCTCGCCCTGGCCGAGGGTACCCACGTCGAGCTGCGCCCGCCGGTGTTCCTGGCCGCAGGCGCGGCCCTGGCCGCGGCAGCGCTCGCGGCCGTGCTGGCCGCCCGCACCACCCTGCGCCGCGAGGTGCTGGCGCTGCTGCGGCGGGTGCCACCGCGCGC
>SLSW01000350.1 GCA_007130245.1 Micromonosporaceae bacterium
CGGTGAGGTCGCGCCAGGTGCCGGAGACGCCCTTGACCTGGGCCTGGCCGCCGAGTTTTCCTTCGGTGCCGACTTCGCGGGCCACGCGGGTGACCTCGTCGGCGAAGGAGGAGAGCTGGTCAACCATGGTGTTCACGGTGCTCTTCAGTTCCAGGATCTCGCCGCGTGCGTCCACGGTGATCTTCTGCGACAGGTCGCCTTTGGCCACCGCGGTGGAGACCTGGGCGATGTTGCGCACCTGCGCGGTCAGGTTTCCCGCCAGTTGGTTGACGTTCTCGGTGAGGTCACGCCAGGTGCCCGAGACCCCGAACACCTGGGCCTGGCCGCCGAGTTTTCCTTCGGTGCCGACTTCGCGGGCCACGCGGGTGACCTCGTCGGCGAAGGAGGAGAGCTGGTCGACCATGGTGTTCACGGTGTCCTTGAGCTCCAGGATCTCGCCCTGGGCCGCCACGGTGATCTTCTGCGACAGGTCGCCCTGCGCCACCGCGGTGGAGACCTGGGCGATGTTGCGCACCTGCGCGGTCAGGTTGGACGCCATCGAATTGACGTTGTCGGTCAAGTCCTTCCAGGTGCCGGCCACACCCGGCACCTCCGCCTGGCCGCCGAGTTTTCCTTCGGTGCCGACTTCGCGGGCCACCCGCGTGACCTCCTCGGCAAACACCCGCAGGGTGTCCGTCAACGAGTTGATCGTGTACGCAAGTTCGGCGACCTCACCCTTGGCGGAAACGGTGATCTTGCGGGAGAGGTCGCCGTGCGCGATCGCGGTGGTGACCTGGGAGATGGAGCGCACCTGGTCGGTGAGGTTCGAGGCCATGGTGTTCACCGAGTCGGTGAGGTCGCGCCAGGTGCCGGACACGCCGCGGACATTGGCCTGGCCGCCGAGCTTGCCTTCGGTGCCGACCTCGCGGGACATCCGGGTCACCTCTTCGGCGAAGCTGGACAGCTGGTCGACCATGGTGTTCACGGTGCGGCCGATGCGCAGGAACTCGCCCCGCAGCGGACGCCCGTTGATCTCCGAGGGCATGTGCTGGGTCAGGTCGCCCTCGGCCACCGCCACGATCACTCGGGCGATCTCGGTGGCAGGGCTCCCCAGGTCGTCGATCAGCGAGTTGACCGAGTGCACACCGTCGGCCCAGGCGCCCTCGTACCCTTCGTCGTCCAGCCGTTCGGTGAGCCGCCCTTCCCGGCCCACCACCCGGCCGATACGTTTCAGGTCCCGCTGCTGGCGCTGAGCCAGCACCACCAGGTCGTTGAAAGCATCCGCCACCTCGCCCACCGCGCCCACGTCACGCGGCAGGCGGACGGTAAGGTCGCCGGCGTTGACCCGCCGCAGGGCGGCGGCCAGCTCACGCAGCACCTTCTCGTCGACCGGGGTATCGGGGGACGCCCCGGTCGCCTGTGTGGTCGCCATGGTCTCCTCGCAGTCTCGGGGGTCGGGAGGTCTCCCCATCATGTCTGCCGGACCGGCCATCTGCCAGGTGGGTACGGCGGCGGTTGCCGGCGCCGCGGGGTCCCGGTGGGTCGGCTCGCGCGGTGGACGGACCGGCGGTTGGATGTCGGCCGGTCGGTCAGGGAGACTTAGCCTCGTGCCCGAGGCAGCAGAGGTCGCCGCGAGCGCCGCACTACCGGCCGCACCGCCCGCCGGGCAGCGGGTGGTGCGGCGGGTTCGCCTTCCGGCAGACCGGAGGACCCCCGCGGCGGCGCGCGCGGTGGTGCGGTCGGTGCTGCAGGACGCGAAGCTCGACGAGTTGCTCGACACGGCACTGCTGCTAGCGACCGAGTTATCCACGAATGCGGTCATTCATGCCGGTACGGACCTGGCGCTCATAGTGGCGACCGATGAGACCGGGGTCACCGTCATGGTCGTGGACGACGCCCGCGGCATCGTCGTCAAGAGTGCCGAGCCCACCGTCATCGCCGACGAGCTGCGCCAGACCAACGGAGCGCGTCCACCCATCGACGACCTGTCCGAACGCGGCCGCGGCCTGCTGCTCGTCGACCACTTCGCCGACCGGTGGGGGACCACCCACCACCGCGACGGCAAGACGGTGTGGTTCCGGCTCAACCGGAGAGCGATGTCCGGCGGGCCGGACGCCGCGGGAGGTGCCGCGGGGGGCGCCGAGCCGGACGCCCTCGACGGCGACGACGTGTCCAATGTCACGGTGGCCGACCTCACCGCAGCGGCTGCAGCCGAGGCTGTGGCTGACCCGCGCTCGCTGACCGCACTGCTGGAGATCACCCCGGATGCGCACGCCGACGACCCGGTGGCCGACTTCGCCGCCGCGCTGCTCAGCCGGCTGGTGGACCTGACCGGCGCCTCCGGTGGGCTGGTGCGCTGCGACCTGGGCGAGGGCGCGGGACAGACGACCCTGGCCCGGCACGGCCGGACCCCCAGGGCGGGCGCCGCGCCGGTGCGCGTACGGCTGGCACTGGGCGGATCCGCCAGTGGTGAGCTGGAGCTCGACGCCGCGCTGAACGACTACGTACGGCCGCTGGCCAATCTGGTCGCGGAGCGGCTCACCCTGGCGCTGGAGAACGAACGGCTGCGCCGCGCCGACCGCCGCCGCCAGACCTGGCTGACGTTCCTGGCCGAGGCGAGCGAACTGCTGGCGCAGTCGCTGGATGTGGAACTGACGCTGGCGCTGATCCCCCGGCTGTTGGTGCCGCGACTGGGGCAGTGGTCGGCGGTGCACACCACCGACTCCTGGGGTCGATTGACGTTCAAGACCGCCGCGCACGTCGACGAGGACCAGCTGCCGCAACTGGAGGCCACGTTGCGCGAGACCGGCACCGACCCGGCGTCCGCGCGCCTGCCGCACACGTTGCGTGCGGCCGGCAAGGTGGCGTTACCGGCGCCGGTCGAGGGTTTCGCGGTACCGCTGATCGCCCGCGGGCAGTTGCTGGGAACGCTCAGTGTCGGCCGGCCCGCCCACCGCCGGCACGAGCCGGACGAGATCTCGGTGATGCAGGACGTGGCCCGGCGTGCGGCACTGGCGGTGGACAACGCCCGCATTCACGCCGAACGCCGGCACGTGGCGCAGACGTTGCAACGCTCGCTACTGCCGCCGGCACTGCCGTCGGTGTCCGGGGTCGGGTTCGGCGCGGCGTACGTGCCGACCGGCGACGACGCGGAGGTCGGTGGTGATTTCTACGACGTGGTGCCGCTACGCGATGACAAGTGGCTGGTGGTCATGGGTGACGTCTCCGGCAAGGGGGTGGAGGCGGCGACCGTGACCGGACTGGTCCGCGAGGTGATCCGGGCGCTGGTACGCGGCGGCCGGCCGCTGCCGGAGATCATCGGCCGCCTGAACGAGACGCTGGTGGAGCGCGGCCGGGGACGCTACTGCACGCTCGCGCTGGCGTCGGTGGAGCGCGTCAACGGTGACAGCGGCGCGGACGACGGTGGCGCGGACGACGGTGGCGCGGACGACGGTGGCGCGGACGACGGTGGCGCGGACGACGGTGGCGCGAACGCCCGCGCCGGCTCCGGGAAGCTGCTGTCGGCGACGCTGTACCTCGCCGGCCACGAGCGCCCAGTGCTCGTCCGCTCCGACGGCCGTATCCGGACGGTGGGCACCGGCGGCACCGCGCTGGGCCTGCTGGACGACATCAGCTGTCCGGACACGACGGTGCGGCTGCACCCGGGTGACTCGCTGATCTTCTACACCGACGGCGTGACCGAGCGCCGCCGGGGGCGGGAGCTGTTCGGCGGCCAGCGGCTGCGCGACGCCGCCGCGCCGCTGGCCGGCTACTCCGCCGGTGTGATGGCGGCCCGGTTGCGCACCGCCACCATCGGTTTCTCGTCCGAGCCCCCCCGCGACGACATCGCCCTGCTGGTGGTGCGTAACGACCTGGCGCTGCCGCCGGCGCGCCCAAGACCGAGACCATCCCCGACCAAGGAGAGAGCTGGATGACCGCACCACCCGAAGCCAAGCGGGTACCGTACGAGCGCCGTCACCACGGCGACGCCGTGATCGACGAGTACGCGTGGCTGGCTGACAAGGAGGATCCCGACACACTGGCGTACCTCACCGCGGAGAACGCGTACACCCAGACGGCGACCGCGCACCTGGCCGAGCTGCGCGACCGGATCTTCTCCGAGATCAAGAATCGCATCCAGGAGACGGACCTGTCGGTGCCGACACGCAAGGGCGCGTTCTGGTACTACGTGCGCACGGTGGCAGGCCAGCAGTACGCCATCCACTGCCGACGGGAGGTGCGTGCGGGTGAAATCGCTCCTCCGGACACCGGTGACGGGACCCCGCTGGACGGCGAGCAGGTGCTGCTGGACGGCAACGAACTCGCCGAAGGTCACGAGTTCTTCGCACTGGGCACACTGGAGGTCAGCCCGGACGGGCGGTGGCTGGCCTACGCGGTGGACTTTGACGGTGACGAGCGGTTCACGTTGCGGGTCAAGGACCTCGAGACCGGCGAGGTGCTGCCGGACGAGATTCACGACACCTTCTACGGGGCTGCGTGGTCTGCCGACGCCTCGACACTGTTCTACCTGACGGTCGACGACGCCTGGCGCCCCCACCGGGTGTGGCGGCACCGGCTCGGTGCGTCGGTGTCCTCCGACGAGGTCGTCTACGAGGAGCCGGACGAGCGGTTCTGGGTCAGTGTCGACCTGACCCGCTCCGAGCGCTTCGTGCAGATCGACTCGCACAGCTCGGTGACCTCCGAGGTGCGCGTGGTGCCCGCCGACGACCCGACCGCGGCCCCCCGGATGATCGCGCCCCGCCGCCAGCAGGTGGAGTACCACGTCGAGCACGATGCCACCGGTGACCGGTTTCTGATCCTGCACAACGACCGGGCGGAGGACTTCGCGCTGGCCTGGGCTCCGGTGGACTCCCCGGCCGACTGGCGGCCGTTGATCGACCACTCGCCGGGGACCCGGCTGGCGGGGGTCGACGCGTTCGCCGGGCACGTGGTCGTGTCGCTGCGACGCGATGGCCTGACCGGGCTGCGGGTGCTGCCGCTGAGCGGTGACGCCGAGCCGCACGAGGTGAGTTTCCCGGAGCCGATCTACCAGGTGGGGTTGCACGCGAACCCGGAGTACGTGACCGGGACGGTGCGGCTGCTCTATACCTCGCTGGTGACGCCGAACTCGGTCTACGATTACGACCTTGCGCGTCGTGAGCTGGTGCTGCGTAAGCGCACGCCGGTGCTGGGCGGGTTCGACCCGGAGGCGTACGAGCAGCACCGCGAATGGGCGGTGGCCGAGGACGGCACCCGGGTGCCGATCTCGCTGGTGTGCCGCAAGGGTACGCGCCGCGACGGCTCGGCGCCGTGCGTGCTGTACGGGTACGGGTCGTACGAGCACAGCATCGATCCGTGGTTCTCGATCCCGCGGTTGTCGCTGGTGGACCGTGGGGTGGTGTTCGCGGTCGCGCACATCCGCGGCGGCGGCGAGCTGGGGCGGCGGTGGTACGACGACGGCAAGCTGCTGGCCAAGCGGAACACTTTCACCGACTTCGTGACCTGCGCCCGCCACCTGGCCAAGACCGGTTGGACGTCGGCCGACCGGTTGGTGGCGCGTGGTGGGTCCGCCGGCGGCCTGCTGGTTGGCGCGGTGGCGAACCTGGCGCCGGAACAGTTCGCCGGCATCGTGGCCCAGGTGCCGTTCGTGGACCCGCTGAACTCCATGCTGGACCCGTCACTGCCGTTGACGGTCACCGAGTGGGAGGAATGGGGCAACCCGCTGGATTCGCCTGAGGTGTACGAGTACATGAAGTCGTACGCCCCGTATGAGAACGTGGCCGATCTGCCCTATCCGCCGATCCTCGCGGTGACCAGCCTGAACGACACCCGCGTGCTCTACCACGAGCCGGCCAAGTGGGTGGCGAAGCTGCGTACCGTGGCACCGAACGGCTCATTCCTGCTCAAGACCGAGATGGGCGCCGGCCACGGCGGCCGCAGCGGACGCTATGACGCATGGCGGGAGGAGGCGTTCATCCTGGCCTGGGTCCTGGACCGCCTCGGACTGGCCGCTTAGTCCCGGCCGC
>SLSW01000246.1 GCA_007130245.1 Micromonosporaceae bacterium
ACGTCGGGCACCAGCGCGCCCAGCAGCAGGGTGCGGATCAGCTGGTCGTCGAGCTGGAAGGCCTCGTGGTCGGCGGCCTGCGCCTCGGTGATGCCGTGGGTGGACAGCAGCAGCGGCCGCAGCTTGCGCCGGTAGGTGTCGCGGGCGGCCTGGAACTGCTGCTTGAGCTTGGGTTCGTCGGGCAGGTCGCCGCGCATCACCAGCGGCTCGAACAGGGCCGCCACCCCGATCAGGTCACCGGCTTGGAGCGTGCGGCGGCGTGCCGCCAGCAGTTCGGTCATCACCCGCAGCGCGGTGCGTTCGCGCTGCAGCGCCTGCGACAGCGCCACCAGGGTGGCCACCAACGCGGGCGAGAACGGGTACAGCTTGCGGAACGCGGCCGCGTCGGAGCCGATGCCGGCGTCGCCGTACTGCGCGCCGAGCAGCAGGATGTCCCAGATCTCCCGGTTGCCCTTGACCGCGGCGAACGCCTGGTCGATGGTCCTGCGGGCAGCGTCGTTGACCGGCTTGAGCAGCCGCTTCTCGGTGATCTCCGGCAGGTTGGTGTCGGCGAGCACGATGTTGCCCAGCCGGCCCTGCACGCTGCGCATCAGGTCGGCCAGTGCGGCGCGTTCGGTGCCGCCGACCTGCGGGCCGAGGAAGTCTTCCAGGTTGCGCTGCCGGGCCACGAACGACACGATCGGCACCGGCCGGGCGGCGTCGGCGGACTCGACCAGTTTGTTGAGCTTGGCGCCCTCGGTCTGCACGAACGTGTGGTCGGCGATTTTGGTGGACAGCCACAGGATCAGCTCGTCCAGGAACAGCACCATCGCGTGGTAGCCGAGTTCCTGGCTGTGCCGGGTGATCACGGCCAGGCCGGTGTCGAGGTCGAGGTATTCGCCGCTGCGCACCGAGCCGGTGAAGAAGGCGCTGGTCAGCGCGGAGACCAGCTCGTCGCGGGCGCGGGTGCCGGGTGCGGCGGCGGCCGCGGCGTCGTACGTGTCCGGGGTCCAGCCGGCGGCGCGGGCGGTGTGGGCGGCCAGGCCGCTGCCCTGCCCGGGTGCGGCGGCGGCGCCGCGCAACGTCTCGAAGAACGTGTCGTCGCCCATGCTGTCGCGCAGCCTCGCCGCGTCGGCGAGCATCGCGTCCGACCGGTGCACCGGCGGCACTGGCGCCTCGGGGTGCAGCGCGGTGACCTGGCGAAGGTAGCCCTCGAGGATCGCCTGCTCGACCGACTGCGCGTCGAGCATGTGATAACTGAGGGTCAGGATCTGCTTGCCGGCCAGCCACCCGTCGGCCTTGCCGATCGGCTCGGCCAGCCCACGGATGGCCCGCGCGTCCGGGTTGTGGTGCAGGATCTCCCGCAGCACCGCCATGAAGTGCGACTTACCGGAGCCGAACGAGCCGTGCAGGAACTTCGCCTGCGACCTGCCGGTGGTGACGGCGTGCCCGATGGTGGACAGCGCCTCGTCGAAGTTGCGGGTCAGGTCCTCGGTGACGACGTAGTTGCCCAGGTCGGCGTCGCCGGAGGCCCGCACCACGAAGTCGGCGTCGCCCACCGACTCCGGGATGTGGATCAGATCCCGCAGCAGGGTCATCGCAGCTCCAGCGGGGGGTGGGGGTCCGGGGGTAGAGATTCTGTCAATCCTACGCAACCGTCACGCTTGTGTCGTGGCCGCGTTACTGCCCGTACGACCATGGCGGAGACCTCGCGCTCGCAGCCGGCCACCAGCACCAGCACCGCGGTCATAGCGACCGCGATGACCACCGCCGGCCGGCCGCGGCCGCGCCGCTCAGCACCGGCCGATCGGTTCGACACCGTCCACCTGACGCCTCCTGCCGACCAGGAGCACCGAAGGTGGTGCGCTCGTCCATCTGCATGCTCCCGGCCTGGTCGGCACCGGGTCCACGCCGCCGTCGCGAACCCGACGGGCCCCAGACGGCTCATCTATACCGTTTCAGCCTGACGACGTGCCATGGCTCGCGGCGCCGCCGCTGCCGGTGTCGCGACCGCGCCAGCGGCGCAGCCGGCTCCCCCACCGACGAACCAGCCGGGCCGCCAACGCGCTCACGCTCTCCCGCGCTACCACCCGCAGCAGGAAGAAGCCGAGCACCGCCAGCGCGGCTACGGTCAGCGGCCAGAGGCTCCATCCGCTCAGCCCGTACAGTAGCTGGCCCGGCGGGCTTCGCAGGCTGGTGGAAAGCACATCCACTCGCACCTGCGTGACCGCCGGGTTCTCAAGTTCGACGACGACCTGCTCGTTACCGTCCTGCAGCGTGTCGGCGCGCTGCACCTCCTCGGGGAACGTACGCGCGACCGTCGCTTTCGGGCCCACGATCGCGATGTGCGAGCCTGCTGCCGGCAGCAGGACGCTGGAACGGCCGAGCGGGACCGCGGGTAGCGACAGTTCGTTCGTGGTCCAGCCCCGCGACGGCACCACGGCGGGCTCCTCGCGCGTGCGCGCATAGGTGGGCTGGCCGTCGCGACGCGGTCCTGGTGACCATCCGTGTCTCCGCACGCCGTCGTCCAGGACGAACGCGTACGCACCGTCCAGAATCTCCGACGCCGTCGGGCAGACGGTGGCGAGGCATTGCACATCGTCCTCGCTGATGCCCAGCAGCTCTTCCGCGCGCGCGGCGGCGACGGTCGGGCTGGCCCGATGGAGCTGGCGCACGGCCTGGCGTACGCCTGGCTGTTCGGACGCGTGCGCGGCGTTGTAGTCCGGGACCGGGGTCGGCAGGTCGGCGGCGGAGCCGGCGAGAATACGCCTGCCAAGCTCCGGATCGAGACAGTCTGCGAGGGTTGAGCGGGTCTGCGTATCCAGCAGCAACCGTTCCTCAATATGCCAGTGCTCATCCGCCAAGCGGATGTCGGCGCGGTAGGACGTGGTGACCTCGCAGACCGGGGATGGCTCCGGCCCCGTGCACCCGGCAGCGAGGATGCCGACGAGCAACGCCAGCACCACACCGGCGCCGCGCCCGGCGGCAGGCCGGACGAATGGCATGTCCACAAGCTAGCACGATCACGAACGATCGTCGCCTCGCGCACCAGTATCCTCAGTGGATGCCGCCCGCGAAGCGGTTCGTGGTCAGCCGGCCTTGTCGATGCCCTGGACGGTGGCCAGGGTGGTGCGGTCGGCGTCGAGGGTGGCCAGCTCGGTGTCGATCAGCCCGGTGAAGAACTCGGCCGGGCTGCCGGTGTAGCCGGGCTGCGGGTCGGCGTGCCACTGGTGCAGCCACGGCTCCAACTCGGCGATTCCGGCCAGGAGTGGCAGCAGCCGCTCGCCCGGCCAGCCACCCTGCTGCTTGCGGTCCAGGTAGATGGTGGCAAGCGCCTGCGCCTGCTGCAGGTGGTCCCACCCGGCCCAGCCCAACAGGTCGGTGTCGTCGCCGTCGCGGCCGGCCTTCGGGTACGAGATGAACCGCTCCTTCGGCACGTCCAGCTTGCCGCGGTTGCGCCAGTACGAGTTACGCACGAAATCGCCCGAGGTGTACTTCGGCGGCACCTCGATCTCCACCGGCTTGCCCTGGTCCTCCAGCCGCTGCAACTCCCACGTGCGCTCCCACGCGGCACGCTTGCGCAACCCGGAAGGCTTGTAGCGGTACGACGCCAGAAACGGCACCTGCTCGTCGGCCACCAGCGCGCCGAGCGTCTTCACGGGGTCGTGCTGGTCGTTACCCACCCACAGGTCCAGCACGTGCCGGAACTCCTCGTCGTGACGCACCCGGTCGGCCACCTGCGCCACCGACATCGGCACCGGCCGCGGCCCCCACACCTGCGGCGCCTCCAGCCGGTCCAGCAGCCAGTCCCGCAATGCCCGCGTCTGCATCGCGTCCCACCCGTCGGTCGACCAGCGACGTTTGCACTCCGGCCGCTCGATCAACCCGATGTTGCGATCTGACTCGATCAGCTCGATCCGCCGCTGTACGAGATCCCGGTACTCCGCCGGCCAGTGCCCCGGCAGCTCCGTGACCGGCGTCGACCCGTGCCGCTCAAACCACGCCGTGTCGACCTCACCAGCGGCGACCTTGCGGGCCAGCACGATCTCGAACGCCCGCTGGCCCAACGCCAACTCCGGCGGCTTATCGGTCGTCAACTCGTCCTCGGTCAACCCGTAGAGCCGGTAGACCTGCCAGTCCAACTCCTCCTGCAACGCGATCATCCGCGCCCGCACCGAATGCCACTCATCCCGGGCTGTCCGCAGCCGCTCTCGCGTAGGCACACCCGACTCCGCCACCGCCGCCGGCGACACCTCACCCAGCCGGGTCGCCAGCGCATCCAACTCCCGCGCCAACTCCAACGGATACCTACCCGGCAACGGGAACTCCTGCAACTTCGTCCCCGTGAACTCGTAGAAGTGCTCCCAGTCGTCGCTGGTAAATCCACCACCCTGACCGCGTATGCCCTTGTCGTGGCTGACCTGCTTGAGCCAGAAGCACGCGGTCGAACTGTTCAGCACCCCCAACAGCCGCAGATGCTCCTCCTCCCCCGCCCCCTCCGGCAACTTGATCACCGGTGCCGAACGGTTGAAGACCTTCCCACCCCGATCCAGCACAAAGTGGTTATGCGTAGCCACAAACGCAAACGCAATCGACAATGGCGTCCGCAGCTTGCTCGCTGTCAGGCGTCCATACTCGCTCCACTTCAGCCCGGCCTCAACCTTGCTTTGCCTTCCAAACATCTGGTTGTTGGCAAGGCAGGTTCGCGCCGGCCACATGAAGCCAAGAAGATCCGGCTCACGTTCAACGTCAACGACCGCAAACTCCGAGTCGTAAGGGAACAGCGCATGTTCAGGCGTCGACAGGCCCCAGTCACGGATGCCATCGCCGAGGACCATGGGGCGGACATAGCGTCCGTTGACGTTTCGACGAACGAGCAAGCGCGCCGGCTGGACGTACAAATCGTCTTCAAGTGTGAAGCTGGTGATGCCCAACGACTCAGCCACGCCGTCGAGGTTGCGAGAAGCGGAGTCCTCGATGGCGGCAGTCAGCTCAACCGCACCGCCGCCGGAGAGGCTCCAGGGGTGCGAGCCCATCTGGTCGCGTCCGAAGTCGGTGACGCTGATCCACTCGGACTCGGAGCCCGGCTGATCGATCTGGTTTACGATGGCGCTCCAGACCAGGCCGCGCCCCGGATCCTCCGGCTGTGAGGGCTCACCGCGGATGCCGAGCACCGTACGGACCTTGCCGCTGTAGCGTGGGCTCGGCAACCGATCCCGGCCGATCAGAATCACCGTCGGCGTGCCGTGACCCGGGATGTAAGCCCCCGAGGTGTCGATCACCTCGGTCAACTCGACCTGGCTGGCCAGATAGTCCTCAATCAGCTTCTTACCGAACTCGCGCTTCATGAACGAGTTCGACGTGATCTGCCCGACCCACCCGGCACCGTGACCGTCATGGCCACCGCGCTTCGCCAGCTCGAAGAACCGCTGCGCGAACGGCACCGTCAACGCGTACTTGCCCGAACAGGCGGAATACAGCTCCCGGTAGCGGGCGTTCTGGGCCTTGTCCTTCACCGTGATATACGGCGGATTACCCACCACCACCGCGTACTGCCGCGGCCGCAGAAACTCCGCCAACAACTCCGCATCCTCGGTGGCGAAGGCGAACAACGACTCGCCATCCAGCGTCACCTGCTCCCCCGCCCGCGCCGGATCACCCCACGGCAACAGAGCATCCCCGGTGGCCACCCGCACCGGGAACTGCGG
Organism: Micromonosporaceae bacterium; assembly: GCA_007130245.1. Lineage (GTDB taxonomy): Bacteria > Actinomycetota > Actinomycetes > Mycobacteriales > Micromonosporaceae > Natronosporangium. The sequence goes on from SLSW01000246.1 coordinate 5,688, forward strand.
CGCCCGCTCCAACTCCGTCAACCCACAGGCCCGCAGCGCCGCCACCATCAACCGGAACCGGGCGATCGCCACCGCGAACGGGTTCACATCCACACCCGTGACCTGACCCAACGCCCGCTCCACCAACACCCGCACATCCGCGGCCGGCTCCCGCTCCCGCCACCGCGCCACCAGCCGGTCGAACGCTCCCAACAGAAAGTGCCCCGACCCGCACGTCGGATCGATCACCGACATCTGCGGCAACCCGAACTCGGCCAGCGCCGGCTCGAACGCCCGGTCCAGAATGAACTCCTCCACAAACCCCGGCGTCTGC
>SLSW01000328.1 GCA_007130245.1 Micromonosporaceae bacterium
GCGGCGGGGCCCCAAGGTCGCGCCGGGGCGGCGGGCGGCGCCGGCCAAGGACGCGCCGGAGCTGCTGGTCGGGCGCAACCCGGCGGTGGAGGCGCTGCGCGCGCACGTGCCCTGCACCGCGCTCTACCTTGCCCATGGCATCGACATGGACGAGCGGGTCGCGGAGTTGGTGCGCACCTGCGGTGACCGCGGCATCCCGGTGCTGGAGGTCAGCCGCGCGGAACTGGACCGCATGACCGGCGGGGTGCTGCACCAGGGCGTTGGCCTGCAGGTGCCGCCGTACGCGTACGAGTCGTTCGAGGACCTGGTGGCGGCGGCGGCCGAGCAACCGGCGCCGCTGCTGGTGGCGCTGGACGGGGTGACCGATCCGCGCAACCTGGGCGCGGTGGTCCGGTCCGCGGCGGCGTTCGGTGCGCACGGGGTGTTCCTGCCGGAGCGCCGCGCCGCCGGCATGACCGCCACCGCATGGCGTACCAGCGCCGGGGCGGCGGCGCGCCTGCCGGTGGCGCGGGTGAAGAACCTGACCCGGGCGCTGAAGCAGTGTCAGGACGCCGGTTTCATCGTGGTGGGGCTGGACGCCGACGCCGAGGCGGGGTTGTACGACCTGGAGGTGGCGGTCGGGCCGCTGGTGATCGTGGTCGGCTCCGAGGGCCGCGGCATGTCCCGGCTGGTCGGGGAGACCTGCGACCTGCGGGTCGGCATCCCGATGGCCTCGTCGGTGGAGTCGCTGAACGCCAGCGTCGCCGCGGCGGTGACGCTGGCCGAGGTCGCCCGCCGCCGCTCCCTCCCCACCTCCCGTTGATCTAGGGCTTATTCACGTGATTTGAGATCAAATCACATGAATAAGCCCTAGATCAACGAGAGGTGGGGGCGGGGCTGGTTGTGTCCTTTGAGCGCTGTCGGCAGGATGAAGGGGTGACCCGCGTGACCGCACCCCCGACCGGCGCCGCACCGACCACTGTCAACCCTGCGCTTCGTTTCTGGGCCGCCTGGCTGCTGCTCGCCATCACCGGCTTCATGCTGCTTGGCTGGGCCATGTACTGGTTCGCGCCGTTCTCTGTCGACGCGCCGAGACCGTTGCCGGTGCTCATGGACGGCACCGACCTGTGGATCCTCGCCGCGCCCGCGCTCGCCGCGTACCTGTCGAGCGGGTTGCGCCCGGCGTTGCCGTCCGCACCGGCGGTCGAGGTCGCTGCACTTACCGGGTACGCCGCCGTGGCGGCGTCGCACACCGGTTACCTCGTGCGGATGCTTGCCGACGGCGCGCCCGATCTCGGTTCCGGGTTCGTAGTCGCGCTGCAGGACATCGGCGTAGTAGTGCTGTTCCTGCTGTTCCTCGGCCTCGTGATCGTGGCGGGGGCGTACGTGGTCAGCCTCCGCCGTGCGCGGACCCGAAGCGGTGCCGGTTCGCGCACCGCGGACTGAGGTACGAAGGGCGAGGGTTTGGCGAAGATCGTCATCGCCGGGGGGTCGGGCGCTCTCGGGCGCCGGATCGCCGCTGACCTACTGGCGCGGGGTGATGAGGTGGTGGTGCTCACCCGCACCGCCCGGCCCGACCGGCCGTACCGCCAGGTCTGGTGGGACGGGGCAACCGCCGGTACGTGGGCGGGCGAGCTGGCCGACGCGGTCGTCGTCAACCTGGCCGGCGAGTTGGTCGACCGGCGGCCGACCGCGGCGAACATCGCGCTGCTGACGCGGTCCCGGGTGCAACCCACCATGGCGCTGGCGGAGGCCGCCGCGGGACTCCCGCAGGCACCGCAGGTGTGGCTGCAGATGAGCACCCTGGCGATCTACGGCGACGGCGGCGATACGGTCATCGACGAGACCACACCGGTGGCGGACGGCCCGCCCCAGATGGCTGGCGTAGCCCGAGCATGGGAGGCCGCCGCGGCCGGCGCTCCGGTCGGCCGCCAGGTCATCATGCGTACGGGAGTGGTGCTGGACCGGGGGACACCGGCCCTGGACCGGCTCGTCGGCCTGGTCCGCTGGGGCCTGGGCGGGCGGGTCGGGACCGGGCGGCAGTGGGTGAGCTGGCTGCACATCGCCGACCTGCTGGCGGCGGTGCGGAGGTGCATCGACGACCCGGGACTTTCCGGAATCGTTCACGCCACCAGCCCGGAGCCGGTGCGCAACGCCGAACTGATGGCGAGGCTACGTACGGCCCTGCGGCGACCGCCCGCACCGCCGACGCCGGAGCCGCTGGTCCGGCTGGGTGCGGTGCTGCTGCGCACCGACCCCGCGCTGGCACTGACCGGCCGCCGCTGCCTGCCGGGTCGGCTGCAGAAGATCGGGTTCGAGTTCGCCTACCCGACTCTTGCGTCGGCGCTGGCCGACCTGCTGCGGCCGGGCCGTAGGAAGGACCCGGACACCTCGTTGATCTAGGGCTTATTCACGTGATTTGATCTCAAATCACGTGAATAAGCCCTAGATCAACGAGAAAGGGCGGGTCAGAGGCGGAGGCCGGTGACCGAGTGGAATGCGTGATGGCCGTCACCCGGCTTCAGGTAGACCGTGTCACCCATCCGGGGCATGTCCCTGCGGTCGATGGTGGCCACGAACCGCTGCGACTCGCCGTCGATGTCGGCGTGGCCGTACACGTTGGCATGCGCGCCGAGGTCCTCGACCAGCTCGACCACGATGGGGACCCCGCCCTCGGACGGTGCGACCAACTTCGTGGATTCCGGCCGGAAGCCGATGGTGACCTTGCCGTCGCCACCCTCGCGGGCCGCCGCGACCTGTTCTCGCGTCAACGGCAGGACCATCTCCGGGAACGCCCCGCCCTCGTCGGTCAGCGGCACGGCCTTGATGTTCATCGCCGGTGATCCGATGAACCCGGCGACGAAGACGTTCGCCGGCTCGTCGTACAGCACCCGCGGGGTGTCCACCTGCTGCAGCACACCGTCGAGCAGCACCGCCACCCGGTGGCCCATGGTCATCGCCTCCACCTGGTCGTGGGTGACGTAGACGGTGGTGGTGCCGAGCTTGCTCTGCAGCGTGGCGATCTGGGAACGGGTCTGCACCCGCAGTTTCGCATCGAGGTTCGACAGCGGCTCGTCCATCAGGAACACCTGCGGCTCGCGTACGATCGCCCGGCCCATCGCGACCCGCTGGCGTTGTCCACCGGACAGCGCCTTCGGCTTGCGGTTGAGGAATTCCTCGAGCTCGAGCAGCTTGGCCGCCTCCTGCACCCGCCGTTCGATGTCCGGCCTCGGAGTCTTGCGCAGCTTGAGCGCGAACGCCATGTTGTCGAACACGCTCATGTGCGGGTAGAGCGCGTAGTTCTGGAAGACCATCGCGATGTCGCGGGCCTTCGGCGGCAGGTGCGTGACCTCGCGGTCGTCGATGAAGATCGACCCTTGGTCGACCTCCTCCAGGCCGGCGAGCATGCGCAGGCTGGTGGACTTGCCGCAGCCGGACGGGCCGACCAGGACGAGGAACTCCCCGTCGCGGATCTCGAGATCGAGTTTGTCGACCGCGGGGTTGTCGGTGCCCGGGTAGATCCGGGACGCTTGGTTGAACGTGACGGTAGCCATGATGAGGCCATCCCTTCCACCGGCAGGAACGTGCCGGACGATCCGAGTAGAAAGACGACCGTGGCGGCCGGAGCCGCTTCGGTGCAGTAAACGTAAACCGCCCGTGAACCGCTGCCAAGCGCCCTCCGCGCGGTTTCGGGTGGTAAGTTCCGGCTAGGACACGCAAAAAGCGCTAAATCTGAACAAAGCCGGCGTCCTGGGGTTGGCTGGTGGAGCCGACGAGGGGACTCGAACCCCTAACCTGCCGCTTACAAGGCGGCTGCTCTGCCAATTGAGCTACGTCGGCGGTGCCACCTGATCGTACCCATCGTCGTCGGCCGGCAGCGGCGCGGCGGGAGCCGTACAGCGGACAGCGGGATAGGGTGCCAGCGTGCGTCGGGACGTGGTGCTGATCATCGGGTTCCTCGGTGCCTTCGTCGCGCTCACTGCCGCGCTGGCTGCCGGCACCTGGCTGATCGACCTCGACCTCGCCGTGCGTGCCTGGTCCGAACAACGCCGCCCTCCTGCTGCGGACATCACCGCCCGCTGGTTCAATCTGCTCGGCCAGGGCTCGCCGCTGCTGGGGCTGTCGCTGCTGGCCGCCGCCTGGTTGACCTGGCGCACGAACTCGCTCAGACCGCTGCTGCACGTGCTGGCCGCGGCGGTGCTGGTGGTGCCGACCGTGCTGCTGATCAAGTATGTCACCGAGCGCGGTGCGCCGAGTTCGCCGCTGCCGCCGGAGCAGGTGGTGGCGCTGATGGGGCCGCTGCCGGCCGGGGAGTACGCCGCCGGTTACCCGTCCGGGCACGTGGTCAACACCGTGGTCTGGTACGGCGTACTGCTGCTGCTGCTGACCGGCCTGCTGCGCGCGTACGGCCGCGGTGAGCCGCCTTTCGCGGTCCGGGTGGTCATCCGGGTGGCGCCGGTGGTGATCGTGATCGTCGCCTCCACGTACCTGTCCTTCCACTGGCTCACCGACGGGCTGGCCGGCCTGGCGCTCGGGCTGGCTATCGACCGGGCGCTGCACCTGATAAGGCGGCACGCGCTCGGGTGGCAGCCGTGAACCGGCTGGCGCGCCGGCTGGGCGTACGCGACGCCGTGGTGATCGGCCTCGGCTCGATGCTCGGCGCCGGGGTGTTCGTGGTCTTCGCCCCGGCCGCGGCCGAGGCCGGCTCCGGGGTGGCGCTGCTGGTGGCGCTGGGCATCGCCGCGCTGGTGGCCTACTGCAACGCCACCAGTTCGGCGCGGCTGGCCATCCGCTATCCCGAGTCCGGCGGCACCTACGTCTACGGGCGTGAGCGCCTCGGCGACTTCGCCGGTTTCCTGGCCGGCTGGGGGTTCGTGGTCGGCAAGACCGCTTCCTGCGGCGCCATGGCGCTGACAATCGGCGCGTACCTGTGGCCCGAGCAGGCACGGCCGGTGGCGGTGGCCGCGGTGGTGGCCCTGACGGCGGTCAACCTGCTCGGGGTGACGAAGACCGCCCGGGCAACCCGGTGGCTGGTGGCACTGACGCTGTTGGTGCTGGCCACGGTGCTGGTCACCGGCGCCGGCTTCGGCGGGGCGCAATGGGGCCGGGTGGGCGCCGGCGAGGTCACCGGGGCGTACGGGGTGCTGACCGCCGCCGGGTTGATCTTCTTCGCGTTCGCCGGGTACGCCCGCATCGCCACGCTGGCCGAGGAGGTGCGCGAGCCGACCCGCACCATCCCGCGCGCGATCCCGACCGCGCTCGGCATCGTGCTGGCCATCTACGCGGCGGTGGCGCTGGTGTCGCTGTCGGTGCTGGGGCCGGCCGGGCTGGCGGCCTCGACCGCGCCGCTGGCAGAGGTGGTACGGGCGGCTGACGCGCCCGCGCTGGCGTGGGCGGTGCAGATCGGCGCCGGCGTCGCGGTGACCGGGGTGCTGCTGGCGCTGCTGGCCGGGGTGGGCCGCACCGTGTTCGCGATGGCGCGGCGGCGCGACCTGCCGGGGGTGCTGGACGCGGTGCACGCGCGTTCCTTGGTGCCGCACCGGGCGGAACTGGTGGTTGGGCTGGCGGTGGTGGTGCTGGTGTCGGTGGCCGACATCCGCGACGCGATCGGGTTCTCCAGCGTGACGGTGCTGGTCTACTACGCGATCACGAACGCGTCGGCGCTGACGCTGGGGCGCGAGCCGGGCCGGTTCGTGCCGGTGCAGTCGGTGGCGGCCGTCGGGCTGGTCGGCTGCGTGGTGCTCGCGGTGACCCTGCCGCCGGCCAGCGTACTCGCGGGTTTCGGGGTGCTCGCGCTCGGCGCCGCCTGGTTCGGACTCGCCCGACTCCGCGGTCGCCTCCGCCGTTAGCTTCTGCCGGTGATCCGGATACGAAGTCGACTCCGGACAGTGCGGTCCGGAAGGCCGGTAAGGTGGGGCCCCGCCTAGGGGCCTGTGTCAACTGTCGGCTTGCTGACAGCGAGTCGGCTGATCTCGGTGGGACGAAAGGGTGATGTTTCGCCGGAGCGCCGAACA
>SLSW01000263.1 GCA_007130245.1 Micromonosporaceae bacterium
AGGCCGCCGACGGCACCCGTCGCCGGCCGTACATGATCCACCGGGCGCTGTTCGGGTCGATCGAACGGTTCTTCGGCATCCTCACCGAGCACTACGCCGGGGCGTTCCCGGCCTGGCTGGCACCGGTGCAGCTGGTCGGCATCCCGATCCGCGACGACCACGCCGACTATCTGGCATCGTTTGTGGACCGCCTGCGCTCCGAGGGTGTGCGCGCCGAGGTCGACACGTCGACCGAGCGGATGCAGAAGAAGATCCGCACCGCGCAGCAGCAGAAGATCCCGTTCATGGCCATCGCCGGCGACTCCGACGTGGCCGACGGCGCGGTGTCGTTCCGCTACCGCGACGGGTCGCAGCGCAACGGCGTGCCGCTGGACGAGGCGGTGTCGCATGTGGTGGAAATTGTGCGCTCGCGCACCAACGACAGCCCTTCGGCGGCCTGATCCGGTTTCTGTCCTGGCTGAGTGCTCCGGTACTGTCGCCGTACCGGTTCCCGGCGCAGCGGCGTTTCCGCCACGTCATGTTGGAGGACGGTGCAGGTGGGTGTCCACGATGGTGCGCAGCTCCGCAGTCGGCTGCTGGCCACGTCCAGGCCGTTGCCGGAACTCGACGTGGAACGGGCTGTTGGCTCCTGGCTGTACTGCCACGACGGCAGGCGGATTCTCGACGGGTCGAGTGGTGTGCTGTGCGTCAACGTCGGCCACAACAGCCCGAAGGTGGCCGCGCGGATCGCCGGCCAGCTCAGTCGCGCCGCATTCGCCGGGCCCGCGGTCGCCCGCCCGTACGTGCAGATGGAGCTGGTGGAGCGGCTCTGCCGGGCCGTCGGTCGCCCCGATGACCATGTGGCCTTCACGACCAGCGGCACCACCGGGGTGGAGGTGGCGCTGTCGATCGCGCGCAACATCTCGCGGGTCCGCGGCGGCGAGAGCCGCCGGCACGTCCTGGCGTCGAACTTCAGCTACCACGGCAACAGCGCCTTCACGCTGGCGATAGCCGGAAGCCAGGCCCGCCGCCCCCGGGCAGCCGACTCGTTCGGCCTGGCACCGGCGTTTCCTGCGCCCTATCCGCCGTCGCACACCGGTGGGGCGGACGGCGACCACGTGTGTGACGCCACCTGCGCCGACGAGGTGGCGCAGGCGATCGACAGCCGGGGTCACGAGAACGTGGCAGCGGTAATCTTTGAACCGGTCAACGGTACGACCGGCGGGGCCTTTGTCCCGCCGGACGGGTACCTTCGGCGGCTCGCCGAGATCTGCCGAGAGCGCGGAGTGGTGCTGGTGCACGACGAGGTCCTGACCGGCCTGTGGCGGGCCGGGAAGCCGCTGGCGAGCGACCACTGGGAAGGCGCGTCCGCGGACATCTGCATTCTCTCCAAAGGCCTGGGCGCCGGTTACACGAGTGTGGCCGCCGTACTGATCGCTCCGGAACTCGCCACGTTGCTGAAAGCCGACGGCGCCGACCCGCTTCCGGCGATGGGCACCATGGCGGCCACCCCACTGCAGGCGGCCACCTGCCTCGGGGTGCTCGACGAGCTGGACAGCCTGGACGCGAAGGTCTTCGACGAGCGTTGCCACCGGTTGGGCGAGCGGCTGGCCGCATTGACCGAGTTTTCGTCCGTCGCCGACGTGCGGGGTGTCGGCTTCTTGTACGGAGTGGAGTTATCGCAAGGTCTGCAGTGGCAATTCCTGGAGCGGGTCGAGCGTCGCGGGGTGCTGTTTTATCCGTTCCGGTACGCCACCGGCGAAGGGTTCGTGGTCGCTCCGCCGTTGACCTCGACCGACGCCGATCTCGACTTCCTCGTCGACACGGTTCGCGACACGCTGGCTGACCTGGGGCCGTCCCGGCCAGAGTGATCGTCGCGCTGCGAAAGTGGGAGATCAGCTCTAGCGCCGGGTGCGTTTCTCTCATTACGCTGCGGTGAGGGGCTGTCGCGCGTGGTGTGGCCGCGTGGGTTGGTGTACGGTTTGGGGTTTTGCGTGCGTGTCGAGGTGCTCGGTCCGGTGCGGGTGTGTGCTGCCGGCGGGCAGGTCGTGGCGGTGCCGCGGCTGGAGCGGATGCTGGTGGCGGTGCTGGCGTTGCACGCCGGTCGGGTGGTGCCGGTGGCCGATGTGGTGGACGCGTTGTGGGGCGAGTCGCCGCCGCAGCGGGCGCGTAACCAGGTCCACAAGGCGGTGTCGGGGCTGCGGGCGCATCTGTCGCAGGCGGGTGTGGACCCGTCGGTGGTGGTGACGGAGCCGGCGGGTTACCGGTTGGCGGTGCCGCCGGAGGCGGTGGATTTGCGGCGGTTCCGGGAGCTGGTGGTGCGGGCACACTCGGCGGTGGCGGCTGAGCGTGCGGGTGAGGCGCGGGAGGCGCTGCGGGCCGCGCTCGGGTTGTGGCGCGGGCCGGCGTTGGCCGGTGAGACCAGCGCGGTGTTGTGCGCGGCGGCGGAGTCGTTGGAGGAGGAACGGGCCCGGGCCACCGAGGAGTGTCTGGAGGCGGAGCTGGCCTGCGGTGGCGCCGGGGAGCTGGTGGCGGAGCTGACCGCGCTGGTGCGGCGGTATCCGTACCGGGAGGGGTTGTATGCGGCGTTGATGACGGCGCTGCATCGGGCGGGGCGTAGTGCTGAGGCGCTGGCGACGTTCCGGCGGGCGCGGGCGTTGCTGCGCGAGGAGCTGGGCACCGAGCCGGGTCCGCGGTTGCGGCAGGTGCATCAGGCGGTGCTGCGTGGTGACCCGGCGCTGGAGGTGGCTGGCGCGGCGGTGTCGGCTGGGGTCGGGTCGCGTTCGGTGCCTACGCCGCGGGAGTTGCCGGCGGAGGCGAGCTGGTTTGTGGGCCGCAGCGGGGAGGCGGCGCGGGTGCGGCGGGTGCTGGGGTCGGCCGGCGACGAGCGGCGGCGGCCGGTGGTGGTGCTGCTGTACGGACCGGGTGGGGTGGGCAAGTCGGCGCTGGCGGCGCGGGTGGGACACGAGGTGGCCGGCGCGTTCGCCGACGGGCAGGTGTACGTGGACCTGTGTGGCTCCACGCCGGGGATGCGGCCGCTGTCGGCAGCCGATGTGCTGGGGCGGCTGCTGCGCAGTCTGGGGGTGGATCCGCGGGAGATCCCGTCAGAGGTCGCGGATGCGGCGGCGTTGTTGCGCAGCGTGGCTGCCGGGCGGCGGCTGCTGCTGGTGCTGGACAACGCGGTGGATGCTGAGCAGGTGGTGCCGGTGCTGCCGGCCAGTGGTTCGTGTGCGGTGCTGGTGACCAGCCGGCATCCCCTGCCGGTGTTGGATGTCGATGACCGGCTGCGGTTGCAGGGGCTGCCGGAGGCGGACAGTGTGCGGTTGCTGACCGGGCTGGCCGGTGACCGGGAGGTGGAGCCGGAGGCCGCGCAGGCGATCGTGGCGGCCACCGGCGGGTTGCCGCTGGCGGTGCGGGTGGCCGGGGGCCGGTTGGCGGCGCGGCCGGATCTGCCGGCGGCCGAGTACGCCGAGCGGCTGGCCGACGACTCGCGCAGGTTGGACGAGCTGGCGGTGGACCGGCTGGACGTACGCTCGTGCATCCGGGTGGCCTACGACGCGTTGACCGGCGGCGATGAGGTGGCGCGGCGGGCGGCGCGGGCGTTCCGGACGTTGGGCGTGTTGCACGTGCCGGACGTGGCGCCCGGGGTGGTGGCGGCGATGCTGGACGAGCGGGACGTGACGCTCGCCGAGGCGGCGCTGGACCGGCTGGTCGCTGCGCAGCTGCTGGAGCCGGTGCCGGGTGGGCGCTACCGCCTGCACGACCTGGTGCGCCTGGTGGCCACCGAACTCGCCACCGCACACGACAGCCAGCCCGAACGCGACGCCACCTTCCAACGTGCCTTCGCCTACTACACCAAGGGCTTCAAGCAAGCCGATGACATTCGTCGCCCTAGCCGCTCGGCAGTGTGGGGTGACCCACCTGGGTTAGTGGATGGGCATTCGCCGACGATCACCTGTGTGGCGGACGTGTTGCGTTGGCTGGATACAGAGCTGCACAGTGCAGTGGCCGCGTTCGAGCATGCCTGCGCTAGCCACCGACCTCTACCGGAGCTGGTCTGGCTCGGCGGAGCGTTGTGGGACAGTCTCGACCGACGATGCGAATGGCACACCGCATACCGGGTAAGTCTGCTTCTGGAACAAGCCCTGGACACGGTTGGTTCACCTGACGGTCAGGCTTACGCACTGCTCCTTCGGGCACGAAGTGAAGCGACGTCAGCGGAGTATGACCGAGCGCTCGACTACTTTCGGTCTTCTCTGACCCTTATGCGCCAAAGCGGCAATCATGGCGGGACCAGTGTTGTCCTGATCGGTCTCGCCCTGACCGAGCAATGGCAGGGCGAACTAGCGAGGGCTCATCAACACTTGAGTGAAGCGTTGGCGTTGGCTACTCGCGAAGGGCTGGACGGACTTTTGCCTACCGTCAACACCAACTTGAGCGTCGTCCTCGCTGGAATGGACCGGCTGGAGGAAGCGCTAGGGCATGCGAGGCAAGCGGTTGCTTGCAGTCTGTCCCAGAACAACATCCAGACCTGCGGCACCGCCTTGAACAACGTCGCCGCCATCCACGCCATTCGAGGTGAGTACGAGCAGGCCATTCGGCACGCGGACGAGGCCTTAGCGATCACCGTCCAGAGTGGCGACCGCTTGAGCCTGTGCGAAGGCACAGTAATCAGAGCAGAGATCAACCGGAGGCGCGGATTGCTCACGGAGGCGGTCGATGACCTCGACACCGCGATTGCGCGCGCAGGCAACGACTATGGATTCGTGAGGCTGACCGCGCAGCGTCAGCTCTCCAAGATCCGTGACGAGAAGACTTCACAGCCGGCCGTGCAGGAAGCGCGCACAGGCGGGGGTACGAGCCGACGAGAACGTTTCCGTGACAGCATCATCGAGCTTCTGCTGGAAGCTCCGGAGCCTGGATCAGCTGACGCGAACGGACGTCATCCATCAGCGGAACGTGAACTGGCCGCACGGGCTTGACGGCATGCGCATCCGTCGCTCCGTCAGATGCACCAGGATGCGTAGCCGGCACGAACATCGTCAACGCAGTCAGGCACGTGGACGGCGGCGTAGGCGGCTGTGGATCGCCTGGTGGACGGCTGACCTGATTCCCGGCTGGCCAGCTTCGCTGGATTCTTCCGTTGAGGGTTCGAGCCGGACCTGCAACCGGTCGAGATAGCGCACTATCGCCTGGTGCACCGTCACGAGCCCGCCGGCGACCGCATCGGTACCGCGGATGTGGCCGGCGAGTTGGTCGGTGACGGACCTGACGCGCTCCACGGTGCGGGGGTCTCGGAGCACCACGTGCACCTCGTCGCCTTCGAGCCGGATCTCGATCTGCCGGGCCGCCTCCTCCTCGGGGGTGAGGTCAGTGGTGTCCTCCAGCCGGACCTCGTCGAGCTTGGCGGCCAGTACTTCGACATCGACACCGCTGGCGGCGAGGGCGTGGCCGGCGGCGCTGTCGTGTGACCTGGCGAGCGCTTCGAGTAGGTGGTGGCTGCCGACCGGGGATCCACCAGCCAGCTCCTCCGCAATGGCCAGTACGTCAGCGGCGGCCGGGGTGTGCGCCGGCCGTACCGGTCGGGTCTGGACGACGCCACCTTCCGGCGGGCCGTCACCGAGCAGCTCCGTAATCTTCAGCCGTAGCCGCGCGGTGTCCGCGCCGAGTTTCAGCAACGCGCGGGCGGCGACACCATGCCCTTCCCGCATGATCCCGAGCAGGATGTGCTCGGTGCCGATGTAGTCGTGTTTGAGCGCCAGCGCCTCCCGCAGCGACAGCTCAAGCACCTTCTTCGCGCGCGGTGTGAACGGAATGTGGCCTTTGGGGTCCGTGGCGCCCTCGCGGACGAGTGCCGTGACTGCCTGCCGCACGGCGTCCGCCGAGATGCCGAGCCCGTCCAGTGCCCGGGCGGCGACCTCGTCGCTCTCCGCCACGACGCCGAGCAGGATGTGCTCGGTGCCGATGTAGTCGTGCTTGAGACGCCGGGCCTCGCTCTGCGCGTTCA
>SLSW01000240.1 GCA_007130245.1 Micromonosporaceae bacterium
GGGGGTGGGTTCGGGCGGGCACAGCGGTTTGAGATGGCTGCGGATCAGCTCGGACATCCGCCGCTCCGCCTCCTCGGCGGTGTCCGCGCGGATGTCCCCCTGGCGCACCCGCTGCTGGGCCACCGTGGTCAGGTCGTCGACCGGGGTGCCGCTGGTGGCGTGCACGCGCGAGAGTTCGACCCCGGCCACTCTGCCCGGCAGGCCCTGGAACACCGCCACCTGCCCGTCGTCGGCCACGCCCAGGTAGTAACTCGACTGGGTGACGGTCCACCCGTACCACAGGCCACCACCGAGCAGCGCCAGCAGCAGCAGCACCAGCGTGACGTTACGCACCGGGCGCCGGGGCGGTGCCGACTCCTCGACGTCGGCCGGTTCCTCGGGCCCGGGTGTCGCCGGCCGGGGCGGATTCAACGCCGACGCGCGGGCGGCCGGGGTCGATTCGGTCGCGCCGGGCAGGCTTCCGGCACGGGCGGCGGCCCCGTCGACGATCGGTGCCTGCTCGACGATGTCCTCGTCGGTGGCGTCGGCGACGATCACGCTGATGTTGTCCGGCCCGCCGCCACGAAGCGCCAGCGCCAGCAGCCGCTCCACACACTCGTGCGGGTCGGCGTGCTGGCGCAGGGTCTCGGCGATGGTGTCCGCGCTGACCACACCGGACAATCCGTCCGAGCAGATCAGGTAGCGGTCGCCGGGCAGCACCTCGCGCACCGAGAACTCCGGGTCGATGTCACGGCCGTCCATGGCGCGGGTCAGCAGAGAACGCTGCGGATGCTCACTGGCCTCTTCGAGACTGATGCGACCCTCGTCGACCAGCATCTGAACGTAGGTGTCGTCCTTGGTGATCTGCGTGAACTCGCCGCCGCGCAGCAGGTAGGCGCGGGAGTCGCCGATGTGGACCATGCCGGCGCGGCTGCCGGAGAACAGCAGGGCGGTCAGCGTGGTGCCCATCCCCTCCATTTCCGGGTTGGCCCCCACGGTGTCGCGCAACTGTTGGTTGGCCGCGGTGACGCAGCCGCGCAGGGTGTCGAGCATGGCGTCGCCGGGCACGTCCTCGTCCAGCGGCGCCATCGCCGCGATGACGATGTTGCTGGCGACGTCGCCGGCGGCCATCCCGCCCATGCCGTCGGCCACCGCCAGCAGCCGCGGGCCGGCGTAGACGGAATCCTGGTTTCCGTCCCGGATCAGTCCACGGTCGCTGCGTGCGGCGTAGCGAAGGGTCAGATTCATGGCCTCAGTTCGAGAGTGGTGCGGCCGATGCGGATCGGCACGCCGATGGGTACGGGGGTGGGTCCGTTGACACGGGTGCGGTCGAGGTAGGTGCCGTTGGTCGAACCGAGGTCCTCGACATACCACTGACCGGAGCGCGGCACCAGGCGCGCGTGCCGCGCGGAGGCGTAGTCGTCGGTGACCACCAGCGTGGAGTCCTCCGCGCGCCCGATCGTGATCGGGCTCTCCCCGAGGGTGATTCTGGTGCCCGCGAGCTGGCCGCCGGTGACCACCAGTTGGTGGGCGGCCCGGCCTTTCTTCACCTTCGCCCCGCCGCCGCCCACGTCGCCGCTCACGCCGGCGGCGCGCGGCGTGGCGACCAGCCGGCCGGCGGCACCGACGAACATGTCGCGCCGGACCACCCCGACCACCGCGAACACGAAGATCCACAGCAGCAGGAGCAGCCCGAAGCGGGCCACGGTGAGGACGAGCTCAGTCAAGGTCGTTAGCCGTCCACGCGGAAGGTCAGCGTGGTGGTACCGATCTGGATCATGTCGCCGGGGTTCAGCGCCATGGAGGACACCCGCTGACCGTTGACCATCGTGCCGTTCGTCGACCCCAGGTCGGTGAGCAGCACCTGGGCACCGTCGAAGTCAAGCCGGGCGTGCCGGCGAGAGATCCCGACGTCGGGCAGGCGTAGCGTCGCCTGGTCCCCGCGGCCGATCACGGTCGAGCCGATCGCCAGCGGATAGGTCCGACCGTCACTGGAGATCAGGCGCACGTTGCGGGCACCACCCGGCGGCGGAGCATCGGGCGGCCCGCTCGGGTGGCCCATCGGCTGCTCCATCGGCGGGTATCCGGCCGGCTGGCCGTGGTCGGGCGGCGGTGCCGCCTGCGGGTCGCCGCTGTAGACCTCCGCGGTGACCCGGAACATCCCGGTGTCCAGGCCCTCCCCGCGCTCGATCTCCACGATCACGTCGCCGTAGACCGTCCAGGACTGCTCGCCGATGAACTCGGCCTGCGACTGCGCCAGCTCCTGGGCGAGCGCGGCCGCGTACGGCGCCAGCCGGCTGTGATCGTACGGTGAGAGATCGATCACATAGCGGTTGGGCACGAGCGTCCGCCCACCGGCGAGGATCGCCTTGTGCGCCTCCGCCTCCCGTTGCATGGCGTTGAGGATCTCCACGGGGTGGACGACCCCTTTGAACACCTTTGCGAAGGCCCCCTCGACCAGGCCCTCCAGTCGCTTCTCGAAGCGTTGCAGCACACTCACCGGCTCCTCCTCGGTCCGAGGAGTTGATGGTATCTGTCGCACGCGCACACGTCCGCACGCCGATCGGTTGATCCGGCCCACACGCTCCTCCACGCCCGGGTGGGACCGCGCGGGGGCCGGCTCGGGGCCATTCTCGCACGGCCCGGATCCACTCGCGCGCGGGCGGGCCGGCGAGGTACGCTGGCCCGGCTGCCGCGTGCGGGGCCGGGGAGGTATGCTTCCCTCGCTCCGCGTTCACCTCGGGGAAGTGGCGGAATGGCAGACGCGCACGGTTCAGGTCCGTGTGTCCGAAAGGACGTGGGGGTTCAACTCCCCCCTTCCCCACCACCGAAGAGCCCCAGTGCCCGCCCGGCGCTGGGGCTTGTCTCGTAGGCTGGTCGGCACCCGCGGATGACCAGGAGGGTCGGATGAGTGTTGCGCTGGTGACCGGCTCGGCCGGGCTGATCGGATCCGAGTCGGCACGCCATTTCGCCGGCCTCGGGCTGGACGTGGTCGGCATCGACAACGACCTGCGGAAATACTTCTTCGGCGAGGACGGCTCCACCGCCTGGACCCTGGCACGGCTGTCCCGCGAACTGGGCGGGTCGTACACGCACTTCGACACCGACATCCGCGACCGGCAGGGGCTGGAGCAGATCGTCAAGAAGTACGGCGCGGACATCGCCGTGGTCATCCACGCCGCGGGCCAGCCCAGCCACGACTGGGCGGCCAAGGAGCCGTACACCGACTTCGACGTCAACGCGGTGGGCACCCTGAACGTGCTGGAGAACGCCCGGCAGCACTGCCCGGAGACAGTGTTCATCCACTGCTCGACCAACAAGGTGTACGGCGACCGGCCCAACGCGCTACCGCTGGTGGAGCAGGAGACCCGGTACGAGATCGAGCCCGGCCATCCGTACGAGCAGGGTGTGACCGAGGAGATGTCGATCGACGACTGCCTGCACTCGATCTTCGGGGTCTCGAAGGTCGCCTCCGACGTGATGGTGCAGGAGTACGGCCGCTACTTCGGGATGTCGACCGCGAGCTTCCGCTGCGGCACCCTGACCGGCCCGGCGCACTCGGCCGCGGAGCTGCACGGCTACCTGGCCTACCTGATGCGCTGCGTGATGGAGGGCCGCACCTACAACCTGTACGGCTACAAGGGCAAGATGGTCCGCGACGTGATCCACTCCCGCGACGTGTTGAGCGCGTTCGAGGCGTTCTTCCGCGCGCCGCGGGCCGGCGAGATCTACAACATGGGGGGCTGCCGGTTCTCCAACGCCTCGCACATCGAGGCGTTCCGGATCGCCGGCGAGATCACCGGCCGCGAGCCGCAGATCAAATATGTGGACCAGGCGCGGGTCGGCGACCACCAGTGGTGGATCAGCAGCATGGCCAAGTTCCGGTCCCACTACCCCGACTGGCACCTGACGTACGACGTGCCGGCGATCCTGCAGGAGATGTACGAGGCGAACGCGGACGTGTGGGTGCCGAAGTGATCGACGCCGGCAAGCGCAGCGTGCTGGGGATCATGGTCGACGTGGTCGACTATGAGGCGGCTACCGCGCGGGTGCTGGCCGCCGCCTGGGAGCACCGGCCGCTGGCGCTGACCGCGCTGGCGGTGCACGGGGTGATGACCGGGGTGGCCGACCCCGCGCACGCGGCGCGGCTGAACTCGTTCGACCTGGCCACGCCGGACGGCCAGCCGGTGCGCTGGGCGTTGAACCGGCTGCACGGCGCCGGCCTGACCGACCGGGTCTACGGACCCACCCTGACCACGCGGGTGCTGGCCGGCTGCGCCGCCGAGGGGCTGCCGGTCTACCTGTACGGGTCGACCGAGCACACCCTGCGGTTACTGGCGGACCGGTTGGCCGTCCAGTTCCCCGACCTGAAGATCGCCGGTAGCGAGCCGTCGAAGTACCGTACCGCCGAGCCCGGTGAGCCTGAGCAGATCGCGGAGCGGATCCGCGCCTCCGGCGCCCGGGTGGTGCTGGTCGGCCTCGGCTGCCCGCGCCAGGAGATCTTCGCGTACGCGATGCGCCCGCTGCTGGACGCGCCGCTGCTGGCGGTGGGGGCGGCGTTCGACTATCACGCCGGGCTACTGCGAGTGCCGCCGGCGTGGATGCAGCGCGCGGCGCTGGAGTGGCTGTGGCGGCTGGGGCTGGAGCCACGGCGGCTGTGGCGACGCTATCTACTGCTCAACCCGGCCTACCTTTGGCGGCTGACCGGACAGCGCACACGGCTGTGGCGGCCGGTGCCGGCGGCTCCGGCCACCGACGAACTGTCGTCGTTCCCGGTCTGAGGACCCCGGGTCGGCCGGAACGCCGCAGAGGGGACGGACCGGGGGCGTTGACGGTACAACTTGCATGGATCGTTGAAAGCGGGCATGCTTTTCGTATGGTCTACGTCACGACTCGTTGTGGTCGTGGAGTAGCCGCTCCACGGGGAGTCCCCGCTGCCGTACGCCGGCAGCTCCGGTGGTGGGAGAGCCGTGGAGGTGCGCGGCGGTTGGTCGCTTCTGCGGCCAACCGACCGCGGTCAGCAACATCCGCGCGCAACAGGGCTTGACGTGCAACCCCGCCCCGGCGACGTGATCGAGGTGACGCGCCACGCCAGCGTGCAGTTCGCCACACCGATCCGGTTCCGGGTGATCCGGGTGCGCGACTGGCCGACCTACTCCGGTTGGGTATGGCTGGACGGATACCAGCTGGATTCGGCGGGCGAGGCCACCGAGCGCCGCTCCATCTTCGTACGCAGCGGCGGGCTGCGCCCGGCGTCTCCGACCGGGCGACGATCCGGGCGGTCGGGCAGCGTGCCGTCGCCTGCCCCGCGCCAGCGCACGACGCCGTAGTAGCGCCATCGTCGACCTGGAACCGGGTGCCGGATGGTCGTCACCGATCGGTGACGAATCCGCTCCCCGCCGGTGAGGTGGCTCGTACGATGGGGGCAACCACCCAGTTTGCAGCCCCGACGTAGCCGGACCCTCTATGTGAGGGGTCGGCATGACGACCAGCGCAGGCAGCCACGACGTCCGCGCCGCGAACCCGCACCCGCGCCCGCGCCCGCGCCCGCGCCCGCGCCCGCGCGATGGTGAGCACCGCTTCCCCGGCGCGGCAATGGTTCGTTACCTGGTGCTCGGTGCCGCGGTGTTCACCCTCGCGACGATCACCGGGGCCATGCTGTCGGGTGCCGCGCCGGCGGGGCCGGGGATCACGCAGACCGAACCGGTCGCGACCGTCTCGTCCAGCGACGGGAGCGCCACCTCTCCCGCCGCCGTGGATCCGCGTGACCCGCTGTACGCCTACTCCATGATCGTCACCGGCGTCGGCGCGCTGGCGATCTCGATCGCCGGCGCGGTGATGGTGGTGCGCCGCCGGCGGAACTGGTAGCCGCGGCCTACTCCTCCTCACCGCCGGGCGGCGGGATCGGGGAGGGCGTGGGTGCGCCGGTGGGCGACGGGGTCGGTGTCGGCTCGGGCGTCGGCGTGGGTTCGGGCGTCGGTGAGGGCTCCGGCGGGGCGGGCTCCGGGGTCGGTTCCGGTGGCGCCTCCGGGGTCGGCGACGGCGTCGGCGACTCGGTCAGCGTCGGCGAGGGGGTCGGCACCGGTACCGGTTCCTCGCGCAGCGCATCGGCGATCAGCCAGATCCCGGCCGCCAGCACACCGAGGATCACCAGCGCGAGCGCCGCCAGCGCCACCGGAAGCCACCAGGGGCCGCTCGGCTCCTCCACCGGCTCCCACTGCTCGTCGGGCCGGCCGGGCTGGCCAGGCTGGCCGGGCTGGCCGGGTGTCGGCACCCGCGCCCGGGCCGACCATGCGGCCGGTGGCGCCGCCGCCGTCTCGTCCGGCCCCGCCTCCGGCGCATCCCCGGGCAACGGGGCGGTCGCGTCCGGATCCCAGGCCTGCGTCCGGTCGAGTCCACCGGGTTCCGCCGCAGGAACTTCCTCGTCCGGATGCCATTCCTGCGTGTCGTCGCCGGGTTCGTCGTCGCCGGGTTCGTGGTCGCGGGGTTCGTGGTCGCGGGGTTCGCCGTCGGACGGTAGGCCGTCGGGGGGACGGTCGTCGTCAGCCATGTCCCCATCCCACCACGCGCCCGCAGTGGGGTCGCGGGAGCGTACCCGTGCCGCTACGCTGCCCGACATGGCGATACGAGGCTGGAGCATGTCCATCGCCACCGCCATTGGCGTGGCGGCGGCAGCGGGAGCAGCGCAACTCGGCGTGGCCTACGGCACCGGGGTCATCACGTGGCGCCCAGAGCCGGACAGGCTGGCCGAGTCGGCGTGGTCGGCCGGCGTGATCTGGGTCGCGTGGATCGCGGCGACCTCGGTCGTGGTTGGCGCGGTCGTGGCCGAGCGGTTGCGCGCCGGTGCCCCGGAGGCCGATGACCCGGAAGCCGACGACCCGCTCGCCGACGGTGGCGGGTACGACGACAGGTTTTCCCGCCTCCTGGGCCGGCTCGTGCTCTCGATCGCCGCGGGCATCGGCGCGATGATCACGGCCGCGCTGGTGGCGGTCCCGGCCCGGGACGCCGCCGTGACCGGCGTCGACGCCACCCAGGCGCTGGCGGTGGGCTACGTCGGGCTCGGGTTGCTCGCCGGCGTGATCATCTCGGTCGGGGCGCTGGCCGCCCGTGCGGTGGCGGCCAACCTGATGGCGACCGCCGGCTGGTTGTGGGTGCTGGCCGTCACCGCGGTCATGGTCGGCGTGATCGCCGGACAGGAGTGGTCCGTGGTGTCACTCGGTTTCTGGGATCCCGATGTCGGGCAGTTGTGGTGGGGCAACCTGCTACTGCCCGAGGCGGGTATCGCGCTGGCCGCCGCGCTGATGATCGGCGCGCTGGCCGCGCTACCGGCGGCCCGCCGCGGCGACCACCCCGCCGGGGTGGTGATCTCCGGTGCCGCCGGACCGGTCGTGGTCGCGGTCGCGTACGTGGTGGCCCAGCCGGACCTGACCGGTGTCGCCGCGGTTGAACTCTCCCGGCATCTGGCGGCGCCGTACCTGGTGCTGGCCGGCCTGCTCGGCTCACTGCTGGTCGGTGGCGTGCGGCCGCGTACGGCCCGCGGTGACGACCGCGACCAGGCTGCCGACGATGATGACGGGTCGCTCGACACCAACGGCGCCGTCGCGGTTCCGGCGGCGCGCCAGCCTGCCTAGCCCCCCTGCCGCAGCGGTCACCGGCCTGGCTCACCGCACCAGGAGACCGTCGGCATCGGCCCCGCGGCTGTTCAGGCTGGTGGCGATCCGCTCGTACGCCTCCTGGTAGCGCCCGCGCTCTTGTTCCGACAGGTCCGGGTCGGCCAGCGCCTCCGGCAGGTCGACCAGTCGGATCTGCGGTTCCAGGTCCACCCAGGTAGGGATGGCCTCGATCTCGGTGACCGTCCACCCGCCATCCTGCTCGACGAAGGTGGCAGTGACCATCGCGCCCTCCCGCTGGGCGTCGATGGGCTGGGCGTGGCGGGCGATCTGGTTGCCCATGCCGTAGACCACCCACCCGCCATCGAAACGCTCCACCGGCTGCACCACGTGGGCGTGGTGACCGAGAATGAGGTCGATGTCGTCGGAGGCGATCAGCACCTCGGCCTGCTCGAGCTGGGTGGCGGTCGCCTCGACGACGTACTCCTGCCCCCAGTGCATGCTCAGGATGACGATCTCGGCCCCCGCCGCGCGCGCCGTCGCGGCCTCCTCCAGGATCTGGTCTACGTCGATCAGGTTCGCGATCCACTCCTTACCCTCCGGGCGCAGCAGGCCGTTGAACCCGAACGTGTAGGACAGCTGGCCCACGTTGACCGTGCGCCCGTCGGCGGTGGTCACCTCGAGCACCGTGGGGGTCGCCGCCTCCTCGGCGCTGCGCGCGCTGCCGGCCCAGGCCAGTCCGGCCTCCTCCAACGCATCGATGGTGCGGTAGACCCCCTGCTCACCCCGGTCGAGGGTGTGGTTGGAGGCGGTCGAGCAGGTGTCGTAACCCACCTCGACCAGCGCCGGTAGCAGTTGTGGCGGTGCGCTGAACTGCGGCCAGCCGTGGAACGGTCCCTCGGGGGGAGCCAGCGGGGTCTCCAGGTGACAGATCGCCAGGTCCGCGGCGGTGATGGCGTCGGTGAGGGCGGCGAAGATCGGGTAGAAGTCGAAGCCGTCACCACCGGCGTCGGCCTGCGCCTGCTCCCACACCGGTGGGTGGATCAGCACGTCACCGGCGCCGAGTACGGTCACCTGGCGCGGTCCGGCCGGGGTCGGCGACGGGCTGTCGGTGGCCGCCGGCTGCGGTGGTGGCACGGGCTCGGAGTCGGCCCACCACGCCACGGCGATCGCGGCCAGGCCGACAACCATGCTGGTGACGGCCGCCGCCAGCGGCAACCGGCTACGGCGGCGCGCTCGTGCCCGGCGCCGCCCGGCGCCGCCGCCGTGGCCAGCTTTCGCCACCATGCCCGCATGGTGCCGCCCCGCGCCTGGTCACGCAATCGTCACAGGGTCCCAGGTGTGCACCGGTTGGTTGGACCGCTGGTGCTCGACATACCGCTGCAACATCGCCCGCAGGGCCGCCGGCCGGTCCAGCCCGCGGCCCTCCTCGGCCTGCACGGTCTCCACCTGCCACACCGCTCCGTTGCGACCGGTCAGGCACCGCTGTTCGATGATGCCGAGCAGCCGGTCGCGCAGTGGCCCGTGCACGCCGTAGCGGTCCAGCCCTTCGTACGCCTTCGGCAGCAGCCACTCCAGCACCAGGTCGGTGGCTTTCACCTCGCCCAGGCGGGGCCAGAACACCCGCGCCCCGATTCCCTGCCGGGAGGCGGTGTGGAAGTTCTCCTCGGCCGCGGAGAAGGTCAACTGGCTCCAGATGGGCCGGTCCTCCTCGGCGAGGGTGCGCACCAGGCCGAAGTAGAAGGCGATGTTGGCCATCATGTCCGCCACTGTCGGCCCGGACGGCAGCACCCGGTTCTCCACCCGCAGGTGCGGTCGACCGTCCATCACGTCGTAGACCGGACGGTTCCACCGGTAGACGGTGCCATTGTGCAGGCGCAGCTCACCCAGCGTCGGCACGCTGCCGGCGTGCAGCACCTCCACCGGATCCTCCTCGTCACAGATCGGCAGCAGGGGCGGGAAGTACCGCACGTTCTCCTCGAACAGGTCGAAGATGGAGGCGATCCAGCGTTCACCGAACCAGGCCCGCGGGCGGACGCCCTGGGCTTTCAACTCGTCCGGGCGGGTGTCGGTCGACTGCTCGAACAGCGCGATGCGGGTCTCCGCCCACAGTTGCCGCCCGAACAGGTACGGCGAGTTGGCGCCGAGCGCGACCTGCACGGCGGCAATGGCCTGTGAAGCGTTCCAGTAGGCGGCGAAGTCCTCGGGTGCGACCTGCAGGTGGCACTGCACTGCGGCACCGGCCGCCTCCGGGGCGATCGAGTCGGTGGTGGCCTGCAGGCGTTCCACGCCGCGGATGTCCAGCGAGATGTCTTCGCCGCGGGCGGCGACGATCTGCTCGTTGAGCAGGCGGTAGCGCGGGTTGGCCGAGAGGTTCTCCAGCACCGCGTGGGCGGGGGTGAGGGTGGGCAGGATGCCGATCAGCAGTATCTTGGCGTCCAACTTGCCGGCTCGGTCGTCGGCCCGGGCGAGGCTCTCAGCGAGGTCGCGTTCGTAATCGGCCAGCCCGTTGCCCTCGATCAGCCGCGGTCGCGCGTTCAACTCCAGGTTGAACTGTCCGAGTTCTGTCTGGAAAGAGGGATCAGCGAGGTTCGCCAGGAGTTCCGCGTTGCGCATGGCCGGTTCGGCCTCGGCATCGATGAGGTCCAGTTCGAGCTCAAGACCGGTCATGGGTCGTTCCGTGTCGAAGCCGAACGCGTCGAGCATCAACGCGAACACATCGAGACATCGACGCACCTTGAGCCGGTACCGGGCGCGGTCCGCACGGGAGAAAGCCAGTGGCGTCACTTCCTTGCCCATCGCACCCTCCCGGTGGGCAGACGCGGTCGGTGGTCGGATCTCCACGTTAAGGAATCAACAGGCGTGACGACCAGTAGGAAAACGGACCATATCTCGCAGCAAGTAGGTGAATCAGCATGATCGGCCCTGATGAACCTCGCCAACCTATGGAAATCACCATATACCGACCAGATCGTCCGGCGATCAACAACGCGTCGCCCAGCGACCAACAACTCTCGTACTAATCAAATACTATTCAGACAACTATTGCTACCCTGTCAAGATGCCCCCCGAGGTACACGAGGACCAGCGCATCACCGCCTTCGGCCTGTTCGCCGAGGCGTACACCGGGCTGGTTGCCAGGTTTACCGCACAGCTCGCAGAGCACGGACTGTCCCTGGTCGAGTTCGAGGTGCTGGTGCGGCTCGCCCGCTCACCCGCGCGCCGACTGCGCATGAGCGAGCTGTCCGCACAGGTGTCGTTGACCACGAGCGGGATCACCCGGGTGGTAGACCGACTGGAGCGCGAGGAGCTGGTTCACCGCCAGGCCTGTCCCGACGACCGTCGTGGCCTGTGGGCGGTGCTCACCCCCACGGGACGCTCCCGGTTGTCCGCAGCCCTGCCGGGACACCTCGAGCTGATGGAACGCCACTTCATCGGCCGGTTCCAGCCGCACGAGCTGGACCTGCTGGTGACACGACTGCGGGAGATCCGCGACGACGTCAACCCGGCCGCTGCACCGGCGCGCGTGACAGCCCATCGTTGAGACCGGCAGAAACAGCGGCAGAAACCGCAGCCGGACATCAGTGGTCCACAATCTTCCTGACGAATCGGTCATGCCCCGGCGTTACTCTCGTGGCTCGGGAGGACCCGGGGCCGGGCGGGAACCCGGGGGCGCCGGGGAGTTGGCGCGGGTGGAGAACGGCGCGGGGGGACGGCCGAGGGGGCTCCACCCGCGCCACCCCCACCCACCCCGGCCGGCTGTTCAGTCCATCGTCGCGGCGTCGAGCAACTCCCGCTCGTACGGCAACAGCGCGAACCCGCCGTCGTGCCGGGTCTGCTCCAGCTCAGCCAGCAACCGCGCCCGGCGGTCCGGTTCAGCGGTGCACGCCACCAGACCCACCAGCGACTCCACCGCGTAACGCGGCTCGTCACCCCGCCGAAACGCCTCGGCCGCCGCAGCGAACCACTCTCCGGCGCTCACCGGGTCACCCTGCACCATCGCCAACCGCGCTTCGATCACCGCACAGAACGCCTCACCGACGGCATTGCCCGCGGTGCCGTCGGCTGACCGCAACGCCGCGAGCACCTTCCCCGACTCCTCCACCCGGCCCAGCATCGCCAGCGCCTGTCCCACCGTGGCCAGCGCCCGCCGGCGCAGTCCGGGGTCACCGCTGTCGGCGAGGCGGGCCAGCACCCGCCGCCCGGCCGCCACCGCCTCCTCGTTCCGGCCCTGCAGCCGTGCCACCTCGGCCAGGCCGACGGCCGCCAGCATCCGCAGCTGGTCCTGCCCTGACTGCCCCGCCATCCGGTCCACGAGGGCCAGCCGGCGCCGGGCCGAGGCCAGGTCACCGACGTACACGTCATGGCAGGTCAGGCGGGCATGCGCCGCCGCCGCGTCGCGTGGGCGTCCGGTGCGGTTCGCCACCGCCAGCGCAGCCTCGGTGAACTCGCGCGCATGGTCCGGCCGTCCCTGAGCCACGCACACTGCACTGAGAACCTCACAGGCGGCGACCTCACCGTCGGTGTCGCCCAGCTGGCGGAACCACGCCAGCGCCTCCTCCGCCGCCGGACGCTCAGCGGCACCGTCGCCGTGCTCGTTCGCCAGTTGCGCCATCCCCAGCTGCGCCCACGCCCGCACCGCGGCGTCGGCGTCGGCGGTGCGCGGATCGTCCAACAACCGGCGAAGCCACCGGCGCCCGGCCACGTCGCGCCCGCGCAGCCGCCACCACCGCGGCAGCAGTGACGCTAGCCGGAGGGCCGTGTGTGGTTCGTCGTTGGCCGCGTAGCTCAGCGCCGCCCAGATGTCCGCCGCCAGGTCGTCCAACCGCGCGACTGCCGGGCGCGGGCCCGCACCGGACAGCGCGGCCGTGGTCCGCCCCGCCAGCTCGGTGATCGCCCGCGCGTGCGCGCGCCGTGCCGGCGCCAGCTCGCCGGTGCGATCGGCCTGCTCTGTGGCGAAGTCCCGCACCACGTCCAGCAGCCGGAACCGGTGCTCGCGGGCACCGCTGACCCCGACCAGGCCCAGACTGACCAGCCGGTCCAGCAGCGGCAGCGGATCGTCGGCGCCGAGCACCCCTTCGGCGAGCTCTACCGACCAGCGGTGCCGGAACACCGACAGCCGCCGCAACGCGTGCTGCTCCGACGCCGACAGCAACCGGTAGCTGCCCGCCACCGCCTCCCGCAACGTGTGGTGCGCCCCGGAGCCGAGGTCCAGCACCCGGTCGCCGTACCGTTCCAGGATCTCCGGCAGCCGCAGCAGCCGGCCGTGGGCCGCGGCCAGCTCCAGTGCCAACGGCAGCCCACCCAGCCGACGCACCAGACCTACCAGGGCCGGCACCTCGTCAGCGGCCAGCGGGTCCGGCCGCACCCGG
Organism: Micromonosporaceae bacterium; assembly: GCA_007130245.1. GTDB lineage: Bacteria > Actinomycetota > Actinomycetes > Mycobacteriales > Micromonosporaceae > Natronosporangium. The sequence goes on from SLSW01000240.1 coordinate 12,962, forward strand.
GCCAGACGGTGCAGGAACAGCGCGGCGGCCGGATAGGCCTCGACCTCTTCCAGCGTCGCGTCCGTGCCGGCCGGTGGCGGCTCCAGCGGTCCCACCGGCCACACCTCCTCGCCGGGCACTGCCAGCGGTGCGTGCCCGACGGCGAGCACCCGCAGCCTTTCCGGCAGCCGCCGCAACACCTGGCGGACCTTGCCCGGCGCGCGGTCGACCGCGTCCAGCAGCAGCAGCGCCGGCGCGCGGGCGAGCCTGCCGGCCAGCTCGGTCAGGTCGGCGACGCCGAACACGAAGGCGACGGTGGCGAGCGTCTCGTCGACCTCGCCCTGCTCGTCGATGGTGGCGCCGCCCACCCCACCGGGGAACCGGTCGGCTACCCGGTGCGCCACCGCCAGCGCCAGCGCGCTCTTACCCACCCCGGCCACCCCGACCAGGCTGAGCGGACGCCCGGGTGGCGACGGGCCGGTGATCGACTGGGTCAGCTCGGTGACCTCGCTGTCACGGCCGATCAGGGCCGGCGCCGGCGGCAGCGGACTGCTCCGCGGGCCGGTCTCCGCCGGCGTGGGCGCACGGGCGGCCGGCACGGTGATCCGCTCGCCACGGGCGGTGGCCACGAACCGGGCCCGTTGCTCGTCGCGTAGACCCAACGCGTTCGCCAGCAGCTCCGCGGTGTTGCGTTGGGGCCGCCCGATGCGGCCGTGCTCGGCGTCGCGGACCGTGCGGATGGCGACGCCGGCCAACGTGGCCAGGTCGGCCTGCGTCAGCCCGGCCGCATGTCGTTCCCGCCGCAGCAGCGCGGCGAACTCTCCGACCTGACCGACCTCGTCCCCGATCATAGTGCGACCAGCGTAAGGGGCAGATGCGGCACCGGCAGGTGTACGTCGCGCACCCGACGCGCGTGTACCGTAAATCCGACACTACCCGCGATTTGTGACGGACGTCACATACCAAGATCGCGGGCGATCAACATGCGCTGAATCTCCGAGGTGCCCTCACCGATCTCCAGGATCTTCGAGTCGCGCCAGAACCGGGCCACCGGGAACTCGTTCATGAACCCGTAGCCACCGTGAATCTGCGTGGCCTGGCGGGCATTATCGACCGCGCACTCGGAGGCGTACAGCTTGGCGATGGCCGCCTGCCGCTTGAACGCCTCCCCGGCCAGCATCCGCTCCGCCGCGTCCCGGTAGGCCAGCCGGGCGGTGTGGGCCCGCACCTCCATGTCCGCGATCTTGAACTGGATCGCCTGGAAGTTGCCGATCGGCTGGCCGAATGCCTGCCGCTGCTGGGCGTAGCGCACCGACTCGTCCACGCAGCCCTGCGCCAGACCCACCGACAGTGCCGCGATCGCGATGCGGCCCTCGTCCAGGATGCGCAGGAACTGGGCATACCCGCGCCCACGCTCGCCCAGCAGGTTTTCCGCCGGCACCCGGCAGTCATCGAAGGTGAGTTCGTGGGTGTCCGAGGCGCACCAGCCGACCTTCGAGTAACCCGGCTGCACCGTGAAGCCGGGGGTGCCGGACGGCACGATGATCGTCGACAGCTCCTTCGACCCGTCCGGCTTGGTGCCGGTCACCGCGGTGACGGTCACCAGCGAGGTGATGTCGGTGCCGGAGTTGGTGATGAACGCCTTGGTCCCGTTGATCACCCACTGGCCGGTCGACTCGTCCAGCACCGCCCGGGTCTGGGTGCCGCTGGCGTCCGATCCGAAGCCGGGCTCGGTCAGCCCGAAGCCGGCCAGCGTCTCCCCGGCGACCAGCTTCGGCAGCCAGCGCTGCTTCTGCTCCTCGGTGCCGAACCGGTAGATCGGCATCGCGCCCAGCGACACCGCCGCCTCGAGCGTGATCGCCACCGACGAGTCCACCCGGGCCAGCTCCTCCAGCGCCAGGCACAGCGCGAGATAGTCGCCGCCCATACCGCCGTACTCCTCGCCGAACGGCAGGCCGAACAGCCCCATCTTGCCCATCTGCCGGACGATGTCGTACGGGAAGGCGTGCTCCTCGTAGTGGGTCGCAATGGCCGGCGCGACCACCTCGCGGGCGAACTCGCGCACGGTCTCGACCAGCGCCCGGTGCTCCTCGCTGAGCATGCGGTTGCCTCCTTCTCTCCTCAGACTGGCGTGACGCCGTGACGCCGGCGCGAGAAGTGCCGTTCCTTGCCGCGCGCGGCCGCGAACCGGCGGATCAGCTCACCGCGTAGCTCGGCGGGAGCCACCACCGCGTCGACCACCAGCTCGCTGGCGAGCCGGACGATGTCGATGTCCCGCTCGTACTCCTCGCGCTTGGCGGCGACGAACTCGGCACGCTCCTCCTCGGTCGGCAGCGATGCGATCTTGTTGGCGTAGACCGCGTTCACCGCGGCCTCCGCACCCATCACCGCGATCTTGGCGGTGGGTAGGGCGATAGTGGCGTCCGGCTCGAAGCCCGGCCCCGCCATGGCGTACAGCCCGGCCCCGTACGCCTTGCGCACCACCACGCAGATCTTCGGCACGGTGGCCTCGGAGATCGCGCTGATCATCTTGGCGCCGTGGCGGATGATGCCCTCCTTCTCCACCGCGGTGCCCACCATGAATCCCGGCACGTCGGCCAGGAACAGCAACGGCACATTGAACGCGTCGCACAGTTGCACGAACCTGGTCGCCTTGTCGGCCGAGTCGACGAACAGCACCCCGCCCTTGTGCATGGAGTTGTTCGCCACCACGCCGACCACCTGACCGTCCAGGCGGGCGAAGCCGACGGTCACCTCCCGCGCCCACCTGGCGTGGATCTCGAAGAGCGACCCCGCGTCGACCAGGCCGCGGATGTAACGGCGGATATCGATGGCTTGCCGCTCGCTGTCGGGCACCAGCCCGGCCAGGTCGATACCCTCCGGGTCGGCCGCCCCGGTCGCCGGCGGCTGGCCGGTCCAGTTGTCCGGCAGGTAGGACAGGTAGCGGCGCACCACGCCGAGCGCCTCGTCCTCGTCCTTGCAGAGGAAGTGCCCGACGCCGGACTCGGTGCAGTGCACCCGGGCGCCGCCCATGTCCTCCAAGGTGGTCTTCTCGCCGGTGACCATCTCCACCATGCGGTCCGAGCCCAGATACATGCTGGCGTTGCCGTCGACCATCGCCGTCACGTCGCAGAACGCCGGGATGTACGCCCCGCCGGCCGCGCTCGGTCCGAACAGCGCGCACACCTGCGGGATCGAGCCGGACGCGCGCACCTGGTTCCAGAAGATCTTGCCGGCGCCGCGACGGCCAGGAAACAGATCGACCTGGTCGGTGATGCGCGCGCCGGCCGAGTCGACCAGGTAGACCATGGGTACGCCGGTGGTGTACGCCTGCTCGATGATGCGGATGATCTTCTCGACGGTGCGGGCGCCCCAGGAACCGGCCTTGACCGTGGAGTCGTTGGCCATCAGGCACACCGGCCGCCCCTCGATGGTGGCCTGGCCGGTGATCACCCCGTCGGCCGGCAGCCCGTCGGCCATGGCGTTGGCCAGCGCCCCGTCCTCGACGAACGAACCCTCGTCCACCAGCCGGGCCACCCGCTCGCGGGCGAACAGCTTGCCCTTCGCCGCGTTCGCCGCGTGGTAGCGCTCGGCGCCACCGGCGTGGACCCGCTCCCGGAGCTTGTCGAGCTCCCGCTCTTCGATCGTCACGACGACCTCACCTCACCGCATGCACCCTTAACGAACGTTAGGCTACCACTGGCAGGGCGCGTCGGTAAGGCGCCGACCAGGCGGGTGCGGGTCTTTCCGAACGGCCCCGTGCAAAATACGAGATCGGCGCGGGGCGGGATGGGAGAACGGCGCCTTTGACACCGCCCAATCGGCGACCCGAGAGGAACGACCAATCGCGACGAACGTGTGTACGATGCAGGCAGTCGTTCGATCAGGACCGGTAGTGAAAGGATACGGGCATGGAGGAACGTGCCGCACTGCTTGACCTTCCCGCAGGGCTCCGGGCGGCGGCGCGGGCCGCCCGGTTTCCACGGCTCCGCTACATGGGCTCAAAGTACAAACTAGTTCCCGTCCTAGCGGAGGTGTTCGACGAGCTCGGCGGACGTACCGCACTCGACGCGTTCAGCGGTAGCGGGGTCGTCGCCTACACGCTCAAGGCGCTGGGCTACGAAGTCACCACTAACGACTTCCTTCACTTCCCGTCAGTCATCGCCAGGGCCACGGTGGAGAACCAGACGGAACGGCTCAGCGACGAGGACCTCGAACGGATCTGCGGGCCGGCCGCCGACGACCGCGACTTCATCCAACGCACCTTCGCCGGGCTGTACTTCGATGCCGATGACCGCGCATTCCTTGATTCCGCCTGGTCACACATTGACCAGTTAAGTGGGGGCAAGCGGGAGCTGGCGATCTCGGCATTGCTGCTGGCTGCCGCCCGCAAGCAGCCGCGCGGCGTGTTCACCGTCACCAACCTCCGGTACGACGACGGCCGGCGCGACCTGCACCTGCCGTTACGTGAGCACTTCATGAAACACGCGGCGGCGTACAACGCTGTGGTCTTCGACAGTGCGTTGGCCTGCCGCGCGCTCCACGGAGAGGTATTCGAGCTGCCACCGGGGTCATGGGATGTTGTCTACCTCGATCCACCGTACGCGCCACCCCGGGACGACAACTGCTATGTGAAGCGGTACCACTTCCTCGAGGGACTGTCCTGCTACTGGCGAGGTCAAACCATTCTCGAGGACACGAAGACCAAGAAGCTGCCGAAGCGCTATACACCCTTCTCGTACCGACGTACCGTCGTTGACGGTCTACAGCGAGTCTTCAAGCAGTTCCGCGACTCCACGATCGTGCTCTCCTACTCGTCGAATGCTGTTCCGGACCTCAACACCATCCAAGCGCTGCTGTCCGAGGTAAAGTCACACGTCGAAGTCCGCACCATCGACCATCGATACAGCTTCGGAACCCATGGGCAAGCAAAGCGACGATTGGCCGCTGAGTATCTCTTCATTGCTCGCTAGCGCTGACACCGCGAGTCATCGGGAGGAGGACGCAACTGTGATGCCGACGTTTGAGGCGTACCTCGCATCCCTTAGCGGCCTGTCGGAGCATGCGGACCCGACGATGGTCACGGCAGCATCCGAGGAGATCAGAGAAGCAGCCACGTCCCTCGCTGCAATTCCGGAGGTTGCTGCGGGGCCGCTTGCCGAGTGGGCACAAGAGCATCCTTCCTGGGTCCCCGTCCTTGGGCTCGCCGTTGGACTGTCACAGGAGCGGCTGAAGAACCAACTACGCCACCATTTCGGCACAAGCGGTTGGGTCAGCTTGGCCCGCGAGCGTGCCCACGAGCTCATCACGATGCTCGACGAGGAGTACCGCCTCGTCCAACTCATCCAGGAGCAACGCGAAAGAATCTATACGTTTGGTGACATTCTTATCGCTCGCGCCGGTACCCGAGCGACCGCGACGCGCGCCGGTGCAGCCGGACGCCGCGTCGAAGATGAGATCGAGGCGGTCGCGGTGAGGCTGGAGCTTCCGCATCAGCTCCGCACCCGATTCAACGGCCGTGACGGCCGCAGCGCCGCTTGCGACCTGGTTGTGCCACACAGTGACGCAGCGGCGATAGTGGTCGCCGCGAAAGGCTTCGATTCTACCGGCTCGAAGCTGACTGACGCGGTGCGCGAAGTGGAGGAGATGGCGGAGGTCCGCCTGCCGCACCAGTATGTGCTCGCGGTTGTTGACGGTATCGGCTGGAAGAATCGGCAAGCCGACCTGCGGCGCATTTTCCAGCTACGGCGACGACAGCGGATCGACGGCCTGTACACACTTGCGATGCTCAGTGAGTTCGAGTCCGACATCCGGCAGGCGGCCAAGCTCCGGGGACTAGTGACCTGACCGGGTCAGGGCTGGTCAAGCCCTGACTAAGCGGGTGCGGGGGCCGGCGCGCAGCACCCCCGACGGCAGCTCCCGGCCGACGATCTCCTCGGCCAGCGCCGCCGCCTCCAGCAGCGCGTCCAGGTCGATGCCGGTGTCGATGCCCATGTCGTGCAGCATGTGCACCACCTCCTCGGTGGCCACGTTGCCGGTGGCGCCGGGCGCGTACGGGCAGCCGCCCAGCCCGCCCACGCTGGCGTCGAATTCGGTGATCCCCAGCTCCAACGCGGTCAGCACGTTCGCCAGCGCCGTGCCTCGGGTGTTGTGGAAATGCAGCAGCAGCGGCACGTCCGGGTGGCGCTCGCGCACCGCCGTCACCACCGCCTGCACCCGGTGCGGCGTGGCCATCCCGGTGGTGTCGCCGAACGAGACCCGGTCCGCGCCGTCGGCGACCACCCGGTCCACGATCCGGGCCACCGCCCGCGGGTCCACGTCGCCCTCGTAGGGACAGCCGAAGCTGGTCGAGACGATCACCTCGGCGGTGGCGCCGGCGGCGCGCAACTCGGCGATCAGCACCGCGATGTCGTCCAGCGACTCGTCCACACTCCGGTTGACGTTGCGCCGGTTGTGGGTGTCGCTGGCCGACACCACCACCTCGATCTCGGTGAACCCGGCCGCGAGCGCCCGCTGCGCCCCGCGGGTGTTGGGCACCAGCGCGGAATACCGCACCCCGTCCACCTTGGTCGCCGCCGCCCAGACCTCGTCCGCGTCGGCCATCTGCGGGATCGCCTTCGGGTGCACGAACGACACCGCCTCGATGCGTCCCACACCGGTGCGACCGAGCGCGTCCAGTAGCCGCACCTTCGCCTCCGTGGGCACCGGCGCCTCGTTCTGCAGCCCGTCGCGCGGGCCGACCTCCCGGATACTCACCCGGCTCGGTAGCTCACCCATGTCCACCTCCCCCTTGATCATGCCACGCCCGGCTCTGCCTGCACCGACGCAGATCTTCCGTCGGTGGCCTCCGCCACCTTCACGTCCGCGCCTGTCACCTCAGCTCGTGCGTCCGCGCAATTGTCTGTCCGGATCCAAGCTCATGAGAAGTCCAGCTCGAGAGCGATACCTTCCGCATCGGCGTCCGATGCCGCGCTCGGTACGCCGTAGCGCGGCTTCCGGTCGGCGGGCTTTGCGGGCCACCGGGTGCCGGCCACAGCTAGATCCTGCATGGTCAGCATGGGGCCGGCCAGTATCCTCGGCAGCAGTTCCGCCTGATCCGGTTCGAGCTCGACCAGCCGGGTGAGCACGGTGAGCAGGTCAATGAACTCTGA
>SLSW01000286.1 GCA_007130245.1 Micromonosporaceae bacterium
CCCTGGCACCGCGGAAGCCGAGCAGGCCGTCGACGAGGCGGTGCGCGCCTTCGAGTCGCGGCACGAGGACGTGCGGGTGACGGTCGACTACCTGCCGTGGGCGCAGGCATACGACCGGCTCACCGCAGCCGCAGCCGGGGGAGCGGCCCCCGACCTCGCCGAGCTGAGCACCGGCTGGACTCCGGAGTTCGCCGCCACCGGTGCGCTCGACCCGGTCGAGCCGGCCGACGACCACGTACCGGCCCTGGTGGAGGGCGCCACCGTGGACGGGGTCACCTACGGCTACCCCTGGTACGGCGGCGCCCGCGCGCTGGTCTACCGCACCGACATCCTGGACCGGGCCGGTGTCGAGCCGCCCGCGACCTGGGACGAGATGCTGACGGTGGGCGAGCAGATCGTCGCCGCCGAGCCGGACGTGGCGCCCATCCATGTCGCCGGCGAATACTCGCACTGGTTCATCCCGCTGATCTGGGCGGCCGGCGGCGAGATCGCGGTAGCGGCCGGCGACGGTTGGCGACCCGGGGTGGACAGCGCCGCCGGGCGGGCGGCCTTCGCCCACTACCAGCAGCTGTGGCAGGCCGGCTGGACCCCGGACGACGGTCTCGACTGGACCTCGATGGACGTGCGCCGCGCGTTCGCCGACGGACGCGCGGCGATGATGATCGCCGCCAGCTGGGATCTGGCCGCCGTGCTCGAACGAAACCCGGACCTCGCCGACCGGGTGGGGGTGTCGCTGTTGCCGGCCGGCCCCGGCGGCAGCCGGGACGCGTTCGCCGGCGGCAGCCACCTGGCGGTGTTCGAACGCTCGGCGCACCCCGACCTGGCGCACGAGTTCGCCCAGCTGCTGATCTCGGCCGAGCACGCGCCGGGATTCGCCGCCGCGATCGGGTTCCTGCCCGGCACGGCCGACGGGGTGCGGGTCGCCGTCGGCGACGACCTCTATGCGCCGTTCGGCACGCAGCTGGTCGACCACGCGCGCTCCTACCCGCCAGCGGCGTGGTGGAGCCGGGTGGAGAGCGACCGGGTGTTCGTCGACGAGATGCGGCGCCTGCTCACCGGTGAACAGGACGTCGACCAGACGGTGACCGCCATCGACGAGGCGCTGCGCGCCGCCGCCGCCGGATAGCCGCCCGGGGAGGGACACTGCGCGAGATCCTGGCGGCGTTCGCGGCCCTGTGGGCCATCACCGCCCTCGGGTGGCTGATCGGTCGGTTCGGGCTGCTGGGCGCCGGCGCCGAGACGGTGCTGGCGCGGTTGACCTTCTTCGTGGCCGCCCCGGCGCTGCTGTTCGCCACCCTGGCCACCACCCCGGTGGCCGGCGTGTTCACCGCCGCGTTCGTGCCGTTCCTGGTCAGCACGCTGATGGTGGCGACGGCCGCAGCCGTCGCGGCGCGGTGGCGCTGGCGACTGCCCCGGGGCGAGGGCACGGTGGCGGTGCTGTGCGCTGCCCACAGCAACGGCGGCTACCTCGGCATCCCGATCGCCGCGTTCGTGCTCGGCGACGTGTCGTTCGCGATCCCGATCCTGCTGTTCCAGACGCTGCTGCTCAGCCCGGTGGCGCTGGCGCTGCTGGACGCACGGGCGGACGTGCGGGGGCTGCTGGCGCTGCCGGTGCGCAACCCGATCATCCCGGCCAGCGTGCTCGGGTTCGTGGTCACGGTGGCCGGCTGGTCGCTGCCGGCCGAGGTGCTGCGTCCGGTCGAACTGACCGGCGCCGCGGCGATCCCGCTGGCGCTGCTGGCGCTGGGCATGTCGCTGGCCGGTGCTCGGCCGCTGCGTGACGGCCCGGACGCGGAGATCCGGTTCGCCACGGTGGGGACCAAGGTGGTGCTGCAGCCGACCCTCGCGTACGGCGTCGGGGTGCTGCTCGGCCTCGACGGCACGCTGCTGTTCGCGGCGGTGGTGATGTCCGGCCTGCCGACGGCGCAGAACGTGTTCGTGTTCGCCGCCCGGTTCGCCCGCGCGCCCGGCCTGGCCCGCGACGCGGTGGTGCTCTCGACGCTGCTGGCGGCCGTGTCGCTGGTGCTGATCGCGGTGCGGCTCGGGTGACCGGCCGCTGTGCTCAGGTGCCGGGCGGGTTGTCGGGCCGGGACTGCTCGGCCAGGAACCGCTCCAGCTCCGCGCCGAGCTCGTCAGCGGTCGGCAGGGGAGAGCCGTCCGCCAGCAGGCCCTGGCCCTCCCGGGAGCGCATCAGCACGTCGTACTGCTCCTCCAGCCCGCGCACGTGCGCGGCGACCTCGTCGGTGCGGGCGACCTGGTCGTCGATGGTGGCGCGCATCGCCTCGGCGGCCTCGCCCAGCGCGGCGGTCGACAGCGCCAGACCGCTGAGCCGCGACACCGCGGTGAGCAGAACCTCGGCCGCGGCCGGATACTCGTTCTGCGCCAGGTAGTGCGGCACGTGCGCGGCGAACCCGGCCGCGTCGTGGCCGGCCCGGCCGAGCCGGAACTCCAGCAGGTTGCCCACACTGGCCGGCACCTGCACCTTCGACAGCCACGGGTGGTAGTCGGCGGTGAGGTCGGCGCGGGTGCCGTGCGCGGTGACGCCGACCGGCCGGGTGTGCGGCACCGCCATCGGGATCGCGGTCATGCCCACGGTCAGCCGCACGCCCAGGCGCTCGATCAGTCCGGTGACGGCGGCGATGAACCGTTCCCACTGCAGATCCGGCTCCGGCCCGGACAGCAACAGGTATCCGGTGCCGGCATCGTCGCGCAGGGCGTGCAGGGCCAGCGTCGGGTCGTCGTACGACTCCCAGTGGTCCTCGACGAACAGCATGGTGGGGCGGCGGGAGCGGTAGTCGAGCAGCGTGTCCGCGTCGAACGTGGCCAGCAGCTGCGGCTCGCCGATGGCCAGCAGGTGCTCGCGCGCCAGCTTCACCGCCGACCCGGCGTCGACGAAGCCGCTCAGTGCCTGCAGCAGCACCGGTGCCTCCAGCTGCGGCGCCTGGCCGGTCCACTCGTACAGCTCGTGCGGGTCACGCACTGGTCGAAACACCCCCTCGGATGTCGGCTGGTTGCCCCGTACCGCTATCTCACCACGATCGGGCGCCCGGTGACACCGCGCCCGCGCAGTCCGCCGGCCGGTGCGCGCCAGGTGAACGCCGGCACGCCTACCGCGAGCCGCTACGCTAAGGCCGGTTCTTGCCTGGGAGCTTGCCTGGGAGGAGGAGCATGTCCGACCCGGAGGCGCTGCTGGCCGGCCGCTACCGACTGCGCGACCGGGTCGGCGGTGGCGGCATGGGGGAGGTCTGGCGGGCCACCGATCAGGTGCTCGGGCGCACCGTGGCGATCAAGCTGATGCGTGCGGAGCTGGTGGCCGAGCCCGGTTTCGCCGATCGGTTCCAGGCCGAGGCGCGCACGCTGGCGACCATCCGGCACCCCGGTGTGGTGACGATCCACGACTACCACAGTGACGACACGGGCGCTTTCCTGGTCATGGAACACATCGACGGCATGTCGCTGGCCGCGTTGCTGCGCCAAGAGGGTCGGCTCGACCCGGCCACCACCATGGCGCTGATCGCCGAGGCCGCACAAGCCCTGCAGGCTGCCCACGACCGGGGGGTGGTCCACCGCGACATCAAGCCGGCCAACCTGCTGGTGAGCTCGGACGGATCGCTGGTGCTGACCGACTTCGGTGTCGCCCGTTCGGTCGACGCGACCTCGCTGACCCTGACCGGGGCGGTGATCGGTACACCGGCCTACATCGCGCCGGAGCAGGTGCTGGGGCGTTCGGCCACGGAGGCGTCCGACCTGTACTCGCTCGGGGTGGTCGGCTACGAGTGCCTGATGGGGCGCCGCCCGTTCGAGGGCGAAAGCCCGTTCGACGTCGCGATGAAACGGGTGCATGAGCAACCACCGCCGGTGACCGGGGACGTACCCGCGGCGGTGACCGCGGTGATCAGTCGGGCTCTTGCCAGCGAGCCGGATGACCGGTGGCGTTCGGCGGCCGAGATGGCCGACGCGGCGAGGCGGGCCACCGATCCGAGCGGAGACAGCCCGACGTCCCTTCGCAGGTATCTGCCCGGCCGGGCCGCGCTGCCCCAGCCGCCCATGGAGCGGGTCACGCCGCCGCCGTCGTCCGCCGTGCCCCCGGCACCGCTGCCCCCGACCGGGATCGACTCCCAGCGGTGGACGCCGCCGGCGGCGCCCGGTCATGCGCCGGCGGCGCCCGGTCATGCGCCGGCGGCGCCCGTGCCCTGGACCGGCCCGCGGCGCCCGGCGGTGGTGACGGTGGCGGGCGCGCTGTTCCTGGTGGCAGCGGTGACCATGCTGTTGTTCACGGTGGCCACTCTGTCGGTACTGGACGGTATCCTCGGCGCGGTCGAGGAGCTCTCCGACGAGTCGTGGGTAGGCGCGATCGGAGTGGTGGCGCTGCTCGGGCTGGCAACGCTGGGACTGGTCGGGCTGGGCTACCTGGCCGTTGCCGCAAAGGCGTTCCGGGGGCGGCCGGGCACCCGTGGCTGGGCCTTCGCCCTGGCGGTCCCGTTGCTGTGCTGTTGCCTGCCCGCGTGGTTGTCCGCGGGACTCGGCGACAATGTGGACGACCAGCAGGCACAGGTCGTCGCAGACCGGCTCGACGCCGCAGTGCCGGGCTGGTATGAGCCGCTGAGCAACCTGTGGGTCACCACGGGCACACTGGCGTTGCTCGTGGCCCTGTTCCTGATCGTGCTTCCACCGGCGGGCCGGTTCTTCCGCCCGTCCCCGACGGTGGTCTACTACCCGTACCCCCCGTCCCACTGACGTGCCAGTGGCGCTTGTCCACCGGTCGGTGGACGCCCCGATTCGGTCCGCCGGTCGTCGCCGGGCGCCGGCAGCGCCCGCCAGTATCAGCGCATGTGTGAGCATGCGGTGTGCGCCAACGGGCTGCGCAAACGCTATCGGGGGGTGACCGCGCTCGACGGCGTCGACCTCGAGATCGGCCACGGCGAGGTGTACGCGCTGCTCGGGCCGAACGGCGCCGGCAAGACCACCACGGTGGAGATCCTGGAGGGCTACCGGCGCCGCGACGCCGGCACCGTACGGGTGCTGGGGACAGACCCGCAGCGCGCGCCGATGAGCTGGCGGTACGACATCGGGGTGGTGCTGCAGGAGGCGCGGGACCTGCCGGAGTTGACGGTGGCCGAGACGGTGCGCCACTTCGCCGGCTACTATCCGCGGCCGCGCCCGGTCGACGAGGTGATCGAGTTGGTGGGCCTGGGGGAGGTGGCCGGTCGGCGGCTGCGGGCGCTGTCCGGCGGCCAGCGCCGCCGCGTGGACGTGGCGATCGGGATCGTCGGCCGCCCGCGGCTGCTGTTCCTGGACGAGCCGACCACCGGCTTCGACCCGCACGCCCGCCGGCGGTTCTGGGAGCTGATCCGCACCCTGGCGCGCGAGGACGACATGACCATCATGCTGACCACCCACTATCTGGAGGAGGCCGAGGCGCTGGCGGACCGGATCGGGGTGCTGCGGGCGGGACGGATCGTGGCCGAGGGTGATCCGGCTACGATCGGCATGCGCCGGCCGGTGACCGCCACGATCATCCTGCCCACCCTGGAGGAGATCTACCTGCGCCTGGTGGAGCAGGAGCCGCCGTGAACCGGGCGGTGCGGTGGTGGCGGCTCGCGCTGGCCCGCGGCGGGGTGGAGCTGCGGCTGTTCTACCGGGAACGCGCCGAGGTGCTGGGCACGTTCGGGCTGCCGGTGGTGCTGCTGGCGGTGCTCGGCTCCATCTTCGAAGAGGAGCTGGCACTGGCCGGCGTCGGCGGTGGCATGGTCTACACCGCCGGGATCATCGTGCTGGCGGTGGGATCGGCGGCGCTGGTCAACCTCGGTGTCGCGGTGGCCACCGACCGCGACGACGGCACCCTGGCGCGGCTGCGCCGGGTGCCGGCACCGGCCGGGGTCTACCTGGCCGGCAAG
>SLSW01000234.1 GCA_007130245.1 Micromonosporaceae bacterium
CGCCACGGGCCGGTGTTTTCGCAGTTCATGGGACTGCTTTCAACATCAATTTTACCCAGACTGTACCCTCGCAGGGGCGGGCGCCCGTAGCTCAGTGGATAGAGCAGGGGACTTCTAATCCCAAGGTCGCAGGTTCGAATCCTGCCGGGCGCGCCAAGCGAAATCCACCATCCAGTGCCACTTTGAACCCGCTTGTGCACTTCGTGACGTTCAACCCCGCACCTGGCGGTAGCCTGCGCCCGATCAGGCAGAGGCGAGCGCTCTGCCCAAGCGGCGAAAGCCTTTGTCGGCAATGTTTATTTGTTGGTGTTTTGCCATGCACGGGTAACCCGAACTACCACGGTGACCAGCACAGCGACCCGACCCGCCCGACCTCCGACTGCCGTTCGTCGACGGTGGGGCGCGAACGAGGTCCGGGCGGCGGCGCTGCAGCTGTTCACCAGCACGCCGCAGGTCGACGGCGCGAGCCTGGTCAACTAGCTCCCTTTCCTCGCCGATCTTGCACTTGTGCACGACGGTATGCACCTTTCATGCATGAATATTCCGTACACAAGTGCAAGATCGGCGAGAGAAGGCGGGGCGCGGGGGCGTCAGTCCTGCGGGAGCAGTGCGACGACGCCGGGCAGCCACGGGGCATAGCTGTCGGGCTCGTCGGCGAGCGCGGCGGAGAGCTTCGGGATCGTGACCCACCGCAGCGCGGCCACCTCCGCCGGATCCGGGGTCAGCGCGAGATCCTCGCCGACCCGGCCCACCAGCACGTGGTCGAACTCGTGCTCCACCCGGCCGGTGGCCGGATCCTCGGCCCGGTAGACGTACACCCCGAGCTCGGTTAGCGCCACGTCCCGCACGCCGATCTCCTCGGCCAACCGGCGCCGCGCCGCGTCCGCGACCGCCTCCCCCGGCGCCGGATGCCCACAGCAGGCGTTGGCCCACCGCAACGGAAACCGGGTCTTGCCCGCCGCGCGCTGCTGCAGCAGCAGCCGCCCGGCCGGGTCGACCAACAGCACCGAGAACGCCCGGTGCAGCCGGCCCGGCACCTGGTGTGCCTGCGCCACGGTCGCCACCCCGGCCGCCTCACCCTCCGGCGAGACCAGCTCCACCAGGTCGCCCTCCTTGGCGCCCACAGTGGTCACCGCGTACCGCCGAGCACGATCTCCTCCAGCGTGTCCAGCGGCACCGGGCCGTGCCCCAGCAGCTGGTGATGGAAGTCCTTCAGGTCGAACGCGTCGCCGCGCGCACGCTGCGCCCGCTCCCGCAGGTCGCGGATGCGCAGCCGGCCGACCATGTAGGCCAGCGCCTGCCCGGGCGCGGCTATGTAGCGGTCCACCTCGTTGGCGATGTTGCTCTCCGACAGCGCCGTGTTCGCCCGCATGTAGGCGATCGCCTGCTCGCGCGACCATCCGTAGTGGTGCATGCCGGTGTCGACCACCAGCCGGCAGGCGCGCCAGGCGTCGAACGACACCATGCCGAAGCGGGACAGGTCGTCGCTGTACAGGCCCATCTCGTCGCAGAGCCGTTCGGTGTAGAGGGCCCAGCCCTCACCGTGGGCGGTGACGTACGAGAAGCGGCGGAACTCCGGCAGGTCGCTCAGGGTCTGCGCCACGCCGAACTGCAGATGGTGGCCGGGCACGCTCTCGTGGAACGCCAACGCCTCGTACTCGAACCGCGGGCGGGTCCGCGGCTGGTAGGTGTTGACCACGTGCGCCCCGGGCCGGGAGCCGTCGGCCGCCGGCGGGCGATAGTAGCCGAGCACCGAGTTCGCCGCCTCCACCGGGTCCATCTCGCGCACCACACACGGGGCGATGTCGTACGGATGGAACCAGTCCGGCAGCACTTCCTGCGCGCGCCGCAGCGCCCCGTCGGCGGTGGCGACGATCTCGTCGGCGGTGGCGAACCGCAGCGACACATCGTCGCGCAGCCGCCGCAGCACCTCCTCGACGTCGGCGGTGCCGAGCACCGCCGAGCCGCGCTCGGCGAACTCCTCGCGCAGCTCGGCCACCAGCCGCAGGCCGGTGGCGTGGATCTCCTCCGGCGTCAGTGCGGTGGTGGTGTGTGCGCGCACCTGCGCCAGGTAGCCGTCGGTGCCGCCGGGCACGTGACACACGCCGACCTTGTCGTCGGGCCGCCCGACCGGCAGCAGCTCGTCGGCGAGCACGGCACGGTAGCGCCCCAGCGCCGGCCGGATGACCGACTCGACCAGCTCGACGGCGCGGGCGCGCCACGCGGTCGCGTCCACGTCCGGTCCGGGCGCCGGCTTCAGCAGCGGGTCCCGCTCCAGCGGGGTGGCCAGATACCCGTCGAGCTGCTCGACCGCCTGCCGCACGCCGAGCGCGGTCGGGAACCGGCCGTCGGCGATCGCCTCCCGGTGCCGCGCCGCCAGCGCGTCCAGGAAGCCGCCGAGGCGGCCCAGGCGCGTCAGGTACGCCTCGGCACCGGCGGGCGTGGCCACCGAGGCCGACGGCACCAGCGACACCAGTGCCGCCAGCGGGCCCATCATGCTGGCCGACACCGCCACCTCGTGCAGCCCCCAGCGCAGCGTGTCATGTTCGTAGCGGAGCTTGCTCGCCAACACTGAGTGGCTGACTTGGTCCTGCGCGCCCAGGCCGCCCGGGTCCACCGCGGACAGCTCAGCGGCGATCTCGCCAAGCCGGCTGCGCAGCCGGACGTCGGCGGCCCGGCTCGGGTCCGGCACCTGGTCGTCGTACCCGGCCACTCCGAACGCGGTGGCCGCGAACGGCCGTGCCGCCAGATTCGCCCGGAAGCAGTCGTCACCCAGTCGCGCCACGGTCGGATCCACGTGCATCCTCCTCAGCTTGCCAGCGGCCGGTCGCCCCCGCCGGTGTTCAGGGTGTCACGGCCGCCACACCTCGGTGACGTCGGAGTCGGACGTAGGTCCGAGCCTGCTCGGGACGAACGTGGCGACCGCCATCCAATGGCTGTCCAGTGAATCTGCGTAGGCTGAGCACTGGCGACAGCACCAAACGACAGAGTGAGGAGCTTTCCATGGAACTCGAACTCGAGGCTCTGGAGCTGCTTGAGGTGGAGGATCGCCCGCGAGGTGACGACCTCTGCAAGCAGTTCACCTCCTGCGTCACCACTGGAACTGGCTGACGAGACATCTGCCGCTGGCGTCCCGCGGTACTGCGGGGCGCCGGTAGGTGCGGGAACATCGCGCCTTCAGCACGACGTCTGTCCCACCGCAAGACGGCAGCAGGGCCCGCGTGAGTGGCAGCCGCCGGTGTCCCGGCGGTCGCGACGCGGCGGTGGCCGCGGTGCGGTGACAGTTGACAAGCCCCGCGGCGCGGTTGCGGCCGGCCGGTACGCTGCACCCGTGCGCCCCTATAGTGACTTCCTGCCCAGCGTGCGGTTCTGGTCCCGGCTGGCGCTGTCTCCGGACGGCACCCGCGTGGCCTACATCGATGACACGTCCGGCCGGTTCAACCTCGCCGTCCAGCCGGTGGCCGGCGGCCCCGCACGCCAGCTGACCAACTTCACCGACCGGGTGGTGTGGGACGTGGCGTGGCACCCGGACGGCACCTCGCTGGTGATCGAGGCGGACAGCCAGGGTGACGAGAAGCGGCAGCTGTTCTCCGTCGACCTCGCCGGCGGCGACCCGCAGCCGCTGACCGACAATCCGCAGGCGCAGTTCAACCTCGGTTTCGGGCCGCCGTTCACACCCGACGGCGGCAGGCTCGCCTACGGCGGCAACGACCTGGTGCCCGGCGACCAGGACATCCTGATCCGCGACCTGGCCACCGGCGAGGTGTCGCGCGTGCTCACCGGCGCCGGGTTCACCTTTCCCGGCCACTGGTCGCCCGACGGTACCCGGCTGACCGCCGCGCAGATGCGCGACGCCAGCACCGATCACGTGCTCTACCTGGTGCCGGCCGACGGCGGCAAGTCCCGCACCTTGAACCCGCCGGAGGTGAAAGCGCGGTACACCCCCGGCCCGTGGCTGGCCGACGGCTCCGGTTTCCTGGTGCGCAGCGACGCCGGTCGGGAGTTCACCGGGCTCGCGCTGGTCGATCCTGGCACCGGCCACCTGACCTGGTGGGAGACCCCGGACCGCGACGTCGAGCAGGTCGCCTGCTCGGCCGACGGGCGGGTGCTGGTGTGGCTGACCAACACCGACGGCGCGTCCACGTTGCACGCGCGGGACCTCACCACCGGCGACCCGCTGGCGGTGCCGCGGCTGCCGCAGGGTGAGGCGGAGAGCCTGAGCGTCTCGGCGGACGGGCGGCTGGTGGCGATGTACCTGTCCACCGCCACCCGCCCGGACAACGTGGTCATCGTCGACCTGGTCACCGGAGACCTGCGGTGGCTGACATCGTCGGCCCCGAGCGGTGGGCTCGACCCGTCGGAGCTGGTCGAGCCGGAGCTGGTGCACTGCCCCGCCCGCGACGGGCGCGACATCCCGGCGTACCTCTACCGGCCCCGCGGCGCCACCGGCCCGGTGGGCGTGGTGATGGCGTTGCACGGCGGCCCTACCCAGCAGGAACGCCCCACCTACCGGGCCCTCTACCAACATCTGCTGCACCACAACGTGGCGGTGCTCGCGCCCAATGTCGGCGGGTCGTCCGGCTACGGCAGGTCGTACATGATGCGCATCTACCGCGACTGGGGCGGCGGCGACCTGGACGACTTCACCGACGTGGCGACGTGGCTGCGAACCCAGGACTGGGTGGACCCGGCGCGGATCGGGCTGTGGGGCCGCTCGTACGGCGGTTTCGCGGTGCTGTCCTGCGTGGCGCGTCGCCCGGAGCTGGAGTGGGCGGCGGCGGTGGACGTGTGCGGTATCAGCAACCTGGTGACGCTGGCCCGCTCCTCGCCCCCCACCTGGCGCACCCGCGTGGCCGCCATCATCGGCGACACCGACACCGACGAGGAGTTCCTGCGGTCCCGCTCCCCGGTCACCTACGCCGAGCAGATCCGCGCTCCCATGTTCATCGTGCAGGGAGCCAACGATGCGCGGGTGCCGCGCCACGAGAGCGACCAGATAGTCGAGGTGCTGCGCGCGCGTGGGGTGCCGGTGCGCTACGACGTCTACCCCGACGAGGGTCACAGCTTCGCCAAGCGTGACAACCAGATCCGCGCCGAGTCCGACGCCGCCGACTTCCTGATCAGCCACTTGGCGGAGCCGGCCGGCGGACCGGTCACCCGGTGACGGACCGGTCAAGCACCTCGGCGACGTGCGCCACCGGCAACGGGTGCCCGGCGCGGCCCAGCGCGGCCGCGATCTGCATCGCGCAACCCGGGTTCGCCGACACCAGCATCGACGCGCCGGTAGCGGCCACGTGCGCCGCCTTGCGGTCGCCCAGGTCGCGGGCGGCCTGCGGCTGCAGCAGGTTGTAGACGCCGGCCGAGCCGCAGCAGATCTCGGGGTCGGCGATCTCGCGCACCTCCAGCTCCGGGATCGCCGAAAGCAGCTGCCGGGGCGCGCTGCGGATGCCCTGGGCGTGCGACAGGTGGCAGGCGTCGTGGTAGGCCACGGTGGCCGGCACCGGGTGCCGCGTGGCCACCGGCCCCAGCTCGGTCAGCCACTCCGACAGGTCCCGCACCGGCGGCGCGTCCACGCCGAGGTCGGCGTACTCTTTCATCGCCGACCCGCAGCCGGCGGCGTTGACCACCACCGCGTCCACCCCGGCGCGGGTGAACACGGCCGCGGTCCGCTCGGCGAACCGCACCGCCTCGTCGCGCCGCCCCGAGTGCAGCGACAGCGCTCCGCAGCAGCCCTGGTCCGGCGGGATCACCACGTCGCAGCCCTCGGCCGCCAGCACCCGCGCGGTGGCCGCGTTGACCTGGGGGAAGAACTCCCGCTGCACGCACCCGGTGAGCATCCCCACCACCGCGCGGCGGGTGCCGCGGGCGTCGACGCGTGCCGGCAGCCGCTCGCGCCGGCCCGGGCGGGGGGCCAGCGTGGCCATCGCACCGAGGCCGGGCGCGATCCGGCGCAGCGTCCGGCCGGCC
The DNA here is from genome assembly GCA_007130245.1 of Micromonosporaceae bacterium. GTDB lineage: Bacteria > Actinomycetota > Actinomycetes > Mycobacteriales > Micromonosporaceae > Natronosporangium. Next base: position 5,968 of record SLSW01000234.1, read on the forward strand.
AGCCGGTCCAGCCGGGTCCACTGCGCCAGCCGCAGCGGCGCGCGCAGCGCCCGCAGCCGCCGCGGGTGCGGGAACAGGCCGAAGATCAGCCCACGCAGGGCGCGCTCGCGCCGGGTCCGGGGGTACGTCGTCTCCACCTCCGCCCGGGTGGCGGTGATGAGCTGGTCGTAGCGCACCCCGGACGGGCAGGACGTCACGCACGCCATGCAGCCGAGGCACCGGTCGAGGTGGGTGACGCTCGCGTCGGTCAGCGGCGCGCCCTCCAGCCACTGCTTCATCAGGTGGATCCGCCCGCGCGGAGAGTCCATCTCCTGCCCCCACAGATCGTACGTGGGGCAGGTGGGCAGGCAGAAGCCACAGTGCACACACGCGTCAACCAGCTCCTGCAGCTGCTCGCGCGACGGGTGATGTCCGGTGTCACTCATGTCGCCACCCCATCTGCGGCAGCCGGTGCTGCGGGTCGAACTGGTCCTTGACCCGGTGCATCAGCTCCAGCGCTCCGGCCGGCATCGGTCCCCACACGTCGACCGCGGCGCGCACCGCCTCCGGGGCGTGGCGCAGCACCGCGTACCCGCCGTACGCCGCGATGCTCTTCCGCAGTATGGCGAGTGCCGCGGCGACCACCTCCACCTCTGGATCCAGCGCAATGTGCAGCCTCGCCACGGCGGCGCTGCCGCGCACCACCGGCGACGCCCCGGTGCCGGCGACCTCGCTGCCGGCCGCGTCGATGACGCCGATCACGTCGGCCAGCGCGGCGGGCGGGAACGTCAGCTCGACCAGGGCGCCGTCCGGGCCGCCCGGCCAGCGGCCGAACCACTCCGGCGCGCTCGGGCGCACGGTGCCGCCGACCATCGCCGCGGCCGCCTCGGCCCGCGCAGCCACCCCGCCGGCCGTACCCTCGAACAGCGCCGCCACGGCCACCGGCGCGTCCGCGCCGGCCCGGTCGATCTCCACCGCGGACGGCGCGTGCTGGCTGCCGGCCAGCGCGCGCACCGCGGCGTACGCCTGCGCCGGCCCGGGGGCGTCCACCTCGACCCAGGCGGTGGCGGCCGGCACCGGGTGCAGCCGCAGCGTCGCCTCCACGATCAGCCCGAGCGTGCCGTACGAGCCGCACAGCAGCTTGCCCAGGTCGTAGCCGGCGACGTTCTTGACCACCCGCCCGCCGGAGGTGGCAACGGTGCCGTCGGCGCGCACCATCCGCACTCCCAGCAGCAGGTCGCGCACCGTGCCGTAGCGCAGCCGCCGCGGGCCGGCCAGCCCCACCGCTAGCGCCCCACCGACCGTGCCGGCGTCCAGCACCGCGCCGTTGTCATAGGACGGTGTGTCGACCGCCAGCTGCTGGCCGGCCCGCGCCAGCTCCGCGTCGAGCGTGTCCAGGCGTACGCCCGCCTGTACCTGCACCACCATGTCGCCGGCGGCATGGTCGATGATCCGGTCGAGCCGGCTCAGGTCGACGGTCAGGTCCGGCCGGCGTGGCGTACCCCAGCGGTCCTTGGTGCCGCCGCCACGCGGCGTCACCGTGCGCCCGTCGGCATCGCGAAGCACCGTGGACACCGCCTCCACCGTGTCCGGTGTGACCACCTCCGGCGCCGCCTGCCCCGGCATCAGAACAGCTCCGCCTGACCAGAGGCCACCAGCGGATGCACGCCGGTGCGGGGGCCGGGCGCCTCGCCGCACAGCCGCGGCGTGGGGAACACCTTGCCCGGGTTGCACAGCCCGCGCGGGTCGAACGCGCACCGCAGCAGCTGCATGGTGTCCAGGTCGGCGTCGGTGAACATCTGCGCCATGTACGCCGACTTGTCCACCCCGACCCCGTGCTCACCGGTGATCGAGCCGCCGTGCGCCAGGCACCTGGCCATGATCTCGGCCGAGACCCGCTCGGCGCGTTCGGCCTCACCGTCGACCGCGTGGTCGTACAGCACCAGCGGGTGCAGGTTGCCGTCGCCGGCGTGGAACACGTTGGCCACCCGGATGCCGGACTCGCGCGACAGCGCCGCGATGTCGCCCAGCACCTGCGGCAGCGCGGTGCGCGGCACCACCCCGTCCTGCACCAGGTACGCCGGGCTGATCCGACCCACCGCGGCGAACGCGGACTTGCGTCCCTTCCAGATCGCGGCACGCTCGGCGGCGTCGGCGGCGACCCGGACGGCGAACGCGCCGGTCTGCTGCGCCAACCGCCGCACCTCGGCCAGCTCGTCGGCCACCTCGGCGGACGGCCCGTCCACCTCCACGATCAGCACCGCCCCGGCGCCGGGCGGGTAGTCGCACGCCACCGCCGCCTCGGCCGCCTCGATCGCCAGCGCGTCCATCATCTCCACCGCCGCCGGCACCACCCCGGCGGCGATGATGGCCGACACGCAGGCGCCGGCGGCGTCGACCGACTCGAATCCGGCCAGCATGGTCTGCACCGCCTCGGGGGCGCGCAGCAGCCGGACCGTCACCTGGGTGGCGATGCCGAGCGTGCCCTCCGAGCCGACGAACGCGCCGAGCAGGTCGTAGCCGGGAGCGTGGCTGTCCAGTGTGACGATCTCGCCGTCCGGGGTGACCACCTGCAGCCCCAGCACGTGGTTGACGGTGAAGCCGTACTTGAGGCAGTGCGCGCCGCCGGCGTTCTCGGCCACGTTGCCGCCGATCGAGCAGACCTGCTGGCTGGACGGGTCCGGGGCGTAGTAGTAGCCGTCGGCCGCGGCCGCCCGGGTGACCGCCAGGTTGACCACGCCGGGTTCGACGACCGCGCGACGGTTGTCGATGTCGACCTCAAGGATGCGCCGCATCTTCGAGGTGACGATCAGCACGCCGTCGGTGCGGGGCAGAGCGCCGCCGGACAGGCCGGTGCCGGAGCCGCGGGCCACATACGGCACGCCGTGCGCCACGCAGGTGCGTACGATCTCGGCCACCTGTGCGGCGGTGGTGGGCAGCACCACCACGCCGGGTGTGGCCGCGTGGGCGGTCAGGCCGTCACATTCGTACGTGCGAAGCTCAGCCGGGTCGGTGACCACCCCGTCGGCGCCCACGATCTCGACGAACCGCTGCGCCAGCCGCGACAGGTCCATGCCCTTCAATGTAACCGCGGACGGCGGGGCGCGCATCACGCCACGACCGCGCGCGCGGTCGGCGGGAACTCGCCGATCGCGGCCAGCGGGCGGTCGGATGCCTGCTCGCCGGTGAGGCGGGCGTCGTCGACACGGTCCCACCGGAACCAGCGCACCGCGTCACGCTCCCGGCACCACCCGACCAGATACCAGTGCCCGTAGGTCAGCGCCAGCATCATCGGCTCCACCCGCCGTCGCGTCGACCGGCCCGCGGCGTCGGTGTAGTCCAGCGCCACCACGCGGCCGCGGTGCAGCGCCTCCTCGATGGCGTGCGCTCCGGCGCCCGGGCCGCTGGTCGCCCCCGGCGGCGGCTGGGCGGGATCGTCATTGACCCACACCCGGGCGCCGAGCTGGCCGGCGCGGCGCCGGGAGGCAGGATCCATCACGTCGACGACCTTGGCCAGGGCGGCGGCGCCGTCAACCGCGAACGGGGCGGCCGGCGTCGCCGCCAGGGCCACCGCCACCGCCACCGCCACCGCCTGCGACGGAGTGAAGTTGACCGGCGGCAGGCTGGCGGCGCTGTCGAGCACGTAACCGCCGCCGGGCCCGGGCTGGGCCCAGATCGGCGTACCGGCCTGCTGCAGGGCGGTGATGTCGCGCTTGATGGTGCGCGGGCTGACCTCGAACGTGGCCGCGAGCCTGGTGCTGGTGCGGCCCGCCGGGCCGGCCCGGCGGAGCTCCTCAGCCAGCGCGTACAGGCGGTCGGTGCGGTTCATCGCCGGCTCCTCGGGGCGTCGGCGCCGCCGGGGCGGCCGCCCTTGCACAGGTCCGCCAATCGTGACACGACGGTGCCACGATCATCTTCCTGCGTACCCGCGCTCACCCATCGGCCGCTACCGCCGTGTTCTGGCAGGCAGCCAGCCGCCACCGGCCGTTCTCCTTCGACATCACGTACATCGGAGTCCCCTCACCCTGCTCGGACACCGGCTCGCCCGCCGGGGTGAAGTACCGCTGGCGAACCTTGACCGCCGCCACGTCCGGCCGGATGAAGGCCACGTGCACCACCTCGTACGACGGGACGAGGCCGTTCATCGCGCCGGGTAGCACCTGTTGCGTGAAGGCAGCGATGGCGTCCCTGCCGATCAGCAGCTTGCCGCGGGCGGTGGTCCAGACGGCGTCCTCGCGGAACAGCGAGACAAAGTCGCCGACCAGCTCGTGACGCTGAGCGTGTTCGACAGCCGCGACCACCTGCGCGATAGCAGCCATCTCGGACTCGGTCCCGGTCATGTTCTCCATGACCTCGACGCTACGACCTCCACCAGGCTTGAGGTGAAGAGCCGAGTGACGCAGGGAACAGCGTTTCGGAATTGGTGACGTGACGGTGTCACCGTGCGCCAGCGATTCTGTACGGGCTTACGCACCAGGTCTGAGGAGAGGAGCGGCGCATCCATGGTTGACGAGATCAGCATCGTGTTCGACTGCGCGGAGCCGGACAAGCTGGCCCGGTTCTGGCTGGCGGCGCTGGAAGGGTACGACTTCCCCGGCAGCGACCCGGACGGCCCGCCCGGCAGCGCGCCGGCCGGCTACACCTCCTGGGAAGCCTGGGCCGACGCGAACGGCATCCCCGAGCAGGCCCGCCACGCCGGCCGCACCATCGTCGACACTGCCGGGCGCCGCCCGGACATCTTCTTCCTCGCCGTGCCGGAGCCGAAGCAGGTCAAGAACCGGGTCCACATCGACATCCGGGCCTCCCGCGGCGCGCCGGAGGCCGAGAAGCAGACCCGGCAGGACGAGGTCGCCAGTCGCCTGATCGCCGCCGGTGCCAGCCTCGTCGACCGGATGCCCGGCATGACCGGCGGCAGCCACCTGGTCATGCGCGACCCGGAGGGCAACGAGTTCTGCGTCACCTGACCGTCGCGGCCGAGCCGAGCGCACGACTTCAGGCGATCAGCACCGCCGAGACCTCGGGAAGGTCGGTCCAGTTCGCCGCTGCGTCGGAGGTCAGGACGCTCCGGCCGGTCGCTGCGGCCGTGGCAGCGATGATGAGGTCGTGTGCGCCGCGAGGCTTACCTGCGCGTCGGACATGAGCGAGTAGTCGGCCGTGGGCGCGGGCGGTGCCATGCCCGTACGACTCGACGGGCATGCTCGAGAGCAGGTCATCGACCAGTGCCTGGCGTCGCTGTCGATGATCTTCGTCGGCGAGCTCCACACCGGCCATGAGCTCCGCGACCGTGATCGCTGCGATCGCCACGTCATCGTCATCGCGGATGGCCTGCTCGATGGTGAGCTTGCCGCGCTCGACGGCGATAAGGACACCGGTATCCAGGAGGAGCCGGCGGCTCACCCGCGCTCCTCCACGTACAGCAGGTCGCGGACGGCCTCCATGTCATCTGCCCAGTCGGGATCGGGAGCGTGGCGTCGAAGTGCCTCCCGGACGGCGGCACCGTTGCCGGCTGGCATAGGTGTCAGCTCTGCCACCCGTCGCCCGCCCCTGGTGATGACGATGGTCTCGCCGCCAGCCACGGCATCGAGGACCAACGAGAAGTTGCGCGCCACGTCGGTGGCGGTCATCGTTGCCATAAAATCATACTATCAGATACTGGTACCGGCCCTACGCCGCTCTCAGGCCGAGCGCACCGCCCGGCGGAGCCGCTCGAACGGCTCCGCCCGCATCAGGTCCTGCATCGCGGCGGTCTTCTCGAGCAACTTGGTGAACAGCTCCACCCGACGCCGGTCAGCCCCCTCCAGCGGCACCCGCCGCGCGAACCACAACGGCGCGATCTCCTTCGTGAACAGGTCCCGCTCGTAGACCTCGATCTGCTTCAGGTTGGTCATGTAGCCCTCGAACTCATGCAGGGCGGTGAACAGCTCCGCGGACACTGCGGTCGCGGCCTCGCTGCGCAGCAGCGGCGTCAGGTCCGGTGAATTGGAGAAGCTGGCCAGCCAGGTGTGCCGCCAGGCGTCCTCGTCCATGTCGTCGGGCGACTCGGCGTCCAGCCACTGCCGGAACGCCTGCCGGAACGGTTCCGGCGAGTCGAATCGTCCGGTGTCGACGAAATGGACCAGGAAGCGCATGACCCATTTTCGGGTGCGCCGGCGTTCCCTGACGTTCTCCAGCACCGCGGCGAGGAACGCCGCGAGGAAGATGGTGGGCAGTGCCAGCAGCAGCGTCCAGAGCAGCTCCATGCCCGCACATGCTAAGCCGGCCTGGCCACCACCGCCCAGTGACTCGTCACGGCCAGTCGATGCGCTCGCGCAGGTCCGGCGCGGAGATGCCGAGCAGCGCGCTGCCCTCGGCCGGTCGGAAGCCACCCCCGTCACGGTCGAACCACTCCACCGTGCGGGCACCGGGGTCGACAATCAGGATCTCCTTGACCCCGGCCCGGAAGTAGAAGTCGAACTTGTCCCGGCTCTCGTCCCCTGGTGAGACGATCTCGACGACGATCTCCGCGTACGGGTAGAAGGTCTGCGGCGTGACGTCGGCGAGGTACGCGCGGTCCGGCACCCGGTAGTCATCCGGAGTCCCGATGTTGCACGGCCCGCTGCCGCGCAGCCCTGCCTGTTTGGCCAGCGGCCGGAGGATCACCGCGAGCTCCTCGTCAACCTGGCCGTGGCGCCCGTGCGGTGCCGGCACCATGTGGTATTCGCCCTCCCACACCTCATCGAACAGGTCCTGCCCCAGGGCGCGGCGCCGCTCGATCAGCTCCTCGACCTCGCGGGGCCGTTCTCCCACCAGCACCGTGCGCATGGCCCGATCATAGCCGTCCCGCGCCCGCGGCCAGCCGCTCCGCGACCGTCGAGGCCTGCGTAGACTCCGGGCCACCGGGCGCATCCTGCGGCCGGGCGCCACGAGTCGAGGAGGAGCCGGATGGGTGAGCCGCTGCCGGTGGTGGTGGGGCTCGACGTCGGCGGCACTACCTGCAACGCCACCGTGCTCGACGCCGGCGGCCGGTTCCTGGTCAACCGGCTGGTGGAGACACCCAGCCGGGTGGCCGAGGGACCCGACGTGACTGTCGCCGTGCTCGCCGCGGCGTTCGCGCAGGTGCTGGAGCTTTCCGGCACGCCGCGCACCGCGGCGGTCGCGGTCGGCCTGGACACGCCGGGCCCGGCCAGCGCCGACGGGGTGCTGTCGTCGCGCGGCGCGACCAACTTCGCCGGGCCCGCCTGGCGCGGATTCGACTTCCGCGGCGCGCTGGAGCGCGCGGTCGGGCTGCCGGTGACGTACCTCAACGACGCCAACGCCGCCGCCCTCTACGCCCACCGGCAGCACTTCGGCGCCGACGCGGCCGCGCGCTCGTCGGTGGCCGCGATCGTGGGCACCGGGCTGGGCGGCGGAGTGGTCGAGCACGGCCGGGTGGTCACCGGCGCCGCCGGGCAGGCTGGTGAACTGGGCCACGTGCACATCCCGATGCAGGGGCTGCTGGCACCCGACCAGCCGCTGCCGCACTGCAACTGCGGTTTTGCCGGCGACGCCGAGAGCGTGGCGTCGCTGACCGGCATCGCCAACAACCTGCTGCCGTACTGGCTGACCCACCACCCCGACCACGAGTTGGGCGCACTGCCGATCGCGGAGGCCGCCGCGCTGGTGCGCGGGTACGCCGAGAAGGGTGACCCGCTGGCGCTGAAGGTCTTCGAGCAGCAGGCCATGGCGCTGGGGCGGCTGTTCACCGTCGCCGCCAACGTCACCGACCCGCACGCGTACTTCGTCGGCGGCGGGGTGGTGGAGACGGCGGCGCACTTCCGGGACTGGTTCCTCGCGCGGGTGCGCGAGCACACCGTGCTGCGCGAGGAGCAGGCGGCGGCCGCCGAGTTCGCGCTGGTGCCCGACCTCGACATGGCCGGCGCGCGGGGTTCGGCTCTGGCCGCGCTGATCACGGTGACCGGCGCGATACCGGACGCCTAGGCTGCCGGGGCCGGCTCACGTTTATGCTGGTGGCCATGAGGCGGTTGCTCACGCCACGCTGGCTGGCCTGGCATGCCCTCATGATCATCCTGGTGTTCGGCATGCTGTGGCTTGCCGGGTGGCAGCTGTGGCGCGCCGCCGGCGGAAACATGCTCAGCTGGGGTTATACCGTTCAATGGCCGGTCTTCGCCGGTTTCGTCGTGTTCATCTGGGCGCGCGAGGTTCGGCGTACGCTGCGCGGCGAGCCAGCGATGGCGCCCGCGCCACCGGAGGTGACCCTGCCGGCGGCCGCAACCGCCGCGCCGGTGATCACCCGTTGGGCCGCGCGCCCGGTCGCGGATTCCGGCGAGGCCGACGACCTCGACCTGGCCGCCTACAATCACTACCTGGCATGGTTGAACGCCCACCCGCACGCACGCCCCGACGACTACCCGGGCTACGCTACCGCGGGAGTCGTCGAGGAGTCGTGACATGTCCGGTGCCCTGATCCGTTTCCGCGTCATCGCGTACCTCGTCGGCACGTGCCTGATCCTGCTGACGCTCGGAGTCATCCTGCGCTACGGCTACGGCTGGCCGACCCTGTCGCAGACGGTCAGCCCGATCCACGGCTTCCTCTACATGGTCTACGTGGTGGCCGTGTTCGACCTGGGCCGGCGCATCGACTGGTCGCTGAAGCGGATGGTGCTGGTGATGCTGGCCGGCACGGTCCCGGTGCTGTCGTTCTATGCCGAGCATGTGGTCAGCCGCCGGTGGGTGCCCGCGGCGACGCCGGAGCCGGAGGCGGCACCTGCGCAGCGGATCGGCTGACGGCCCGGGCGGTGCCGGGCCGTCAGCCCGGTCAGTCAGGTGTCCAGGCCGGCGTGCTCCCGGGCACGCACCAGTGCCCGGCACACCTTGCCGAACTCGTGCGCCTTGCGGCTGCGGTAGAGGCGCACCAGGCGCCCGCGGTACCTGGCCCATAGTTCAAAAGCCCGCGGCTGCCACAGGCTGCTGTGCTCGATTCGGCGCAGCGAGTGCAGCTCGGCCATGGGATACCGGCGCCCGGCCGACTCGAAGAACGCGGTCGTGACCACCGTGCCAGCGGCCTGGTAGAGAACCACGGCGCGGTGGAACGTAACGGATCGGTCACGCCGTCTTTGGTCCGGCGTGCGGTTACTGCTACCTTCCATCTCGAAACCCCTGTCTGCTGGCGAGCGGTCTGGGGAGTTTTCGTCGATCGGCATCCGGGTGGCCGCCCGGGTGCCGATCTGTGTGTGCGGTAGCTACGACGCTGTAGCGAATCCGACCTGTGCAGCCTCCTTAGTGGTGACTCAGCTGACGCCAGTGTGCAGCACGCCACAGGTGTAAGGGAAGGGTGGCGAAGTGCCAGGTCGCAAGATCTTGTTGTTATGTCCAGATATGTGAGTTGGATTTGCGGCGGTCACCACCCGTGGACAGCGGATTCTCCCCCCGGACACGGCGATGGCCGGGGCGCCTCTCCGGCGCCCCGGCCACTCGGAACACTCCTACGGCATCACCGGCACATCAGTGCGCCGTTGCTCACGCCGCGACGTGTCGCGTCAGTCGTCCAGCAGTTCGTAACAGGGTTGGGTCAGCTCGTAGGCCTCCGCGGTCGGGAAGGAGGTGAGCTCCACCGCGACCGACACCCCGGTCGGCGATTCCGGATCCGGCCGGTTGATGGTGTTGGCCCGCAGCTGCCCGTCCGGGCCGTCGGCGAAGTTGCCGGCCCCGGCCGGCAGCATGCCCTCGTAGTCCACCGAGGTCAGCGAGGCGGCCGCAGCGCGCACCCCGGACCGGGTCAGGTCACCATCGGCGAGCGCACCCTCCAGCGCGGCCTTGATCGGGTACTGCCAGATCCAGCCGGAGGTGTAGCCGTCGTTGACGGTGTCCACCTCGCCGAGCGCATCGCGCATGGCCTGGTGGCCCGGCGTGTCGCCGTCGAAGCCGTCGGTCCACGGGCCGGTCTGCTCGTAGAGGCCGACCAGCGCCTCGGCCGCGGGGCTGGCCAGCAGCGCCGGGTTCCAGGTCGGGCTGGTGCCGATGAACCGCACGTCGGTGAAGCCCTGGGCGGCGGTGCCACCCACGATCGCGGCCATCTCGGCCGGGCCGGTGGTGATGATCACCAGGTTCGGCTGCTCGGCCAGGACCCGGCCGACGGCCTCGGCCTGGTTGTCCTGCCCGATCGGCGTGGGCACCGAGATGAATTCCATCCCGTGCCCCTCAGCCGCGATCTTGGCCCCGGCGGCGGCGTCCTCGCCGTAGTCGTCCTCGTAGTGCACCGCCATCACGGTCTCGATCCCGTGCGCCTCCACCGCGTAGTCGACCGCGTTCATCGACTCGATGCAGTAGTTCGCACCCGACTCGAGGATGACCTCCTCGAATGCGTACAGCGAGCTCCACGCCGCCGGGGCGGCGATGATGTCACTGGCCTGCATGTCCGGCAGGATCGCGTCGGTGGTCGCCGAGCCCAGTGTCTGCGCGAGCGCCAGGATGTTCGGCTTGATCTCCTCATACAGCCGGCTGTGCTCGGTCGGGTCGTACTGCGTGTCGCGCTGGTAGGACACGACGTCCACGTCGAAGGCGATGTCCAGGCCCTCGGCGGTCAGGCCGCCCTCCTCGTTGACCCGCTGCCAGAACGCCTCCTGCGCCGCGGTCAGCGGCACCGCCAGCGGCGCGAACGGGCCCACGCTCAGGTCGGACAGGATGCCGAGGTAGATGCAGCCGTTGTCCTCGTTGACCGCGTCCGGACACGGCTCTTCCGTGACGCCGGGACCGACGTCGAGGCCCTCGATGCCGTTGGTGCCGGGATCATCATCAGCCCGGCACGCGGTGAGTGCCAGCACCAGGACGGTGGCGGCGGCACCCACGGATGCCAATCGTCTCATTGCTCGTTTCCCTTCTAGTTCGTTGTCAATTTGTCAATAGGAGAACGGGAACGCCTTCCACCAGTTCCGGATCCGGAACCAGATCCCGAACAGGCCTCGGGGTTCGAACAACAGGAATCCGATGATGAGCAGGGCGTAGAGCACGTTCTGCATCTGAAACACGTTCGGGGTCTCGTGTGACCGGGCGCTGATCAGCGGCAGCATCGGGCCGACCTGCTCGGTGAAGCGGCCCAGCAACGTGATGAAGAACGCCCCCGCGATCGCGCCCGAGATCGTGCCGACGCCCCCGACGAGCACCATCGCGATGAACAGCACCGACAACAGCAGGTTGAACTCGGTCGGGTTCACATGGCCGATGATCACGTAGAGCAGCGCCCCGGCGCAGCCGGCGTAGAACGATGAGATCGCAAAGGCGATGGTCTTGTACTTGACCAGGTTCACCCCGATCACCCCGGCGGCGATGTCCCGGTCCCGTACGGCGTTGAACGCCCGGCCCACCGCCGAGCGGGACAGGTTGCGCGCCAGCAGCGCGAAGATGACCAGCAGCACGAACATCAGCCAGAACAGCTGCTGCTGACGGGTGAACAGCCCGTCGACGTGCAGCGGGTAGCCGAACAGCACCGGCTCCGGGGCCGGGCGCCCCGCCCGGGCACCGCCGGTGACCACGCGCCACTGCTCGAACAGGTGCTCGCCGACGAAGACCAGCCCGAGCGTGACGATGGCCAGGTACAACCCGCGCAGCCGGGTAGCCAGCGGCGCGATCAGCACCCCCACGGCGGCGGCGACCAGGCCGGCGGCGGGCAACCAGATGAGGATCTCGGTGATCCCGAAGCCGATGGCCCGCCCGTCGGGGTCGCCACTGATCACCGCCGCGGCGTAACAGCCGACCCCGAGGAAGAACGCGTGGCCCAGCGAGATCTGTCCGGCCGAGCCGGTGAGCAGGCCCAGCCCGATCGCGCCGATGGCGAACACGCTCGCCGTGGACAGCAGCCGCAGGTCCGGGTCCGGCAGCAGCAGCGGCAGGGACAGCCCGAACAGCACGATCAGCACCACCGCATTGCGCTTCGTCCGGGTATCGAACAGCGCCATGTCGCTGCGGTACGACGTGTGCAGCAGCGGCCTGCTCGTGGTGGGGTCTCGGGTCAACACGTCAGACTCTCTCCACTTCCCTCGTGCCGAACAGGCCGTACGGCCGGACCACCAGCACCAGGATCATCACCAGCCAGGGCACGATGACCGACGCGTTGGTGCCGAGGAAGGACACCCAGTGCGGGTAGCTCTGGGTCAGCGCCTGCGCCACCCCGATCACCAGTCCGGCCACCACCGCCCCCGGCAGGGAGTCCAGGCCACCGAGAATGATCACCGGTAGCGCTGTCAGCGCTATCAGCCAGAACAGCGGATCCACGCTGCGCCCGGAGGCGGCGAAGCTGCCCGCCACCGCGGCCAGCCCGCCGGCCATCGCCCACGACATCGCGAACACCGCACCCACGCTGACACCCTGCGCCAGCGCCGCCTCCTGGTCCTGGGCCACCGCCCGCATCGCGAGGCCCATCCGGGTGTACCGGAAGAACAGGAACAGCACTGCCACCAGGGCGGCCGCCGCGAGCACCGCGGCGAGATGGCGCTGCTGCACGGTCAGCGGGCCGAGCGACATCGTGCGCAGGCCCCAGGGATCCTGCACGTGGCGCACGTTGATGCCGAGATAGGCGTGCGCCACCGTCCGGATCAGGATGTCGAGGGCGATGGTGATGATGGCGATGGCGAAGATCGGCCGGCCGACCATCGGTCGGATCACTGCGCGTTCGATCCCGAGCGCGAACAGTCCGGTCAACAGGGTCGCGAGGGGCACCGCCACCCAGAAGCCGATCCCCGGCAGCTCCACCAGGTAGGTCACGAGCACCACACCGGCGATCATGAAACCCGGCTGCGCGAAACTGATCACGTGACTCGACTTGTAGATGATCACGAAGCCGAGCGCGATCAGGGCGTAGACACTGCCCTGGCCCAGGCCCCGGAAGACCGCTTCAAACAGCTCGATCATCAGCGGTCCCGGTTGCGGTAGAGGTCGTCGACAAGGTCGGCGAACCGCTCGGCGAGTGCGCCCCGCTTGACCTTCTGGGTGGCGGTCAACTCTCCATCCTCATGGTCGAGTTCCTTGGGCAGCATCCGGAACTTCTTGATCTGCTCCACGGTGGCCAAGCGCTGGTTGACCTCGTCCACCAGCGACTGCACGAGCTCGATCACCTCCGGCTTCTCGGACAGATCCCGGTAGGTGGTGAAGTCCAGCTTCCGTCGCTGCGCCCAGGCCGCCACCGTGTCGAACTCGATGCCGATCAGGGCGGTCAGGTACGGCCGGCCGTCGCCGATGACCACGACCTCCTTCAGGAACGGTGAGGTCTTCAGCGCGTTCTCGATCTCGGACGGGGCGATGTTCTTACCACCCGCGGTGATGATGATGTCCTTCGCCCGATCAGTGATCTTGATGTGGGTGCCGTCGATCCACTCGCCGATGTCCCCGGTGCGCAGCCAGCCGTCGTCAGTCATGGTGCGCGCGGTCGCCTCAGGGTCGCGGAAGTAGCCGGCGAACACGCCGGGATGCCGCACCAGGATCTCGCCGTCGTCGGCCACGCGCACCTCCGCGTCGCCGAGCGGCTCGCCGACCGTGCCGAGCTTGACGCGACCCGGCTGGTTGGCGGTGGAGATAGCCGCGTTCTCGGTCATGCCGTACGCCTCGTACATCGGCACGCCGATGCCCATGAAGAACTTGAGCACCTCCGGGGCGATCGGGGCCGCGCCGGAGACCGCCGCACGGACCCGGCGCATCCCGAGCCGGGTGCGCAGCGCCCGGTACCAGCACACCCACCCGACGGCGTACACCAGCCGGGTGGCCACCGTGTGGCTGCCCCCGGTGCGCACCAGCGTGTCGCCGATCCAATCGGCGACCTTCAACCAGAACCTGGCTGTCACCCGCTTGGGCAGGGTGGCGTTGGCCAGCCGGATCTGCACGCCGGCCAGCATCTTCTCCCAGATGCGCGGCACCGAGAACAGGATCGTCGGCTGGATCTCGGCGAGGTTGGGCTGCACGGTGGCGATCGACTCGGCGAAGTTGACCTGGATGCCCGCGCCGGCGTTGAACCAGGTGGTGAAGGTGCGCTCCACCACGTGGCACAGCGGCAGGTAGGACAGCAGCATGTCGTACGGTCCGGGTGGCGGGTTGGCGAAGCCGGTGCCCGCGGCATGGGTGTTCACCGCGAACTCCACGTTGGCCACCGTGAGCATCGCGCCCTTGGGCGGGCCGGTGGTGCCGGAGGTGTAGATGATGGTGACGATGTCGTCGGGCGCAGCCTCCGCCATCCGCTCGGCCAGCGCGTCCGGGTGTGCCTGCCGGTGTGCGGCGCCCCGTGCGAGCAACTCGTCCCAGCTCATCAGGGCCGGGTGCTGGTAGCGACCCTTGATCCCACGCGGATCGACGTAGACGATGTGCGTGAGTTCCGGGCAGTCGTCGAACACCGCCAGCGCCTTGTCCAGCTGTTCCTGGTCCTCAACCACGTGGACTTTCGCGCCGGAGTGGCTGAGCAGGTAGGCGACCTCGGCGGCCGGGTTGGTCGGATAGAGGCCCACCGTGGACGCGCGCGCGGCCAGCGTGGCGATGTCCGTGACCAGCCACTCGGGCCGGTTCTCCGAGTGGATCGCCACCCGGTCGCCGGGCTCGACGCCCATGTCGAGCAGGGCGTGCCCGACGGTCTGGACGGTGTCCCAGTACGTGGCCCACGTGATCTCCCGCCAGATGCCCAGATCCTTGTGCCGCATGGCGACCTGGTCCGGTTGGGTGGCGGCCCGGTCGCGGATCCGGGTGGCCAGGGTCGTGGTCGTCGGTTGCCGCTCGGCGGTGGTCTGCGGTGCGGGTGCGGTGGTGGTGGTCATGTGGACTGCACCTCCCCCAGGTAGGCACGGATGACGTCGGGATGGTTCTGAATCTCGCTGGGCACGCCCGTGGCCACGGGACGCCCGAAGTCGACCACGAGCACCCGGTCGGCCAGGTCCATCACCAGGCCCATGTCGTGTTCGACCAGGATGATCGGGATGTCGAGGTCCTCACGGATGTCGAGGATGTACCGGGCCATGTCCTCGGTCTCCTCGACGTTCATGCCGCCCACGGGCTCGTCGAGCAGCAGCAGCTTCGGCTCCATCGCCAGCGCCCGGCCCAACTCGACCCGCTTCTGAACCCCGTACGGGAGCAGACCCACCGGGAACCGGCGCCACTGCTCCAGTTCCAGGAAGTCGATGATCTCCTCGACCCTGGCGCGGGCCGTGATCTCCTCGCGGCGGGCCCTGCCCAGCCAGAAGAACGCCGACAGCGGCCCGTACCGCATGTGGTGGTGTCGGCCGAGCATCACGTTCTCCAGCACCGTCAGGTTCGCGAACAGCTCGACGTTCTGGAAGGTGCGGGCGATGCCGAGGTGGGCGATCTGGTGCGGTCGTTTGCCCAGCAACGCCTGCCCGTCGAAGGAGACCTCACCGGCATCCGGCCGGTAGACGCCGGAGAGCACGTTGAAGATCGAGGTCTTGCCGGCGCCGTTCGGTCCGATGATCGCGAACAGCTCGCTGCGCCCGACCGTGAAGCTTATGCCGTCGATCGCCTTCACACCGCTGAAGGAGAGCTTCACGTCGGAGAAGCGCAGGATGTCGGACTCGGCCCGCGTCATGACAGCCACCGTTTCCGTCGCTTGTAGTGTTTGACCTCGCGGAAGGACCGGCGTCCGGTCCCGCCAGCCATGTCGGTTCCGGCCAGCCCCAGGTAGAACTCGCGCACGTCCTCGTCGCTGAGCAGCTCCTTGGCGGGCTTGTCCAGCACCACCTTGCCGGTCTCCATCACGTAGCCGTGGGAGGCGATCGACAGCGCCATGGTGGCGTTCTGCTCCACCAGCAGCACCCCGGTGCCGGTCTCGTTGATAGCGACGATGAGATCCCGGACCTGGTCCACCAGCCGCGGCGCCAGCCCCAGGCTCGGTTCGTCCAGCAGCAGGTAGCGCGGGTTGGCCATCAGCGCCCGGCCCATCGCCAGCATCTGCTGCTCACCGCCGGACAGGTAGCCGGCGGTATCGCGCCGCCGATCCGCCAGCACCGGGAACAGCGTGAGCACCCGGTCCGCCCGTTCCTTGAACTGGCGCGGATTGGTGTGGGCGCCGATCCGCAGGTTCTCCTCCACGGTCAGCTCGGCGAAGATGCGCCGGCCCTCCATGACCTGGGTGATCCCCCGCGTGACCAGCTGGGCCGGCCGGAGGTGACCCACCGGCTGCCCGTCCAGGTCCACCGAGCCGCGGGTGATCTTGCCGTGGTGGACGTCCAGCAGGCCGGTCAGTGCGCGCAGCAGCGTGCTCTTGCCGGCGCCGTTGGCACCGAGCAGGGCCACGATCTGACCGGGGGCGACCGAGATGCTCACGCCTCGCAGCACGAGCATGACGTCGTCGTAGACGACTTCGAGGTTGTGCACCTGCAACATCGCGGGGGCTCCCGGAGCGGAGGGGGTGCGGGTTCGTTGTGACCAGTTAAACTAACAGTGGTAGTTTACTGAGTCACACCGAGCCTTACAAGTTACCGGCAGGTTATGGTGTGACCACCCAACAGGCAAGGGATCATACGGCTGATAATCGCCCCGTTACGTCGCAGTTTGGTCACGAGCCGGTCGGCACTTCGGCGGCGCAGCCGGACACCGCGGCAGGGGAAGGGAGGATCCACCGTCGTGCACCCCCCCGGACTCGATCTGGACCGGCTCGCCGGATTCCTGACGCGCACGCGACCCGACCTGGCCGGCGCGCCGCTGCGTGGTGAGCTGATCGAGGGCGGACGCTCCAACCTGACCTACCTGGTGACCGACGGCGCGCGCGAGTGGGTGCTTCGCCGCCCGCCACTGGGGCACGTGCTGGCCACCGCCCACGACGTCGCCCGCGAGTACCGGGTGATCTCCGCGCTGGCCGGCACCCCGGTGCCGGTGCCGGAGGCGATCCTGCTGTGCAGCGACCCGGACGTGCTCGGCGCGCCGTTCTACCTGATGTCGCGGGTCGAGGGCACCGTCTACCGCACCGCCACGCAGACCGCGGCGCTGTCGGACACGGCGCGCCAACGGCTGGCACGCCGGCTCATCGACACCCTCGCGGACCTGCACATGGTCGATCCGGCGGCGGTGGGCCTGTCCGACTTCGGCCGGCCCGATGGTTTCCTGGCCCGGCAGGTGCGCCGCTGGACCACGCAGCTGGCCGCCTCCCGCAGCCGTGACGTCGACGGCATAGACGAACTGGCTACGCGGCTGGCCGACGAGGTGCCGGACAGCGGCCCGGCCGCCATCGTGCACGGCGACTACCGGCTGGACAACGTGCTGGTGCGCAACCCGGCCGACCCGAGCATCAGCGCGGTGCTCGACTGGGAGATGTCCACGCTCGGTGACCCGCTCACCGACCTCGGGTTGCTGCTGGTCTACTGGGACCGGCTAACGGCCCAGGACAACCCGGTGGTCGAGGGCGTCGGCGCCCGCCACGGCTTCCCGGACGGTGCCACCCTCATCTCCTGGTACGCCGCCCGCACCGGCACCGATTTGTCGACACTGGACTGGTACGTGGCGATGGCGGCGTTCAAGCTCGCCGTGATCCTGGAGGGAATCCACTATCGATACACCCTCGGTAAGACCGTCGGCGACGGGTTCGACCGCATCGGCACGCTGGTGCCGCCGCTGGTCGAGATGGGCCTGGACGCGCTGCGCGGCACCCGGGGCCCGACCGGCTGAGGAGCCGCGCCATGGACTTCGCCTACGATCCCGCCACCGAAGCGCTGCGCGAGCAGCTGTTGTCGTTCATGGACAGCCACATCTACCCGGCCGAGCCGGTCTTCGCTGATCAGGTGGGGCAGGCGGCTGCCGAGGGCAGCTGGGAGGCGCCGCCGGTGGTGGCCGAATTGCAGGCCGAGGCGCGCCGCCGCGACCTGTGGAACCTGTTCCTGCCGCCGGCGGCCGGCGGCCGCCTGACCCACGTGCAGTACGCGCCGCTGGCCGAGATCACCGGACGCAGCCCGGCGCTGGCGCCGGTGGCGCTCAACTGCGCCGCCCCGGACACCGGCAACATGGAACTGCTGGCCGAGTTCGGCACCGACGAACAGCGCCAGCGGTGGCTGGAGCCGCTGCTGGCGGCGCGCATCCGCTCCGCGTTCTGCATGACCGAGCCGGACGTGGCATCCTCGGACGCCACCAACGTCGCCACCGTGATCGCCCGGGACGGCGACGACTACGTCATCAACGGGCGCAAGTGGTGGTCGACCGGGGCGATGAGCCGGCACTGCGAGATCTTCGTGGTGATGGGTAAGACCGACCCGGACGCCGACCGGCACCGCCAGCAGTCGATGATCCTGGTGCCCCGGGACACGCCGGGCGTGTCGGTCGAACGCGGGCTGCAGGTCATGGGGTTCACCGACCGTTCCCACGGCGGTCACGCGGAGGTCCTGTTCTCGAACGTACGGGTGCCGGCGACGAACCTGATCGGCGGCGAGGGCGACGGGTTCGCCATCGCCCAGGCCCGGCTGGGGCCGGGGCGCATCCATCACTGCATGCGCCTGGTCGGCATGGCTGAGCGGGCGCTGGAGATGATGTGCGACCGGGCGGCCGAACGGGTCGCGTTCGGCAAGCCCCTGGCACAGCAGGGTGTGGTGCGGGACTGGGTCGCCGAGGCGCGAGTGCGCATCGAGCAGGTACGCCTGCTGGTGCTGCGCACGGCGTGGCTGATCGACACGTACGGCAACCGGGCCGCGCACCGGGACATCCAGGCGATCAAGATCGCGGCTCCGTCCGCGGTGGAGTGGGTGGTCGACAAGGCGATCCAGGTCCACGGCGGCGGCGGGCTCAGCCAGGACTGGCCACTGTCGATGCTGTGGGCGGCGGCCCGGTCGCTGCGGCTGGCCGACGGCCCGGACGAGGTCCACAAGATGTCGCTGGCCAAGCGCGAACTCCGGCGTTGATCTAGGGTTTGTTCACGTGATGTGATCTCAAATCACGTGAACAAGCCCTAGATCAACGCCGAGGTGATCAGGCGGCCTGCAGGCCCTCGGCACGGGCCAGTTCCCGCAGCCGACCCAGCGCCTGGATCTCCAGCTGCCGGATGCGTTCGCGCGACAGCGAGAACCGCGACGCCACCTCGGTCAGCGAGTGCTCCCGACCGTCCTCCAGGCCGTAGCGGGCGCGCATGATGCCAGCCGACCGGTCGTCGAGGTGGTTGAGCAGGCTCTCGATGCGCTGACGCTCCAACCCGGACAGCACCATGTCCTCCGGCGACGGCTCGTCGGAGTCCGCCACCAGGTCACCGAGGTTGGTGTCCCCGTCGTCGCCGACCGGAGTGTCCAGCGACACCGTGTCCTGCGACCAGCGCTTGAGCTCGTTGACCCGCTCCACACTCACACCCAGCGCGTCGGCCACCTGCTCCGGCTGCGGATCGGTGCCCATCTCCCGGGTCAGCTGCCGGATCACGTTGCGCATCCGGTTGACGTCCTCCACCAGGTGCACCGGCAGCCGCACCGTACGTTCCTGCTGGGCGATCGCCCGCGAGATCGCCTGGCGGATCCACCAGGTGGCGTACGTGGAGAACTTGTACCCACGCTCGTAGTCGAACTTCTCCACCGCGCGCACCAGACCGGTGTTGCCCTCCTGGATGAGGTCGAGCATCGGCATGCCGGACCGCACGTAGCGACGCGCGATCGACACGACCAGCCGCAGGTTGGCGCGGATGAACAGGTCTTTGGCCCGTTCCCCCTCGGCGATCAGCTGCCGCAGCTCGGCCGGCGTCACGCCGTCGGGCACCCGATCGGTGGCCAGCAGATGCGCAGCGTAGAGACCGGCCTCGATCGCCTTCGAGAGTTCGACCTCCTTGGCCGCATCCAGCAACGGCGTGCGCGAGATTTCATGCAGGTACACGCCGACCAGGTCCCGCTCTTCGGCGACCTCATCGGTTCGAATCACCATCGCCTCCACGCCTGGTCTCCTCCCCCGCGGTATCGGCCTCTGTAGTGGTGCTGACCTCTACACAACAGTTGACGCGCTTACGTGATTCCTCGTTGCCACCGAACTACACCCGAAATGACGGCAAGATTGTCACGCGAACCTGGGTACTGGCTGAAGGTCGCCATGCTTGCACTACTTCGCCCGATTCATCACACCACGCGGGGCTGCTACACGCAGTGACCGGGACCACTGGCGGGCTGCGATCCCGGTCACCTTTAACCACGCGCACACCGCGTGCCCGGTTCATCCGGCTACCGCAACGGGCTAAGGTGCGGGCATGCCGACGGCAAGCGTTTTGATCAGTGGGGCGACCGGCGGTCTCGGCAGCGCCGTGACCAGCGCCTTCCGTGAAGCCGGCTGGCGGGTGGTGGCGCCGGTGCGGCCCGGCACCCGAGCTGACCTGCCGGACGATGTGGTTCCGGTGGTGGCGGACCTGACCGACCCGGCCGCGGTGGACGAGGCGGTGGCGGCGGCGGCCGGCGACGACCGGGCGCCGTTTCGGGCGGTGGTGAACCTCGTGGGAGGTTTCGCCGCCGGTACGAAGATCCACGAGACCCCGGTTGACGAGTTCGAGTCGCTGCTGCGGCTGAACCTGCGCCCCACCTACCTGGTGACCGCCGCCGCCCTGCCGCACCTGGTCGCGAGCGGACCGGCGGCGGTGGTGTGCGTGTCGGCACGGGCCGCGGTGCGCCCGTTCGCCGGCGCGGCCGGGTACGTGACCGCCAAGGCCGCGGTGCTCGCGTTCGCCAACGCGGTGGCCGTCGAGTACGCCGACGCGGGCGTGCGCTGCAACACGGTGCTGCCCGGCACCATCGACACCGCGGCCAACCGTGCCGCCCAGCCGGACGCCGACCGGTCCCGCTGGGTGTCCCCCACCGCGGTCGCCGGGACGATCCGGTTCCTGGCCAGCCCGGAGTCCGGGCCGACCACCGGCGCCGCGGTTCCGGTGCACCCGGTGCCCTGAGCCCACGACCCGGGCCACGGTCGCGGGGCACCAGGCCTCACGATCGGGCCGGCACCGCCGGCTGCCGGAGGGGACGCGCGGTGGCGGCGACGGGTCCGCCGGTGCCGTGGTGCACCCCCGGGGGCGGGGTGGCCGGGCGGGCCATCTGACAGGCCCGCCCGCAGTAACGCGGCACTCCACCACTACCGGTCAGGCGCACCGGCCGCACCCCGCAGTTGGTGCAGATCAGCGGCACCATGGTGTAGCCACGTGAGGCGTCGGCGAGCAGCATGCCGCCGCGGATTACGCCGTTGTCGCGTTGCCGGACCGCATCAGCCAGACAAGTAGCGCGTACCGGACAATCTAGGCACAATCGCACCGCGGTCGGCCACATCGGGCGGTTGTCAGCGGACCACCAGGCGGGGTCGCGGCCGGCACACGCGGCGCGTTGCCACCACCGGTCGACGTCGGGAACGCTCATAGCCTCTCCTTACTTGGTGGAGCCGGCGAGGACGCCGTGCACGAAATAGCGCTGGAACGCGAAGAACACGATCAGCGGCACGGACATGGACAGGAAGGCGCCCGGCCCGATCACGTCGATGTTCGACGAGAACGCACGCATCTGCTCGCGCAGCGCATAGGTGATCGGGGCGGACTCCGCGGTGGCGAACACCAGCGCCACCAGCAGGTCGTTCCAGACCCACAGGAACTGGAAGATGGCCAGCGCCGCCAGTGCCGGCCCGGACAGTGGCAGCACCACCCGAGCGAACACCGCCAGCTCCGAGCCACCGTCCAATCGGGCGGCCGCCACCAGGTCCTGCGGGATGGACCGGAAGAAGCCGCGCAACAGAAACACCGCCAGCGGCAGGCCGAACGCGACGTGGAACAGCACCACGCCCGCCAGGTGCCCGTAGATGCCCAGCAGGTCGAACAGCCGCGCGTTGGGCAGGATCGCCACCTGCACCGGCACCACGATCAGCGCCACCAGGACCACCAGCAGCCAGTCCCGACCCGGAAACTCCAGCCACGTCAGCGCGTACGCGGCGAACGCGCCGACCACCACCACCAGCACGGTCGACGGGACCGTGATCAGGACCGTGTTCCACAGTGACCGCAGGATGGTCTCGTTGGACAGCAACGCCACGTAGTTCTCCACCGTGAGCTGGTTCGGCTCGGCCAGCGCCGTCCACCACCCGGTCACGCTGTTGTCGCCGGCGGTGCGCAGGCTGGCCATCGCCAGCCCCAGCGTGGGCAGCAGCCACACCGCCGTCACCCCCAGCACCGTCACCTGGGTGACCACCTCGCTGGCCCGGCGCCACAGGCGACGCACCAGGCCGGGCCGCGGCGGGCCGGACGGCACCGTCGGCGCCGGACGCAGCCGCGGCACGTCGGTGCGCACGAACGTCGCCGGCGCCGCCGCGGTCCCGGCGGTCCCCGCGGTCCCCGCCGCGCTCACCGCAGCTCCTGCCGTCGCAGCAACCGGGCGCGCCAGGCCATTCCGGGCAGCACCAGCGCGAACAGCAGCACCGCCATGGCGCTGCCGAGCCCGGTGTTGAGCTGGGTGAACGAGGCGTGATACATCTCCAGGCCCAGCACGCTGGCCTCCGGCTGCACCGACTCCGGGGCGAGGACCAACACCAGGTCGAAAATCTTCAACACGTTGATGACCAGCGTGACCGCGACCACCGCCAGCACCGGCCGCAGGAACGGCACCGTCACCAGCCGCAGCCCCTGCCACTCGCTGGCGCCGTCGACCCGCGCCGCGTCCACCGCCGAACGCGGCACCGAGGCCAGGCCGGCCGAGATCACCACCATCGCGAACCCGGCCCAGATCCAGATGTACGAGCCGATGATGGCCGGCGTGACCAGCCCGGGACCCAGCCAGGTCAGGCCCCGGAACGGCTCGGTGAAGTTGCCGGCGGCGAGCCGGACCGAGTACCCGCCGCCGGCAAGCTCCGGCACGACGAACCGGCCGTACGCGTCGGTGTACGTCTCGGCGACCACCTCGCCGTCGCGCAGCACCTCGACCAGCACGTCGGGCAGCCCGTACTCCCCCGGATCCACCACCCCGGGTGTACCGGCGTCGCCCGGGGTGAAGTCGCGCCACACCAGCCCACGCACCCCCGGGCCGGCCGCCGGCGGCACCGCCTCGCCGGCGTGCCCGGGCACCGCGTCCGCGGGCAGTCCCACCAGCGGCAACCGCACCACCGCGCCAGCGGCCACCGTGCCCGGGGTCACCACCGCGCCGTCGTCGACAACCCGCAGCCCCGAGCCCTCCCGGACGGTGGCCCCCGGGTACGGCGAGGCGGGGGCGAACGTGTCGTGCACCGCCACCACCGCGGCGTTGAGCGCACCCCGGTTCGGGTCCTCGTCGTAGACCAGCCGGAAGGTTACCCCAGCGGCCAGGAACGAGATCGCCATCGGCATGAACAGGGCCAGGCGCACTGCCTTCACCAGCCGGACCCGATCGGTGAGCACGGCGAACATCAGGCCGAGCACGGTCACCACGGTGGGCGCCACCACCACCCAGACGGCGTTGTTGGCGATGGCGCGCCGGGTGCCCGGCGAGGTCAGCATCTCCACGTAGTTGGCCAGGCCCACGAACCGGGAGCCGTCGGCGCTGCGCAGGCTCATCCAGAACGAGAACACGATCGGGTAGGCCACCAGCGCACCGACGATCAGCACCGTCGGCGCCAGGAACAGCACCGCGGTGCGGCGGTGGGTACGGGCGCGGGCGCTCACCGGCCGTCCCCCGCCCCGGGTGGTGCCATCTCGTACGCCGCGGCGAAGTCGCGCTGGGCGGCGACCTCCAGCCGACCCGCCAGGTCGGCGGGTTCCAGGCCACCCGCGAGGAACTCCTGCAGTAGTCGCCACATGCTGGCGTCGGTGCCGCCACCGAACGCCTGTGGAGTCAGGTCCGACAGGTCGAAACGCAGCACGTCCGCCTCCATGACCCGGTCCGCCAGCTGCCGGGTCACCGGGTCGGGGTAGACGGACCGGTCCAGGTTGCGGTTCGCCGACAGGAAGCCGCCCTGCGCCGCGGCGATCCCGGCCGCCTCCGGCGAGGCCAGAAACGCGATCAGCGCCATCGTGTGCGCACCGTCGTTGAAGGCCACCGCCTGGTCGCCCGCGACCACCACCGCCGGCGGCGATCCGTCGATCGAGGGCCATTCGAAGAACCGCGCGCCCTCACCGACCGCGACCGTGCCCAGCCGGTTGACCTCGGCGGCCACGAAATCGCCCTCGTAGATCATCGACGACTTCGGCGCCGGCCCGAACACATCGGCCACCGCCTGCACGAACGTCAACTGCAGCGGGTTGTCCTGGATCGCCCGGTCGGCCGACCAGTAGTCGTCCAGCAACTCCAGCGACTCCACCACCGTCGGGTGGGTCCACGGAATCTCGTGCGCGGCCAGCTGGTCGTACCGCTCGGGACCCGCCAGGCGCAGGTAGATGTTCTCGAACCAGTCGGTGAGCACCCACCCGTCGGCGCCGGGCACCGCCATGGTGCCGACCCCGGCATCGGCCAGGGCCCGGGTCACGCGGCGCAGCTCCTGCCAGGTGCGCGGCCGCTGCACACCCGCCTCAGCGAACGCCTCCGGGCGGTACCAGATCACAGACTTGTCGGCGACCTTGTAGTACACCCCGTACAGTGCACCGTCGACACTGCCGTGCTCGACCCAGAATTCCGGGTAGTTGGCCGTCACCGCCTCCGCGGCCGGTCCGGTCAACTCCGCCAGCGCGCCGCGCCGCGCGAGTTGGGCCACCACGCCCGGCTGGCCCAGCAGCGCCACGTCCGGCGGGGAGCCGCCGGCCAGCCGACTGTTCAACAGCGCCGGCAGGTCGTCGCCGCCCGACGTGTAACGCACGGTGGCGCCGGTGCGCCGCTCGAAGGCGTCCAGCACGGTGCGGAACGCCCGCTGTTCCGCGCCGGTCCAGATCCCGGCCACTTCGATGGTGCGGCCAGCCAGCTCGCCCCCGCCGTCTGCGCCGCCGTTTCCGCCGGCGGCGATGCCGCGCGCGCAGCCGGTGACCATCAGCATCGCCGCCAGTACCGCCAGGGCGGCGCCGGTCCGTACGCGGGGAGACATCGTGGTGGGCCTTCGTCGCTGGGATGGTGCCGGTGGAAGGAATGCTTGCGCTACGGCCCGGTACGCACAATGGGGTGCGCACCTTCGTAACCCAAGCGGCACACAGCTCACAAGATCGACAACCCGACCGGGGACCCAGTTGTCCGACCCCCACGACGCGCAGACACCCGGGCCCGACATCGCCCCGCTGGCCGGCTACACGGTGGTCGTCGCCAGCGACCAGCGACGTCACCCGGTCGCCGGGCTGCTCGAAAGTGTAGGCGCGCGCGCCGTCGGCATCCAGGCGGCGCGCTCGGTGGCCACTCCGGATGAGCCGGTGTTGCGCGAGGCCACCACCCGCCTGCTGGCCGGCGGGTGCGACGACCTGGTGGTGTCCTCGGCCGTAGGACTGCGCGCCTGGGTCGCCACGGCGAGGCGCTGGCACATGGCCCAACCGCTGATCGCGCATTTCGGTGCGGCGCGTCTACTGGCCCGCGATGCGGCGGCAGCCGACAGCCTGCGTGCGCTGGGCCTGACCGGAATCTTCTCGACCGACGGGCAGACCACCGAGGAGCTGTTACGGTTCCTGGCCGCCCAGCCGCTGGCTGGTCGCCGGATCGTGGTCGAGACCCACCGGATGTCGCTGACGGAATCGTGCGCGGTGCTGCGCGCCGGCGGCGCGGGGGTGATCGAGGCCCCCACCTATACCGCCGCGCCTCCGGCCGAGTCGTACTCACCACGGCGGCTGTGCGATCTGGTCATTCGCCGGCAGGTCGACGCGCTGGTGCTGGTGGGCGCCCCGGTCGCCGAGCAGGTCGTCGCCCATGCGGAACGGGAGGGTCGGCTGGACAGCTTGGCAACTGCCCTGAACTGCGATGTGCTCTGCGTAGCGCTCGGATCGCAGACCGCACATCCACTCGCCGCCCGCGGGGTGCAGGTCCGGCTGGCCGCAGGCCCGTACCAGGAGGAAGTGGCCGAGGAGGTGCTCAGAACCCTGCCGCTGCGAGG
This sequence comes from Micromonosporaceae bacterium, assembly GCA_007130245.1. Classification (GTDB taxonomy): domain Bacteria; phylum Actinomycetota; class Actinomycetes; order Mycobacteriales; family Micromonosporaceae; genus Natronosporangium. The sequence continues at coordinate 31,846 of SLSW01000234.1, forward strand.
GCTGCAGGTGGCAGCGGGGGGACACCAGTTGGAGGTGCGTGGCCAGGCGGTGGTGCTGGACGGCCAGTTCATCGCGGTGCCCGGAGGTCCGCTGGCGGTGCTGCGGGCGCTGGCCCGCCAGCCCGGCCAGGTGCTGTCGGCTGCGGAGATCCGTGGCGGGGAGCCGGCCTGGGCGGACGTCGACGACCATGCGGTCGAGATGGCGGTCTCGCGACTGCGCAACCTGCTGCGCGGCACCGACCTGGTGCAGACGATCGTGCGGCGCGGATACCGGCTCATCACCTGAGCGGCCGGTGTGGTTACGCAATCGTTACCAGAAACCCTGAAGGGGCCACTGGACAGCCCTCCCGGCCAGGGATTAGATGATCATTACGGACCGAACCACCAGTGATGTGTGCAAACAATGACAAGCTCGGCGTCACGCCGCGCTTGGGAGTGGGGACAGAGCGATGAAAAGTTACAAGTCGTGGTTAGCGTCCGGGGGGGTGCTGGCCCTCCTCGCGGTCGCTGCGTGTACACCAGGGACCGGTGACGACGAGGACGGCGAGATGGTCTGGGCCATCGGCGGATCCGAGGCCCAGCCGGGTGGAATCCACCAGCGCATCGCCGAGATGTGGAGCGAGCAGAACCCGGACAACCCGATCCGCATCGAGGTCCTGCCGGAGGCGGCCGACCAGCAGCGCGAACAGCAGGCGCTGGAGCTGCAGGCCGGCGGCAGCGGCTTCGACGTGCTCGGCGTCGACGTGATCTGGACCGGTGAATACTCCGAGAACGACTGGCTGGAGAGCCTGGAGGACGTGCGGGCCGAGATCGAGGCGGTGACCCTGCCGGGTCCGTTCGAGTCCGCCACCTGGGGCGGCGAGCTCTGGGCCGCGCCGTACAACTCCAACGCCGGATTCCTGTACTACCGCACCGACCTGGTCGACACGCCGCCCACCACGTGGGAGGAGATGTGTGAGGTCGCCACGTCGGCGGCCGAGGAGGAGGGCATCGCCGGCTTCGTCGGCCAGGGCGCCCGGTATGAGGGCTTCGTGGTCAACTGGCTCGAATACTACTGGAGCAACGGCGGCGAGCTGTACAACGAGGACCAGACCCAGGTCACCTTCGACACCGCCGCCGCGGCCGAGGTCACCGAGTTCATGAACGAGAACCTGGACACCTGCTTCGCCCCGGGCTTCAACACCGCCCAGGAGGAGGAGGCCCGCAACGAGTTCCAGGGCGGCAACGCCGTGTTCATGCGGAACTGGCCGTACGCATACGCCCTGATCGAGGACGACGAGGGCAGCCCGGCCAACGGCAACTTCGATGTCGCGCCGCTGCCGACCTTCACCGGCGACGGCACGATCTCGGCGCTGGGCGGGTTCAACAACGCCGTGAGCGCGTTCTCCAACAACACCGAGGCGGCCAAGGACTTCGTGGTCTGGGCCGCCACCAACGAAGAGGTGCAGACGATGCTCGCCACCGAGGCATCGCTGCCACCCACCATGGCCTCGGTCTACGACGATCCGGCGCTGGCCGGCGACCCGGTGATGGCGCTGCTCGGCGACGTGCTCGGTGACGCGCGGGCGCGCCCGCCGTCGCCGGCGTGGAACGAGATCAGCGTGGAGATGCAGAACAACCTGTTCCCGGCGTACAACGGTGACGCCGACATCAACACCGCCGTCGAGAACGTCCGCACGTTCCTCGAAGGCACGATCGACTAGCACCGTCACGGAAAGGGGGCTGTCATGGCCGAGACGACCGTCACGCCGGGTCGACCGACCCGGTCGGGCAACGGTGGCCGTGGCAGCCCCCGGCCCGTACGGCAGGGGCTGTCCGAGCGGGCGCTGGGGAAGGTGTTCGTCTCCCCCTCGATCATCCTGATGGCGATGGTGGCGCTGTTCCCGGTGCTGTACGCGTTCGTGCTCAGCCTCTACCTCTACACCCGCCGCCAGCCGATCGGCTTCGGCGGCATCGACAACTACGTCCGCGCGCTGACCGACAGCCGGTTCTGGGACTCGATCCAGTTCACCTTCATCTTCACGGTCACCTCGGTGACCGCCGAGTTCCTGATCGGCCTCGGATTCGCGCTGCTGATGAACCAGGCGTTCCGGGGTCGGGGTGTCACCCGGGCAGCGATCCTGATCCCGTGGGTCATCCCCACGGTGATCGCCGCCCAGATGTGGTTCTTCATGTTCAACGTCACGCCCGGGTTCATCAACAGCGTGCTGGGCCTGGGCAACTTCAACTGGCTGGGTCAGAGCGGCTGGGCCACCTTCACGGTGGTGTTCGCCGACGTGTGGAAGACCGCGCCGTTCGTGGCGCTGCTGCTGCTCGCCGGCCTGCAGACGATCCCCAACGACGTGTACGAGAGCGCCCGCGTCGACGGCGCCGGCATGTTCGCCCGGTTCTGGTATGTCACGCTGCCGCTGCTCAAGCCCGCCATCCTGGTGGCGCTGCTGTTCCGCACCGTGGACGCGCTGCGCGTCTACGACCTGCCGCAGGTGATGACCCGCGGCGCGTTCGGCACCGAGTCGCTGTCGATGCTGGTGCAGCAGTACGTGGTGCGCACTCCGAACCCCGGTTACGGGGCCGCGCTGTCGACGCTGACCTTCATTGTCGTGCTCGGCATCGGGATCATCTTCGTACGGTTGCTCGGCCGTGACCTGGTCATCGGCAGCGGCGTGGAGGGAGGACGGCGGTGACCAGCATGACGCCGACACCGACCGGCTCGGTGCAGGAACGCGCGCTCGACACCCGGGCGGAGGAACTCGAGCGCGAGAAGCGCGTGCTCAACCGGATGAACACCCTGCGGATGTGGGGCAAGACGGCACTGCTCGGCGTGATCCTGTTCTGGTGCCTGTTTCCGTTCTTCTGGCTGATCATGACCAGCCTCAAGCAGGGCGACCCCGCCCTGAACGATCCCAACCTGTTCCGCGGCCCGTTCGGGCTGCAGAACTATGTCGCGGTCTTCCAGCAGGACTTCCACCTCAACCTGCGCAACTCGTTCGTGGTCGCCGGCATGACCACCATCCTGTGCATCGCGATCGGCTCGCTGTGCGCGTACGCCATCGCCCGCCTGCCGCTCAAGCGCAAGATCCTGCTGCTGTCCGCGGTGCTGGCGGTCTCGCTGTTCCCGCCGGTGGCGCTGGTGCCGCCGCTGTACGAGGTGTGGCGCACGCTCGGGCTGCTCAACACCTACGAGGGGCTGTACCTGCCGTACACGGCCTTCACTTTGCCGTTGACGATCTTCATCCTGACCACGTTCTTCGCCTCCATCCCGGCGGACCTGGCCGAAGCGGCCAAGGTCGACGGTGCCACCCCGTTCCAGGCGTTCTACCGGATCATCTTCCCGCTGGCCGCGCCCGGCGTGTTCGCCGCCGCGATCATCGTGTTCGTGTTGGCGTGGAACGAGTTCCTGTTGGCGAGCACGTTCGCCCCGCGCAACCCGGAGGTCGCCCAGACTGTGCCGGTGGCGATCGCCGCGTTCACCGGCGCGGTGGAGTTCCAGCGACCGATCGGCACCATCACCGCCGCGTCGGTGGTGGTGACCATTCCGATGATCATCATTGCGCTGGTGTTCCAGCGGCGCATCGTGGCCGGCCTGACCGCTGGCGGCGTCAAGGGCTGACGCACCGCAGGCCGGCGCGGCGCGTCAGTACCCGCGCACGTCGGGCCAGTGCAGTTCGACCCCGCTGGCGCGCAGCCGCGACTGGAACTGCGCCACCAGGTCGGCGTCGGTGGCCACCTGCTGCGGCTGGTACCCATACTGAAGGCAGTGGACCGCGAGTGTGCCGGCCACCTCCCCGATGGTCCACTCCACCGGATGCAGCCGGAAGCATCCGTTGGTGATGTGGGTGGTGCCGATGTTCTTCGCTGCCGGCAGCAGGTTCCGCATCCGCACCGGCACCAGCGCGCGCAGCGGGATCTCGAACGGCCGCGAGGCGACGTCGATGTAGCCGTCTCCCCCGGTCGACGGATGCAGGTCGATCCGGTAACTGCCCACCCCCACGCTGTCGGGAAACCGCGCCGGGCCGGCGGGCCCGCCCTCCACGTACGCCACGTCCTGCTCGGTCACCGTGGACAGCGCCGCGATGCGGGCGGATTCGCGGATGTACGGACGTTTGGCCAGCCCGTCGGCGGTGCCGGTGACGTCCGGGCGCAGCCGCAGCCCCGGCCAGCCGGTGCCGCCGTCCGGCCGTGGTGCTTCGGTCTGCAGCCAGTAGAGGAAGCTCAGGCTCAGCTCGCGCGCACCGGCCAGGTGCCGCGCCGCCTCGTCCGGCGCCACCGCGTGAACCGGCCCTTCGAAGTAGTCGATCATCGGCCAGTTCACCAGCGTGATGTCGGAGTCGAGGAAGCCGGGAGCGAAGCTCTCCCGGGCGGCGATGCGCCGGAACGTCCACAGTTCCATGTCCCCGCCGGTAGTGCGGTGGTCGACCACCGGGGCCGCGGCGCCAGGGTTGGGAGTCAAGGTGCGCGTGGCCGGTTCGCCGGTGCGCGGCACCGGGGCGGTCAGTGACAGCAGTGGACCGGACCACGCCGGCGGCCGGTGGTCGCGCCAGAACTCGTACGACGCCGGGCGGTCGATGACGTGGTCCTCGCCAGCGCGGTGGTCGATCGCGAAACACCACGACACCGCCTGCATGTTCCGCGGGTCGGCCACCGGTGGCGCGTGCGGTTCGCCGGTCTCGGTCTGTGACTCGGCGCCGGTGACGTGCTCGGCGCCCGACAGCGGCAGCAACGCCCCGGTCTCGGTCGCGTCGAGCACGAACGGCGCGACCACGTCCACCTGCTCGCCGTCCTCGCGCCGCAACGTCACCGCGGTGACCCGGTCGCCGTCGACCTGCACGGCCACCGGCCAGTGGTTGGTCAGCACCCGCAGCCGGCCGGCGGTGCGGTAGGGCGCGAGCATCGCCTCCAGCACCGCCACCCCGGCGCGCGGCTCCACACAGATCTCGCTCACCACCGCCCGGCCCGGGTTGAGGTGCGGGTCGGCGCGGGCAGCCGGCGACAGTGGATACCAGCGGCGGTAGTGCTCACGCAGCCCGTCGCGCAGCGCCCGGTAGCTCGCGCTGCACCCGAACCGCTCGATCCACGGGTGCTCGTCCGGCGGGACGGCCTGCGAGGTGAGCTGGCCGCCGAGCCAGTCGCTGTCCTCGGTCAGGATCACGTCGCGGCCGGCGCGGGCGGCGGCCAGGGCGGCAGCCACCCCACCCATGCCGCCGCCGACCACCGCGATGTCGGTGCGAAGCTCCACCCGCAGAACACCCCCGGTCTCCCGTCGAGGTCAGTGTGCGCGCAGCCACCGTACGCCGTAGGCGGGCACCGGCACCTCGACGGTGCCGTCGGCCTCGACGCGACACTCGTCACCGTCGACCAGATCGGCCAGGCGCCCACCGGGTGGCAGCCGGTCCGGTGGCCGGGCGCCGGCCGCCCGAGCCCCGGGTGCCGGGCGGTGAATTCGCGGACCATTGTGAGCAGCCGCGCCGCGGTCGCGCCCGCGGTCGGCGCGTCGTAGATGCGCCGCAGGTGGGCGTGCACCCGGGCGGGGGTCGCCTCGTTCACCGCGCCAGCCGGATGACGGTGGTGCCGGTCAGCCGACCCCGCTCCGGGTCGCGCGCCAGCGCGCCGCGCGAGAGCAGCGGCGTCAACGCCCGGTTCACGTCGGCCGGCCGGAACAGGGTGCGGGTCAGGGCGTACTCACGCAGCTCGTTGACGGTGCGCGCCTGGCCGCCGGCCAGGTGCACCAGCAGGGCGCGGCGCAGCGGCCCCGGGTGCGGCTCGTTGGCGATGTCCAGCGGTACGGCGTCCGGCTCGGTCGGGTCGCGGTAGCGCACCCCGGCGAACTGGTCCACCGCCCACAGCTCGTCCTTGAACCGCTCCAGGCTCTTGATGCTGCCGGTGGCGAAGCGCACCAGCTCCGCCCGGCCGGCGTCGTCGACCAGTTCCACCGCCACCACGTGGTCGAACCCGGCGTCGTGCAGCGGCTGCCGCACGTCGCGGTCGGCTCCGGCGCCGTCGGGCTCGCTCACCAGCAGCAGCTCGCCGGCGCGGGCGGCCGCCACCGCCGCGGTCACCGCCGCGTCGACCGGAGCCGTCAGGTGCGCCAGCACCGGGCCGCGCCCCACCGCACCGGCCAGGTCGGGCGGCGCCGCCTCCACCCGGAGGCCGTCGACGCTCGCCTGCGGCAACGCCGCGCCGGCGACCAGCATCCACAGCTGCCGCCCGGCGAGCAGGTCGGCGAACTCGGTGAACACCCGCACTGCGGCCGGCGGGCCGTAGACCGTGGAGTCCAGATAGGTCGCCGGGCGCGGCGAACCCAACGCTGACGGCGTCCAGAAGTCCAGATAGCGCACCAGCAGCTCCTGCTTCACCGCGGTGTGCGGAGCGGGCGCCATGTGTTGTTTCTACCCGACCGGCCGGGGCCGGTCCACCGGCCGCACGCAGTAACGTGTCGACTGGATGATCGACTCGTTCCGGCGCGCGCTGGCCGTCACCGCGGTGATGACGGTCGTGTTCAGCGCGTCCGCATTGCAGGCCGGCGGGCTTGACCCCGACCGGGCCGCCCTCACCGCGTCGCTGCTGGCGCTGAACACCGTGCCACTGCTGATGGTGCACCGCAACCCGCTGGTGGTGGTGTTGCTGTTCAGCGTGGCCTACCCGCTGTGGGTCGATGCCGGCCATCCGGCGCACATGTTCCAGTCACTGCCGACCCTGGTGGCGCTGTACGCGCTGGGGACGTGGCCGCGGCCGCTGTGGTTGCGCGCGATCGGGCTGGTGGCACCGGTGTGGATGGTGGGCGCGGTGCTGGTGGGTTGGTGGCCCGGCGTCAGCCTGCACGAGATCGGATACGTCGCCGTCATGTTCGTGCTGGGATTGGCGCTGGGAGTCGTGGTGGCCGAACGCCGCTCCCACGCATCGCAGCTGGAGGAGAAGACCGTGGCCTTGCAGCAGGCCCGGCGCGAGCTGGCCGACCGGGCGGTGGCCGACGAGCGCGCCCGCATCGCCCGGGAGTTGCACGACGTGATCGCCCATGCGATGAGCGTCATCACCGTCCGGGCCGGGGTCGGCGCCCACCTGGTCGACAACCGGCCGGCCGAGGCCGGAGAGGCGCTGCGGGTGATCGAGCGCACCGGGCGGCAGGCGCTGTCGGAGATGCGGCGGATGCTCGCGGTGCTGCGCGACCCGGATCCGGACGCCCCGCGGGCGGAACCGCAGCCCGGTCTCGGCGAGCTGCCGCGGCTGGTGGAGCAGGTCACCGCCGCCGGTGTCACCGCCTCGGTCACCACCGCCGGCGACGCGCGGCCGCTGCCGCCCGGGCTGGACCTGGCCGCCTACCGGGTGGTGCAGGAGGCGCTGACCAACGTGGTCAAGCACGCCCCGACGGCGCGGGCGAGCATCACCGTGTCGTACCTGCCGGACGCGCTGCACCTGGAGATCCACAACGCCGGCCCGGTGCCGGACTTACCGGTCGTGCCGGGTCAGGGCATGCGCGGGATGGCGGAACGGGTGGCGCTCTACGACGGCCAGCTGGACGTCGGCCCCCGCCCCGACGGGTTCCGGGTCCACGCCCGTTTCCCGCTGGAGACGCCCGAGGCCGGCGCATGATCAGGGTGGCGGTGGTCGACGACCAGGCGCTGGTGCGGGCCGGCTTCGTGGCCCTGCTGGACGCCGACGACGACATCGAGGTGGTCGCCGAGGCCGGCGACGGGCGCACCGCGGTGGAACTGGCGATGTCCCACCGGCTCGATGTGGTGCTGATGGACATCCGCATGCCCGGCGGCGACGGCATCGCGGCCACCCGCATGATCCGGGCACTGTCGCACCCGCCGGAGGTGCTCATCCTGACCACCTTCGACACCGACGAGAACGCCTTCGACGCGTTGGAGGCCGGCGCCGCCGGCTTCCTGGTCAAGGACACCCCACCCGTCCAGCTGCTGGCGGCCGTACGGGCGGCCGCGTCCGGCGGCGCGGTGATCTCCCCCACCACCACCCGGCGGCTGGTAGACCACCTGGTGGCGGCGCGGATGGACCGCGGACGCGAAGCCGGCACCGCGGCCGTGCAGACCCTCACCGGGCGGGAGCGGGAGGTGCTGGTGCTGGTCGCGCAGGGCTGCTCGAACCGGGAGATCTCCGGCCGGCTGGGCATCTCGGAGCTCACCGCCAAGACCCACGTGTCCCGGGTGCTGACCAAGCTGGGGGTGGACAGCCGGGTGCAGGCCGCCGCGCTGGCCTACCAGGCCGGGCTCACCCGTCCGGGCGGCAATTGATCACGGGCCGATACCGCCAAGGTGGTACGCCGTCGCCCACCTTCGGCCGACGTCGGCCGGCGGCGCACCACCATAGCGTTCCGGTATGGACACCGTCATCAGAGCCGAGGACCTGCGCAAGGTCTACCGGGGCGGCACCGTCGCGGTCGACGGCGTCAGCTTCGAGGTACGTCGCGGGGAGATCTTCGGCATCCTCGGGCCGAACGGCGCCGGCAAGACCAGCACCGTCGAGATGCTGCAGGGGTTGCGCACCCGCGACGCCGGCCGCCTGGACGTGCTGGGCCTCGACCCGGCGCGCGACACCGCCCGGCTGCGCCGGCGCACCGGATCCCAGTTGCAGTCGTCCGCGCTGCCGGAGCGGCTGCGGGTGGGCGAGGCGGTCCGGCTGTTCGCCCGCGCCCGGCGCGTGGCCGCCGACGTCGACGCCACGCTGGACGCCTGGGGCCTGGTCGAGCTGCGCCGCCGGGCGTACGGCAACCTCTCCGGCGGCCAGCGCCAGCGGCTGCTGCTGGCGCTGGCGCTGCTGGGACAGCCCGAGCTGGTGTTCCTCGACGAGCTGACCACCGGGCTGGACCCGACCGCACGGCGCGACACCTGGCGCCTGGTGCGCCGCGTGCGCGACCACGGCACCACGGTGGTGCTGGTCACCCATTTCATGGAGGAGGCTGAGGCGCTGTGCGACCGGGTGGCGGTCGTCGATCGGGGGCGGCTGGTCGCGTGTGACAGCCCGGTCGCGCTGACCGCCGCCCGGGGCGGGCCGGTGCGGATCACCTTCACCGCCGACGGCCACGATCCGCGGCACCTGCTGGAGCTGGCCGGGGTGGAGTCGGTGACCGTCGAGAACGGTCGGGCCACCGTCCACGGACGGGGCGGCACCGCGGTGCCGGTGGCCGCGGCGCTGGCCGCCCGCGGTGCCGTGCCGCCGGACTACCGCACCACCTACCCGTCGCTGGAGGACGTCTTCCTGGCGTTGACCGGCCGAGCGCTGAGCGAAGGAGAGCCCTCATGACTGCACACCTGGTCGGCACCGAGATCCGGCTGCTGTTCCGCGAACCGCTGGTGCTGGTGGTCAGCCTCATGTTCCCGGTGCTGCTGATGGTGCTGCTGCTGGCATCGTTCAGCGGCGACACCGATCCGGTGTTCGTGGGGCTGTCCGGCACCGAGTTCTACGTCACCTCGTACCTGGCGGCGGCGATCGCGGCGATGGGCTTCATGGGCACGCCCACCCACCTGGCCGGCTACCGCGCCAGCGGCGTGCTGCGCCGCTTCCGCGCCGCCGGGCTTCCGGCGGGCGCCCTGGCGCTGTCGCAGATGGTGGTGCTGGGGGTGCTGGCGGTGGTGGGCGCGGCGGTGATGCTGGCGCTGGCCTACAGCGGGTTCGACCTGGCGGCGCCGGTCTCGGTCGCCGGCGTGGCGGTCGGGTTCGGTGCCGGGGTGATCGCCTTCGCCGGCATCGGTGCGCTGCTCGGTTCGCTGCTGCCCAGCGCCCGGGCCGCGCAGGGGCTGGGACTGCTGCTGTTCTTCGGCACCTTCTTCGTGGTCGGCGGCGGTCCGCCGCCCGGGGTGCTGCCGGACGCGCTGAACACCGTGGCGGGCTGGACGCCGACCGGGCTGGCCGTCGACGCGATCCGCTCGCCGTGGACCGGTGACGGGCTCGATGTGACCGCGATGGTGGCGCTCGGCGCCATCGCCGTCGCGGCCTATGCCCTGGCGGTGCGCCGCCTCGCCCGCGACTGACCCCCGTTCTCGCGCCGATCTTGCAGTTGTGCACCGGCAATTTCTGTACAAGCCCGGCATTTTGTCGAGCACAACTGCAAGATCGGCGCGGGGTGGGGGTTACCGCGTGACGAACTCGGCGAGGTGAGCGGCCTGCGCGACGCGGCTCGGCTCGTGCACGTACATCATGTGCCCCGCCTCGTAGTAGCGGAACTCGATGTTGTCGCGCAGCTCCGGCGGGACCTGCAGGTGCGCCATGGTGTGCTCGGCCGCGAAGTACGGCGTGGCGCCATCGTGGTAGCCGCACGCCACATGCACCCGAAGGTACGGATTGGCCCGCATCGCCTCCGACAGCTTGTCGGCCACGCTGATGTTCTGGCCCTCGAACTCCTTGAACGACCACGGGTGCACCTGGCGGGACAGGATCTCGTAGGCCAGGTCCGAGGCGAACCCGAGCTCGGCGCGCACGTAGTGGTTGAACGCGGCCGTGTACGGACCCATGATCGCGTTGATGGACGGGTCGGCCGACCAGTGCTCGCGACCGTAGTCGGTGTCCCACCCGGTGAACCGGCCGTCCAGCCGGCCGACGGTGCGGCGGCGGTGCCGCAGCAGCTCGGTGAAGAACCGGATGTGCTCGATACGCAGATCCACCCGGTCCACATAGTCCTCACTCAGCCCGGTCAGCGCCGCCAGCTTCGCCACCGCCGCCGCCCGCTCGTCGGCGGTCAGCCGCGACCCGCGCGAGAGCACCCACGGATAGTCACCGGCGGCGTAGGCCTCGGCCTCGTCGAGCACGTCGCGCAGCGGCCGGTCGCCGTGCAGCCCGTGGTAGTGGGCGATCGCGGCGTAGGTCGGCAGGAACATCGCGTACGGGTGGTCGTTGTGACCGTTGCCGCGCAGCAGGCCCAGGTCCAGCACCGTGGAGATCAGCATCAGACCGTTGAGGTTCATGCCGTACCGCTCCTGCAGGTGCCGCGCCAGCGCGGCCGCCCGCAGCGTGCCGTACGACTCTCCGCACAGGTACTTCGGCGACAGCCACCGCCCGTTGCGGCTGGTCCACAACCGGATCATCTCGCCGACGGACTCGATGTCGCCGCCGAAGCCGTGGAACTCCTTGGACTTCTCGCCCTTGGTGGCGCGGGAGTAGCCGGTGGAGACCGGGTCGATGAACACCAGGTCGGACGCCGCCAGCAAGGTGTGGGGGTTGTCCACCAGGTCGTACGGGGGCGGGGTCAGCGACCCGACGTCGCCGGAGTCGGCCAGCCGCGGCCCGAGCACCCCCAGGTGCAGCCACACGCTGGAGGAGCCGGGGCCGCCGTTGAACGCAAACGTCACCGGGCGGTCGGCGTCGGCGCCGTCGAGGGTGTACGAGGTGAGGAACATCTCGGCCTTGGGCTGGTGGCCGTCGAACTTCTCGTCGTCGTCGTGTTTCTCGTAGCGCAGCACGATCCGCCCGCTGGTGGCGGTGTAGTTGAGCTCGGTGCCGTCGGCGGCGCGTACGGAGTGCCGGGTCACCACCAGTTCGTCAGCCGGTTCCTTGCCGTCCTTGCCTTTCTTGCCGTTCGTGTCGCTGTCCTTGTCCGGCGCCGCGGCGGCCTCCTCCTTGGGCGGTCGGGAGTTCTGTTCGTCGGCCACGGATACCTCCTGAGGTTCGAGGGGTTCGAGGGGTTCGAGGGGTTCGAGGGGTCGGAGGGGTTCAGACGGAATCGGCGAACGCCGCCCCGGCCATGATCATCACGATGGTGGCAACGCCGTCGGCGGCCACCGTGTCACCGAATGCGCAGCGCAGGCGCGTGCAGGTAACGGCCGGGAGGTCACGCACGCCTGTACCGTACCGCGCCCTGACCACCCCGACGACGCCGAACGCGACGCGATGGCCACCCATCGCGATCTTGGACGCTACATGCCCTCACCGGGGCCACGATCGACCAAGATCTCCCCCGGTTCGGGTGCTCTATTTCCAGCGGAAGTGCACGAACACGCGGCCGAAGTTCTTGGAGTCCTTCTCCACCCGGTGGTAGAGGGCCTTGATCTCCTTCTGCTCCAGAAATCGCAGCACCCGCTTCTTCAGCGCACCGGACCCTTTGCCCGGAATGATCTCTACCACCGGCGCCTTGGTCCGCACCGCCTCGTCGATAATGTCCTGCAGCGCCCGATCGATGTCGCGACCGCGGTTGTAGATGTCGTGCAGGTCGAGCTTGAGCTTCATGTCCCGTCCTCGGCAGGTGGCCTCGCCGGGTGCTGGTGCGCCGCCAGGGACTCGAACCCCGAACCCGCTGGTTAAGAGCCAGCTGCTCTGCCAATTGAGCTAGCGGCGCCGGAATCGGCAGCGGGACAAACCTTAGCACAACGGCCACACCGGCGGCGGCACGCGTCCCCGGTGAGGCACCATAGTCACCATCCCCCACGGAGGAAGAGAATGGCAGCACAGAATACCCCTGTCCGGTCCCGTCACCGCGGCTCCCGCGCCGTCGTCAGCGCACTCGCCTTGCTGCTGGTGGTAACCGGCTGTACCGCCGGTGGCGGCACCGGCGGACCGGACGGCCAGCACGTCACCGCGACCATCCTGGAACCGGCCGACAACACCGTCGACGTGGTCACCTCCACCTCGATCGAGTTCGCCACCGAGAACGCCGTCGAGACGACGGTGGAGCTGGCCGACCTGGCCGGCAACTACGTCGACGGCGAGCTCAGCCCGGACGGCACCCGGTGGCGTCCGGGCGCCCAGTTGGAGTGGGACACCACCTACGTGGCGACCGTGACCGCGATCTCGCAGGACGGTGAACCGGTCATCGCCACCAGCCAGTTCACGACCATGCCCGAGCCGGCGAACACCGTGCGGGTGTTCAGCTTCCTCGCCTCCGACAACGTGGTCGGGGTGGCGATGCCGCTGCGCATCGAGTTCAAGGACGACGCCAACAGTCCGCAGCCGATCCCGGAGGAGTACCGCGCAGAGGTCGAGCGGCGCATGCACGTGCGCACCGAGCCGGCGCAGGAGGGGACGTGGCACTGGCGCAGCGGCTGGGAGGTGCACTACCGGCCGGAGGAGTTCTGGCAGCCCGGCACCCAGATCCACTACCGGCTCACCACCGGTGGCTTGCCCGTGGGCGACGACCGCTACCTGCGCAACGACCTGAACGTCAGCCTCGCGGTCGGCCGGGAGATCACGATGTCGGTCGACAACGCCACCCGGCAGCTGACGGTGCGCAGGGACGGAGAGGTGCTGCGCAGCATCCCGGTGAGCCTGGGACGGCGCGACTTCCCCTCCACCAGCGGCACCTTCGTGATCATGGAGAAGTACGAACAGACCGTCTTCGACACCTTCGACGAGCTCGGCCCGGAGGAGGGCTACCGGCTGGACATCGACTACGCGATGCGGTACACGACGCGGGGCGAGTTCATCCACGCCACGGTCCGCGACGGCGACGAGCTGGGCGAGGAGGACGTCACCCACGGGTGCATCAACATGGCCCGCGACAACGCCGAGTGGCTGTTCGACCTGACCCACCGATGGGGCGACCCGGTCACCATCGAGGGCACCCGGCGGCAGTTTGAGCGCGGCAACGGCTGGACCGACTGGAACATGAGCTGGGACGAATACCGGCGCGGCAGCGCACTGTTCGATGGTTGACCCGGCGCCGGGCTGGGTAGCACCCGGGCATGGGTGCACGGACCAGCCACGCGACGTCGGGCGTCCCGGCGAACGCGCTTGCCGACAGTGACCTGCTGCGCGAACTCGCTTCGGTGCACCGGACCCGGCACACCACCCTGCGCCACGGTTCCGACCCGGCGCTGGTCCATCACGACCAGCGCACGGAGGAGCTGGAGCGGGAGTACCTGCGACGGTTCCCCAACCGCGAGATCGACCCGGAGCGGCTCGCCGAGGGGGCCAGGGCGCGCGGCCACCCCGGTCGCTGGCGCACCGGCGCCGACCAGCCGTGGGACCCGGCGGACTTCGCGGTGGCGGCCGGCCGTGACCCGACGCCGGAGAACATCGAGTGGGCGCGACGCAGGCTGGCCGAGCGGGACCGTGCGGCCGTGGAGCGGATCGTGCCGTGACCAGAGCGTGTGCGTAGGGGGCGCGGCGCGCTCACCACGCGTCCATACGACGTCCAGTGGCACTTCCTAGGCTGTCGGCAACGCGACGGCTGACGAAAGGAGGTGACCCGTCATGGCGGAGGTGCTTGCTCTGCAGGACGTGGAGCTGGAGGGTCCGGACAGCGCGACTCCGCGCACCGGTGGCTGCTGCTTCAGCAACTGGGCCAGCTTGTCCGATTTCACGATCGAGGAACAGTGACCACCAGCTGGACCTGACCCGGTGGGCGGGGCGGCCCGGGGTGATACCTAGACCGCCCCGGCTATCGGGAGACGCCCGCGGGAGAAGGGTGGTCCGTCGTGGATGTGAAGGTGCTGTGGTGCACGTTCGCCGACCAGGACTACTATGAGCCGTTGCACCGGTTCCGCAGCGGCGGACCCGAGTACGACCCGTCCGAGCCGCCCGCCGGTTGGACGCGGACCCGGCAGGGGATCTGGACGACCTGGGACCCGCCCGGCGGCGAACGGCCGGACCAGGGCTGGAAGATCCACGTCTCGGCGGCGCGGAAGGCCGCAGGTCGAGTGCTGGACACCGTCGCCGCCGTGTGCGCCCGCGCCGGGGTGCCGTTCAAGCACGTGGCCGACGAGTTCTCTTTCCTGCAGATCGGGCACAAGCACGGCGTACGCTCCCAGGCGGGGAAGTTCTGCGCGATCTACCCACCGGACGATACCACCACGCGCCGGCTGCTCGAGGAGCTGGCCGACCGGCTCGCAGACGAGGACGGGCCGTACATCCTCAGCGACCGGCGGTTCCGCGACTCCCGCACGGTGCACTACCGGTACGGCTCGTTCCGTCGCCGCGATCGGGTGACTCTGGACGGCACCCTGCTACCGCTGGTGCGCGACGGCGCCGGCAATCTGGTTGAGGACGTGCGCACCCACCGGTTCGTGCTGCCGCCAGGCGTGGATGACCCGTTCGTCGAGGCGTCACCATCGACGGCGGCCTCCGCCGGCGGACCGCGCATCGGCGACTTCCGGGTGGTGGCGGCGCTGGCGCAGAGCAACGCCGGCGGCACCTACCGGGCGATGGACCCTTCCGGCCGGGAGCTGGTCATGAAGGAGGCCCGCGCCCACACCGGATACCACTGGGACGGCAGCACCGCGCAGCAACGCCTGCGGCGCGAACATCAGGTGCTGCAGAAGCTGCACGAGCTCGCGCCCGGGCTGGCGCCGGAACCGGTAGCGTACCTGCGCCAGTGGGAGCACGAGTTCCTGGTCATTGAGCTGGTGCCGGGCACCCCGCTGTTCGCCCACACCGCCCGCGCCAACCCGTACGCCAAGGGCAGCAGCAGCGAGGCGGAGTTCGCGCACTACTTCGACCTGTGCCGTCGCTGGCTGACCCGCCTGTCGGACACCCTTGACCGGTTGCACGAGCTGGGTTTCCGGTTCGGCGACCTGAACCCGCGCAACATCCTGGTCACTGAGGACGGCGGGCTGCGGCTGGTGGACTTCGAGGCGTGCAACCGCATTGACGAACCGCCCATCAAGCTGGCCGCGCCGGGGTTCGCGCCGCCGGACCCGAACGCGTGGGAGGGCATCGGCGTCGACGAGCACGGCCTGAGTGTGGTGGCGCTGCACCTGCTCGCGCCGCTGCAGCGGCAGGTGACCCGCCACCCGCCCGCGCTGACCCACCTCGCCGCCCACCTGCGACGGCGCTACCCACCGCCGGATGACGTATGGCAGCTGGCCGTGAAGCCTTTCGATGCGGACGCCGAGCCGACCGGGCCGAGCCCGGAGGAGCTCGACGCCGACCCGGTCGGCTACCTGCCCCAGTTGCGGGAGGGCGTCAGGCGGGAACTCGCCGCCACCGCCAGCCCGGACGACCTGGACCGGATCTGGCCGTCGGTCCCGGAGGGTTACGGATCCAACACCTGGTCGCTGGCGTACGGTGCGGCGGGCGTCCTGCACGCGCTGCACCACTCCGGCGTGGCGGTCGACGCGCCGCTGGTGGCGCGGCTGCGGCGCGAGGCGCTGGCGCGCCGCGAGCAGCTGCCGCCCGGGTTGCAGGTCGGTGTCACCGGCATCGCGGTGGTGCTGGCCGAGTACGGCTATCTCGACGAGGCGGTCGACCTGGTGCGGGCCGCGCGGGCGCATCCGCTGACCGGCACGGCCGGCAGCTGGGGGCTGGGCAGCTCCGGGGTCGGCACCGCGCTGCTGGCGCTGCACGCCCGCACCGGTGAGGCTGACCTGCTCGCCGAAGCGGTGCGCCTCGGCGAGCAGCTGCCGCTGACCGACCCGGTGGCGCTGCTCGGCGAGCACAACCCGACCGGGCTGCTGCACGGGCGCGCCGGTGTGGCCCTGTTCCTGCACCAGCTCTGGCAGGTCACCGGGGACAAGCGGTTCCTCGACGACGGCACCGGGTTGCTGCACGCCGAGCTGGAGCGGGGACAGGACGAGGGCGGGCAACTGCTGTTCCGCGACGACGACCGCAGCACCCGGTTGATGCCCTACCTGGCGATCGGGTCGGCCGGCGTCGGCCTGGTGCTCACCCGGTACGCGCAGGCCGGCGGCGACGAGCGGGTGACCGCCGCGCTCGGCCCGGTGCTGGCCGCCGCCGAGCAGCCGGTGACCATGGAGGCCGGGCTCTACCAGGGGCTGGCCGGGTTGGCTTTCGTCCACGCCGAGCACGCCGACCTGGCCGGCGTCGGTGATCCGGAGGCCCGGGAGCGCGCGGTCCGGCTGGCAGCCGGACTGGCCCTGTACGCCGTACCCGGCCCGGATGGCCGGGCACGCTTCCTCGGCTCGGGCGCCCTGCGGTTCAGCACCGAACTGGCCACCGGCGCCGCCGGCGTGCTGCTGACACTCGACCGGATCCTCACCGGCGCCACCGGCCAGCTGTTCCTGTCCCCGATCGAACAGGGTGCAGGTGGCAGGGGTTCCGGATGGACCTGATGGGGCTCACCTACACCTTGCCGACCCGGACTACTACGAGCCGCTCGAGCGGATGCGCGACACTGCGGGAGTGGGAGCACGAGTTTCTGGTCACCGAGCTGGTGCCGGGTGAGGTGTTGTACGGGTATGTGGCGCGCGCCAACCCGTACCTGAGCGGCAGCGGCGACACCGAATTTGAGGCTTACTTCGCCCGCTGCCTGGGCTACCTGAAACAAACTGTCGGCGACGGTGGACCGGCTGCACGGGCTGGGCTACCGGTTCGGTGACCTGAACCCGCGCTGTTTCTCGGCGGA
>SLSW01000254.1 GCA_007130245.1 Micromonosporaceae bacterium
CGGCCGCGGTCTCGGCCCGGGTGGCGGCCCGCCGCGACGACCTACGGGTGGTGCGCGGTCACGCCACCCAGCTGGCCGACGCCGAACAGGTCCACGCCCGGGCGGCCGAGGATGCCGCCGCGGCCACGGCAGCGGTCGCCGAGGCCGAGCAGCGGCACGAGGCGGCCACCGCCGCGGTGGCGCAGGCCCGGCAGGAGCTGGGCGCCGCGCTGCAGCGGTGGGCCGACCAGCACCGGCAACCGCTGGAAGCGTTGGCGGTGCCGCAGTTGCCGGCGGCGCTGGCGGACGTGGTGGACACCGTCGGCGAGCCGGGGGCACCCAGCCTGCGGGAGGTGTACGCCGAGCAGACCGCCGCCGCGGTCACCGAGCGCCGGGAGGCGCTGGCCGGGCTGCGGGCGCAGCGTCAGGCGCTGGCGGGTCGCCGTGGCGAACTCGCCGAGCAGCGGGAACGCATCGCGGCCGAGCGCGACGACGCTCCGCCGGTGCCGGCCACCCGCACCGCGTCCCGCGACCAGCGGCCGGGAGCGCCACTGTGGCGGCTGGTGCGCTTCGCCGACCACGTCACCGACGCCGACGCCGCCGGACTGGAGGCGGCGCTGCACGCGGCCGGTCTGCTCGACGCCTGGCTGCACCCCGACCCGCAGGCCACCGCGGCGGCGCTGGCCGCGGTCGAACCGGACGGCTACCTGCTGCCGGCCGACCCGGCGCGGCGACCCACGCCGGGCTCGCCGACGCTGGCCGAGGTGCTGGTGCCCGAGCAGCAGGACCTGGTGCCCGCCGACCGGATCGCTGCGGTGCTCGCCTCGGTCGCACTGTCCGATGTGGTTACCGGAGTGCAGCCCGCCGCCACCACGGTGGTCAGCACCGCCGGCGGGTTCGCACACGGGCTGACGGCCGGCAGCCACCACAAGCCGGCCCCGGAGTACATCGGCGCCACCGCCCGCGCCGCCCGCCGGGCCGCCCGGCTGGCCGAGTGCGACCGGCAGCTGGCCGACCTCGACGCCGAGATCACCGACTGCGACCAGCAGCGCGACCTGCACCAGCGGCTGCTGGCGCAGGTCGACGAGGCCGCCGCGGCGTTGCCTGCGGCCACCGGCGTGCACACCGCGCTGCGGACACTCGACCACGCCGTGGCCCAGCTGGCCGCCCGCCGCGACGCCGAGGCGGCTGCGACAGCGCGGCTCGACCAGGCGGTCGCCGAGCACGCCGTGGCCGCCAGCGCGTTGCGGCGGGTGGTGGCCGAACGCTCGCTGCCGGCCGAACAGGTCGACGAGGTGGCCGAGGCGACCGACCGGTTCGAGCGCACCGGCCTGCGACTCGACGCGGCCCGCCGCGACGCCGCCCGCGGCGCCGAAGCCGCACAACAGGCACAGGTCCGGCACGACGAGGCGGTCCAGCGGCAGGCCGCTGCCGAGCAGCACGCCGCCGAGGCCCTCGCCCGGCACCGGGAGAAGGAGGAGGCGTACCAGGTGCTGCACGCCGCCGTCGGCCCCGAGGGCGACCGGGTGCTGGCGGAGGCGGCCCAGCTGGCCGAACAGGTCACCGCAGCCGAGACCGCCGTGCGCCGGGCCGCAGAGCAGCTCACCTCGGCACGGGAGCAGCGCGCCTCCGCCCGTACCCGGGTGGAGATGGGGGAGCAGGCCCTGGCCGCCGCGGTGAGCGACGCGCGCCACGAGGCGGCACGGCTGCGCCCGTACGCCCAGCCGGACCTGCTCGGGCTGCTGCGGTGCCCGACCGACCTACGGTGGCCGGCGTCGCTGGACGAGCCGGACGATGACGAGCTGGATGCTGCGGTGGTGGCGCTGCACGAGGCGATTCTTGCCGCGACCAGCCAGCTGAGCCCTACCGAGACGTCGCTGAAGCAGAGCGCCACCCGGCTGACCACGGCCCTGAGTGAGCTGCAGGCGCAGTTGCCGGCCGCCGGGCTCGACCACCGGCCGGAGTGGGACACCGACGACGGCGTGATCGTGGTGCGGGTCGCCGACGAGCAGGGCCTGTCCCCGGTGGCGCACTTCGCCGAGCGGATCGCGCGCCAGCGACGCGATCAGGAGCAGCTGCTCACCGACGCCGAACAGCGCATCCTGGAGGACGCGCTGCTGGGCCAGCTCGCCCGCCAGATCCACACCCGCACCATCGAGGCGCGGGACCTGGTCGAGCGGATGGACGAGCAGATGCGTTCGCGGAAGATGTCGTCCGGGCTGACGGTCGGGGTGGGGTGGCGGGTCTCGGACGAGCTCGACAGCGAGCAGCGGGAGGTGTGCAAGTTGCTGGACCGGGACCCGGCCCGGCTCGGGCCGGCACAGCTCGCCACCCTGCGGCGCCACTTCGCCGACCGGATCAGGACCGCCCGCGCCCAGGCGCCGGAGCAACCCTTCCGGGAGCTGCTCGGGCAGGTGCTCGACTACCGCCAGTGGCGGGTGTTCGCGTTCACGCTGCACCGGCCCGGCCGTGCCGCCGAGCCGCTGACCCGCGCCCGGCACAGCCAGCTCTCCGGCGGTGAGCAGTCGGTGTCGCTGCACCTGCCGTTGTTCGCGGCGGCCAACGCACTGTTCGGGTCGGCCCGGCCGGACGCGCCGCGGCTGCTGGGCATGGACGAGGCGTTCGCCGGCGTGGACGAGACCGGGCGGGGTGAGCTGATGTCGCTGGCCCGACAGTTCGACCTGGATCTGTTCATGACCGGCTACGACCTGTGGGCCACCGGTGCGGCGGTGCGGGCAGCGGCGCACTACGACCTCTCCCACTCGGCGGTCGACCATACGGTGTCCACTGTGCTGCTGGTGTGGGACGGCGAGGCGAACGTGGCCGACGTCGACGGCACGCTGGCGCAGGCGCTGGGTTCGCCGCAGTCGCGCCGGGCGCCCGGTGCGACTGCGGTCACCGGCGAGGCGGCGGCAGCGCCGACGCTGGCGGTGGGTGGGTGAGCGGCGCCGCCGGCGACGGCTGGGCGTTGCTGGCCGACGACCCCGGCTGGACGCGGCTGCTGGTGGCCGCCCGACGCAGCCTGGAACGGAGCGGAGGGTCGTTGTCCGGGGCGGTGTCGCTGTCCGACCCGACCGAGGCGGAGCGGATGGTGGTGATCGGCGCCACCGGCACCTACCGGTCGGCCAGCGCCAGCCGGCTGCGGGTGCCGCTGGCCGCGCTCGACGCGTACCTGCAGGAAGCCCACCGGGCCGGCCTGGCAGAGGTGGTCTCGGCGGCGGCGCCGCTGCGCGACCGCCCCGGCCAGGCCAGGCAGGAACAACTGGCCCGCGACGCCGCGCTGTCGCTGGCGCGCGACGGTCGGCACGCCGGCGCCGGGTGGTACGAGCAGTGGCTGGAAGAGATCCGCGCCGACGGGACGCTGACCCGCGTGATCCGGTCGGGCGCCCCGTTTCTGGACGTGGTGCGGGTGCTGGACGCGCTGCCGGCCGACGACGAGCCGATGCCGGCGTTCCTCGACCGGGTGCTCGACGACCCGAAGGCGCTGGCGGAAGGAATGGCCCGTCGCCTACTGCTGCGGGCGGTGGCCGGTTGGCAGGGCGTACCGGTGCCGGACAATCGGGAGCGGGAGCGGGCCCTGTGGGAGTCCGTCGGGGTAGTGCTCGACGACCTGGCCAGCCAGGTGCTGGTGCTCAACGTGCCGGTGCGCGGCGGGCTGGTCGGGTCCTGGCTGGACGCGGCGCGGCGGGCGGGGGTGCCGATGCGGCTGACCCTGCACCAGCTGCGGCTGGAGCAGCTGACGGTGGCGGCCGACGCGGTCTTCGTGTGCGAGAACCCGGCGGTGGTGCGGGCGGCCGCCACCCGGCTGGGACCGCGCAGCCGGCCGCTGGTGTGCACCGAAGGCGTGCCGTCCGCGGCCGTGCACGAGCTGCTGCGCGCTGTCCCACCATCGCGGCTGCGCTGGCGCAACGACTTCGACTGGACCGGCGTACGGCTGACGGCCGCCGGACTCGCCAGGTATCCGGGCGCGACGCCGTGGCGGATGGGCGCGACTGACTACCGGTCGGCACCGGCTTCCGGGCCGGTGCTGGCCGGCCGGCCGGCGGACACGCCCTGGGATCCGGCGCTGCGTGACGCGATGCGTCGCAGCGGGCGCGCGGTGATGGAGGAGCGGCTGCTCGGCAGGCTGCTCGCCGACCTGGACGGCGGCGGATGATGGCCGGCGAGCGCGAGGCCGCGCCGTCCGCGAGCGAGGGTGATCGGCTCAGGCGTCGATGTATCCATTTTCAGCGAGATGCTTCGCGATTCCCTGCTTGTAGTCCGGGCCGGTGGCGACGCCGAGACCGTCCACGAACCGGTTCATGAAGTTGAACAGTGCGCACACCGCCGCCGTGTCGTGCAGTGCCTCCTCGCTCCATCCCGCGTCGAGCACGGCCTGCGCATCACCGGGGGTAACGCGGCTCGGCGTCAGGGTCAGCTTACGTACGTAGCGCAGCAGGGCCTTTGTCGGCTCGTCAATGGCCGCAGTGTCCACATCTGTCACTAAGGTGGTCAGCGTCTCCTCGTCCACGCCGAACATTCCGGCGATAGCGCTGTGCACGTCGTGACAGAATCCGCATGAATTGAGCCCGGAGACGAAAGCCGCAATCAACTCTCGTTGCCCAACGCTGAGCTGGGACGGGCCACGCATGAGCGTCTGGTGGTACTGCAACATCGGGCCGGCTTTTTCCGAATAGGCACGAAAGACTTCAATCACACCGGCTTCGCCGGGCAAGGAGGGGAGATAAGTCACGCGCGAAATGTTATCACTGCCGGTTCCGTGTCGGAGGAGTCCCCGCCCCAAGCGCAATAATTGACGGGTCGGCGTTTCCGGCCGCCTGGCTGTCACCGATGTCACTATTGCTCATTCCGTACATTCCTGCGCTGTTATGGATGTGAATTGACGAGGCGGGTCGAACAGTGTCTACATATTGCAGATATTGTGAAAACCGTGTTTGGCGCACAACAATGGTTCAAAAGGGAAGCGCCGTCGACTGCCGGACCGCCCTGCACGACCACGACCCGTTTGTGGTCACTGGTGCGGGCCTGCTCCACCGCATGGAAGACCAGGTCGTACGCGACGCGCTGCTCGTCCAGCAGCGTGAACTGGGACCGTTCCTCGAGCTCCTCCGCGGCGTGCCGCAACAGCTGCCGGCTCGGCCGCACCGGGCTGTCTCAGTTCGTCGAGTGCGTCGTCCATCGTTCCATCATCGGGTTGGTGCGGGGCCCCGGCGCCGCGAGGGAGCTGTCCGCGCCAAGAATCCCTGCCACCCGGCCAACGCCACCGTTCCCAAGGATGCGCGCTCCTTGTAGCTTGAGGGCCGATAGCTCGGTTGCCTTTCGGCAACGGCGGCCTTGGGCACTAGGAGTATTCAGAGGATGCGTGAAGACTCGCCGCGGTGGGAGGAGATCAACCGCAGCCCACACGACCACGAGCGGGCGGGCCTGCGGGAGCTGGCCTCCTACCTGCCGGACGCGGACCCGTACCACGTGTGGGCCAACGTCGAGTTCGTCGGCACCGACGGATCGATCAACGAGATCGACGCGCTGGTCCTCACTCCCAGTGGTCTGATCGTGCTGGAGCTCAAACACTGGCAGGGTGAGATTAGTGGTAACGGCACCCACTGGGTCCGCCGGCCACCCAACGGGCGGCTGACGCCGTACGACAACCCGTACCTGCTCGCCAACCGGAAGGCGAAGCGGCTGGCCAGCCTGATCCGGCATTATGCGGACAAGAATGACATCGCGCAGCTGCCCTACCGGGCGCTGTACGTGGATGCCGCGGTCTTCCTGCACGCGCGCAAGTGCAACGCCAAGGGCCTCGACGACCTCGGTCGCCAGCACGTCTACGGGCTGGAGGGCAACC
>SLSW01000103.1 GCA_007130245.1 Micromonosporaceae bacterium
CGGCGACCGTTCACCTACCGGGAGATCCGGCAACTGTTCGCCGAGGCACGGGCCGCATGGCGCGGCCGGCCGGCGCAACGGGCGGTCGACTTCTACGCTGCCACCCGCACGCTCGGGGTGGTGCGTGGGGTGGACGAGTTCCAGCGGTACGGGCTGCATCAGCGTAACGGGCTCGCGTTCGTGGCGGTCCCGGTCGACCGGGTCACGGTCGGGGAGAAGCCGGCGGTGCGCCTGGCGGCTGAGCTGGAGGACTGGGTCTCGCGGGTGCGGCGCGGGGAGGCCACCACCGCGGTGGGGCGGGCGGTGCGGCGTTTCGACGCCGCGCACCTGGCGTTTGCGCGCGACGGGGAGGTCAGCCAGCTCAGGGAGCTGCTGGCGGCACTCACCGAGGTGGAGCTGGCCGCCGGCCGTAGCGAACGCACCAAGGAGCACATGGACGTGCGGCGACCGCCGGACGCCTCAAACTTCTTGCATGCCTTCGAATCCCTCGAATCCCCGGAGCTGCGCCTCGCGGTCGGACTCGCCTCGTGCCGGACCGAGACGCGTCCCGGCGGCACGCCGCCACGGACGCTACGGCACCTGCTGCTGGCGGTCGACCCGGACAACTCCTGGCGCTCGACGCCGGTCGTGCCGGGCTTCGGCATGCGTCCGCTGACACAGGTGCTCGCCGATGTCATGATCTGGCGCAGCCGCACCGCGTCCGACGAGGCCACCGTCAGCGACGGCGCGGCGGCCGGCTACCGGGGTGTTCCCTCGTTCCGCGGGATCGGGGTGCCCGCTGCCGACCTGCATGCGTTCGCCGCTGGGCACATCGACTACGAGCTGCTGGACCGGTGGCTGCGGGCATGCCTGGCGTTGCGGTGGGACCGCGCGCACAAGCGCTGGCGGCAGGTGCCCACGCACCGGCTTGTGCCCACACTCGCGGTCCTGCGGCCGCTGGCCAACGGGCTGCCAGTTGACGGCACCGACCCACAGTCTCCGCGCCTGGCGCTCGGACCAGACTGGGCGGCCAGGCTCGCCGCCGGCCAGATCCGCGCCGTCCACGACGACGCGCTGCGTCGCTTGCGCCAGGCCGGCTGGGAGGCCGTGCCAGCGCCGCCCCACGCCGACATCAACGGCCACGCGGTGGCGGCGGCGCTCGTGCCGCCGTGCCGCGACAGTCGCACCGACCTGAAGCGGGTCGCGATCCGTCTCAGCTCGCACGACGAACCGCACGTCGAGAACATCGACGACGCGGCACCGGCTGTCGCCCCCCTTACCTGACCGCACAACCATTCGAGGAGATGACATGACCACTGGCCGCACTGTCCTCACCGTCGAGCTGGAGCCCTTGGTCGGCACCAGGTTCCAGCCCACCGGCTTCCCCGACCTCGGCGCCGCCGAGTTCGGCCCGTCCGGGCAGCGCACACTCCTGGTGGAGTCAGCACAGTCGATGGCTAACCGTATGGAGGCCACTACCTGGGACGACGCGACCGGCGACCAGGTGCATGAGCTGGCTGGCCTGCCGTACGTGCGAATCGTCGACCCGGACGGCACGCTGCTGTCCTCCAGCCGCCAGGAGGCGCACCGACTCGCGTCGGCATACATCATGGACGGCAAGATCGACAACACCGAGGGCCGGGTCTGGCTGAAGGACAAGCTCGGACTCAAGGCCGGCGTGCCGCTGGACCATCGGGCGGTGGCGCGTGCATGCTTCGCACTCGACCCGGTGTCGCTGGTGCACGGCGTGTTCTTCGCCCAGAAGTCCTGGCCGTGGCAGCCGAAGATCGCCCGCGCGGTCACCAGCTTCATCGAGGCCGACGGCGCACAACCGGCGGTCAGCGGCGGTGTCAAGCGCGACCGGGTCATCAACGAGGCCAAGGAGGGCGACACCGCTCGCGGTTACGGCATGGTGCCGCACCATCGGGTCGAGTACGTCGCCGACTCGATCACCGCCTACTTTGCGATCGACCACGACCAGTTGCATTCGTACGGGCTGTCCGAGTCCGCGACCGCACTTCTCGAGGCGCTGATCGACTTCGAGATCGGCAGGCTGCTCGACGGCGGCCTGCGTCTGCGCACCGCCTGCGATCTGACGGTGGTGCGGGTCGACGGCACACTGCCGGACGCCGAGCAGGCGGCGATCCGCATCGCGAAGCTGTCCGGTGAGTGCGCAGACGAGCTCGGTCCGGTCACCACCGTGACCTCAAGTGGACGGTCCAAGGGATGAGTGTCACGGTCGCGATCCGGTTCCCACTCGGGCGCTACCACGCCACGCCGTGGGACCACAGCGTCAACGAAGGCGTGGTGGAGTGGCCACCGGCGCCGTGGCGGCTGCTGCGTGCACTGGTGGCCACCTGGTATACGCGCTGGCCCGACCTGCCCGCGCCGGAGCTGGACGGGCTGCTGGAGGCGCTCGGAGAGCCGCCGAGCTATCGGACGCCGTCGGTGCTGTCACCGGCTCACACCCGGCATTACCTGCCTGACCTCGACCACAAGAAGGGCGAGACCGGTAACACCGACCTCACCCTCGACCCGTACCTGCGGGTGAATCGGGACGACGAGCTGCTGGTTCACTGGGATGTTGAGCTCACTGACGAACAGCGCGGCACGCTGGCCAAGCTTGTCGAGCTGATGCCCTATCTCGGCCGTGCCGAGTCGGTCTGTCAGGCACGCGTGCTCGACACCGACGCCGCGCCCGACGAGCATTGGTGGCGCCCGATGACGGGCGGTGCGCAGTCGGTGCGGCTGCTGGCGCCGCGGCGACCGGTGAGCCGACCCGCACTGGAGCTGACCACCGTCGAGATGCGGCGACAGCGCCGTACGATTCCTCCTGGCGCAACCTGGGTGACCTACGGGCGTGCGGCGGCGGACCGTTCGATCGGCCACCCGTCCCGCACGGTGAGCAGCGCCCTGACCCCGGTGACCGCGGTCAGGTTCGCCGTCATGTCGCGGGCGCCGCTGATGGCCACCTACGGTGTGCTGCTGGCCGACGTGGCGCGACGGCGGGTGATCCGTCAGCTCAACGGCGGGCCGAGAGAGGTGCTCGGTCACCAGCGGGCCACCACCGACCACCAGCATGCTCACTGGCTGCCGGTGCCCGATCCGGAGTACGGGGTGGTGAAGACGTTCGTGGTCTGGGTGCCGGCCGGGTTGACCGCCGCCGACGTGGCCGCCATCGCCGGAAGTGACCTGCGCCGGCTGTCGGGCCGGCTCGGAGGCGACGACGGGTACGAAGTCAAAGGGCTGCCCATGGTCGACCTGCTGCTGCAGGCGGCCGGGTCGGTCGAGACCGTAGCACCGGAACTGTGCGGCCCGGCGCGGCGGTGGCGCAGCCTCACCCCGTATCTGCCGGTGCGACACCGCAAACGCGAGTCGCTCGACGACTACGTGCGAGCGGACGTGTGCAAGGAGCTGGCGTACCGAGGTCGGGACCCGCAACAGGTCACCGTAGGCCGGGCGAGCGCCGACGAAGGGATTCCCGACCGGTGGGCGCGATCGTTCCGGCGCTACCGCATCTCGGACCGGATGAGCCGCGCCCGGCCTGGGCTGGGAATTCAGCTGGAGTTCCCGGAACCGACCGGTGGGCCGCTGGCGATCGGCCAGCTGAGCCACTTCGGGCTCGGCCTGTTCGCGCCCGACGATTGATTACGGCGGCGAGGTAGGTCGACATGGCGGGCGCGCTGACCGAGCTGCCGGAGCTGGTGCCGGCACGGATGCTGAACGAGTATGTGTACTGCCCACGCCTGTTTTTCCTCGAGTGGGTGGACTCGCTGTGGGCGAGCAACGCTGACGTCGCCGAAGGGTTGCGACGGCATCGGCGTGTCGACGGCGGTGGGGGAGCGGCGCCGCTGCCCGATGAGGGTGAGCTGAAGATCGCCCGATCGCTGGACCTGGCCAGCACCGAGCTGGGAATCAGTGCCAGGTTGGATCTGGTGGAGGCAGGGGACGGGGGCGTCGTACCTGTCGACACGAAGAAAGGTCGCCCACGGCCGGACGGGTACGCGTGGGACGCCGACGCGGTGCAGGTGTGCGCACAGGTGCTGTTGCTGCGGGAGCACGGATACCTCAGTGACCACGGCGAGATCTTCTATGCGACCACCCGGCAACGCGTACGCGTGGACCCGAGTGATGAGCTGATAGCGCGTACGCTGGCAGTGGTTGACCAGGCACGGGCCACAGCGGTGAAGTTGCGGCCGCCCCCGCCGCTCGAGTCGAGCCCGAAGTGTCCGCGATGCTCGTTGGTCGGCATTTGCCTGCCGGATGAGACGAACCTGCTGCGCAAGCGTGCCGATGTGCGGCCGCGTCGATTGATCGCCGCCGACTCCAACGCCAAGCCCTTGTACGTCACGGAGGCCGGATCGGTGGTCGGCGTCAGCGGCGGACGTGTCGCGGTGACGAAACGGAAGGAGGAGCTGGTCAGCGCACGGCTGATCGACGTGCTGCATGTGTGCGCATACGGAAACGTGCAGGTCACCTCCCAGGCGCTGGCGCGGTTGTTCGAGCGTGACATTGACGTGTTCCACTTCACGTACGGTGGATGGCTGCGCGGCATCAGCACGGGGCTCCCGAGCAAGAACGTGATGTTGCGGATCCGCCAGACCACGGCGGCTGCGCGCGGGGACCTGAGTCATCCGCGTCGGATGATCGCAGGCAAGATCCGTAACTGTCGGGTGTTGCTCCGCCGGAACGGTGGGGATTCGGTGGCTCGGACAGTCGCCCAGTTGGGCGAGCTCGTGGCCGCCGCGGAACAGGCGGACAGTGCCGCAGAGCTGCTCGGCACGGAGGGAGTCGCGGCGCGTCTCTACTTCGGTGCCTTTCCGGCTTTGATCTCACGAGCAGCGGCGTTGCCCGGGCCACCGTTCACCGGGCTGCGAAATCGGCGACCACCCACCGACGCGGTCAACTGCTTGCTGTCATTCTGTTATGGCCTGCTCACGAAGGAGGTCATGGCGGCCTGCCTTGCCGTCGGCTTTGACCCGTACGTCGGGTTGTACCACCGACCGCGGTTCGGACGTCCGGCTCTGACCCTCGACCTGGCGGAGGAGTTCCGGCCCTTGCTGGCCGACTCGGTGACACTCACATTGATCAACAATGGTGAGATCGGCACATCTGACTTTCTGGTGCGGGCAGGGGCGGTGGCGCTGACCCAGGACGGGCGGCGGAGCGTCATCCGCGCATGGGAACGCCGGATGGCGACAGTCGTGCGTCACCCAGTGTTTGGCTACAAGGTCAGTTACCGGCGCGCGGTGGAGCTGCAGGCACGCATGCTCGCGGCATGTCTGGTGGGGGAGTTCCCACAGTACGAACCGATGGTAACGAGGTAGCGCCATGAGTCGACGACGATACCTGGTTGCGTACGACATCCGCGACGATAAACGGTTGCGGCAAGTCGCAGTATGCATGGAGGGATTCGGCGAGCGGATCCAGTACTCGGTGTTCATCTGTGATCTGTCTGATCACGAGTTCGTGGACATGCGGACGGAAGTCGAAGAGCGGATGAAGCCGTCCGAGGATAGCGTCATGGTGGTAGATCTAGGCTTGCCCGAAACGGGTGCCCGCTTCCTGTTTCTCGGGCGGCACGAGAAGCTGCCAGACGACGACGCGATCATCGTATGACCGATGCGAGCGGTCCGGTGTCAGTCCATTCCCGGGAGGCGCTCGCGCCCTGCTCAGCCCGTGCGCTCGTACCTTGACAACTGGATTCTGGCGATGCCGGTCGGCTAGACTGCGCCAGCGCTCGCAGGGCGGCCGATTCTCGCAGCTCAGAGGCGGTGTTTTCTGCGAGCCGTGCTCCCGGCCTTCACGGCCGGGCTCCATTGCGGC
>SLSW01000117.1 GCA_007130245.1 Micromonosporaceae bacterium
TCATCGAGGACGGCACCCTGACCGAGCGCGTGGTGAAGGTCCCGAACGAGAACTACCGGGGCCCGCAGCCCAACCTGGAGCGCATCGTCGGCGAGGTCGTGGCGGATCCGGGCACCTGGGTGCCGGCACTGCGTAACCGTGACATCGACGGTGGCTCACCCGCCGCCTTCGATGTCGACGTGTTCTTGGAGTTGCAGGACCTCGACGGCATCTACCACGCCGCCGGGTCCGCCGGCGCGGTGTGGGAGCACATCGACATCAACACCGAGCACGAGTACCTGTCCGACCTCGAGCTGCGTCGGGCGATCTTCACCGCGATCGACCTGGAGCACGTCACCACCGCGATCTGGGGTGACGATGTGCCGGTCAGTCAGCGGTTGAACCACACCTTCAGCGAGCTCAGCCCGTACTTCGAGGATCACCGCTCCGCCACCGGGTTCGGCAGCGGTGAGGTGGAGGACGCGCGGGCGATCCTGGAGGCGGCCGGTTACACCGGCGCCGAGGCCGGTGGCACGCTGACCACCCCGGACGGGGACGAGGTGCCGCCGTTGCGGTTCCGGTGGACCGCAGGGGAAGCGATTCGCGCGGACGTCGGCGAGCTGGTGCAGCAGTACCTGTCCGAGATCGGTATCACCATCGAGCTCGACCCAAGCGAAGAGCTGACCGGCCTGTTGGCCGCCGGTGACTATGACCTGGTCATCTTCGGGTGGAGTGGCTCACCCACGTTCGTCAACGGGCTGACTCAGCTGTGGACCAGCGACAGCCCGGCCAACTTCAACGGCATCGACAATCCGCGCATCGACGAACTGGCCGCCGAGGCGCAGCGGCAGCTCAATCTGGACCACGCGGCCGCCATCGCCAATGAGCTCAGCGAGATCCTGATGGACGAGGCGACGGTGCTGCCGATGTGGGATTCGCCGAACATGGACTTCGTCGTGGACGAGTTCGTCAACATGCGGCCGAACCATAACTCGAGTGCACGTATGTGGTACAACCAGCATGAATGGGGTGTATTGGCTAACTGACGCCATGTTCTGGACGTCACCGGATTCGGTCGCCCGGAGGACATACGGATCCGGTGACGTCCCCTCCCAGCACACACCAAGGTTTCGCTCAGTCCCGCGGCGCACCCTTGGTCGAGACGCCTTCGTCACGGGGGTAGGTGACGGCGGTCCGGCTCGCTTCCGGGTTGTCGAGTCGTCGACCGTCCACACTCACGGGCGAGGGGTTGCGGCGGCGGACCTCCAGCGCCGCCATGGCCGGGGCTCTGGCCCGCCGGATCCGTCCGTGCGGCCAGGGCCCCGGTCACGTTCCCGCCCGGGTCACCTGCCCAGCCTGAGACCGCAACTGCTGGGCCTGCGCGTAGCCGGTGGGCAGCCCCAGCGCGTCATAAGTGTGGGCGGCGGCGTCCAGCACCGGGACCGCCCGGTCCGCGCGGCCGGTCGCCAGGTAGGCCCGCGCAGCGGCCAGATTGGCTCTGGCCACACCCCGGCGGTCACCGAGCTCGACGAACCGGCCCACCGCGTCCTCCGCCAGCCGCACCGCCTCCTGCGCGGTGCCACGGGCCGACGCGATGTCGGCCGACATGGCCACCAGCCACGCGGTGGTGCGGGGCGCGTCGACCTGCCCGGCCAGCGACAGGGCGTGGCGGCACTTCTCCTCTGCCCGGTCCAGGTCACCGTGCTCGAGCGCGGCGGAGACCACCAGCGCCCAGATCGCCACCGGGTTACGTCCGGCCTCCTCAGCAAGGCACACCGCGCGCCCGAACAACGGCAACGACCGCTGATAGTCCCCTTGCTCCGCCACCACCCGCGCCAGCCGGGCGTTCGCGGTGGCCGCCGCGCCCGCGTTCAGACAGGCCTCGGCGACCTCGACCGCCCGTTCCGCCAGGCTGCGGGCGCGGCACAGGTTGCCGAGCTGCTGGTCGCAGCCGGCGGCGATGGTCAGGCTGTACGCGAGTTCGGGCTGGGCGTCGAGGCGCTCGAACGCCTCCATGCACCGCTTCAACGCCACCGCGGTCTGGGCCACCGGACCCTGCAAGGTCGCCAGTGTGCATCGGTGACATTCGGCGCGCCACGCCACCAGCTCGTCACCGGCGCGCTCGGCCGCGTCCCGTACCGCGCGGTAGAGCCGTTCGGTGGCGGGCACCCCCAAGTGGTTGATCAGGTGAGGTAGCACCCGCTCGGCCAGCAGCGCCGCCTCCTGATGGCATCCGTATCCGCACGCCTGCGCCAGGGCGGCCACCAGGTGGTTGCGTTCAGCGGCCAGCCACGCGGCGGGGTTCGCGGTCAGCCGGGTGACGGCGGCCTCGCTCAACCGCGCGGTCGGGCTCGCCGGTGCGGCCGGCAGGTCAGTGATGTCGATGGGCAGGCGGTGGTGGGCGGAATCGGCGAGTTGCAGCAGCGCCGCCAGCCTTCGCCGCAGCGCAGCCCTGCGGTCGGTGACCGGTTGCTGCTCGACCAGTTCCGTGGCGTACGCGGCGACCAGTTCGTGCAGGCGGTACCGCGGCTCGCCGGTGCTGTCGGTGCCGACGTTGTCCAGCAGGCTGGCCGAGAAAAGTGCCTCGACCACCTTCTCCCCGTCGTCATCGGCCAGCGCCCCCACCGTCCAGGAGGCGACGTCGTGCGGGCCCAGCAGGCCGAGGGACCGGAACGCCCGCTGCAGGTCCGGCGCGAGCGCGTGGTAGCTCAGCTCCAGGCTCGGACGTACCGCGAGGTCATCGACCGCGAGCTCGTCGAGCAGGGTGCGCCGGTCCCGCAGGCGTGCGGCGAACCGCTCCACCGTCCACTCCGGATGGCTGGCCAGCCGGGCGGCGGCGATCCGCAGCGCCAGCGGCAGGCCACCGCAGGACGCGGTGACTTCGGCCGCGGCGTCGCGTTCGGCGGCGATCCGGTCGGCACCGACCAACCGTCCCAGCAGGTCCAGCGCGGCGGACTCCGCCAGCGGTCCCAACCGCACCGAGCTGGACGCTCCCAGACCACCGAGGAGGCGGCGGCTGGTGACGATCACGGCCGCCCCGGGCGTACCGGGCAGCAGCGGCCGGACCTGGGCGGCGTCGGCCGCATCATCAAGCAGCAGCAACACCTGCCGGTCGGCCAGCCGGGCGCGCAGGGCGGCGGCGCGCCGTTCCAGCCCGGACGGGATCGCGCTGCTGTCGACGCCCGAGGCCTCCAGCAGTTCCGCGGCTACCTGTGCGGGGTCACGAGGCGCGGCGACCCCGCCGAGCCGGACATACCACTGACCGTCCGGATACTGGTCCCGCACCCGTTGCGCGACTGCGGTGGCCAGGGCGGTCTTGCCCACGCCGGGTGGGCCGCTGATCAACGCCACCGGCACGGCGGAAGGCTCGTCCGGCGGCAGTGGCGCGGCGAGCTGGCCGGTCTGTTCCTCGCGCCCCACGAAATGCCAGGCCCCGGGCGGCAGCTGGCACAGTTGGACCCACGGCTGCGTGCTCGCCGTCACCGCGGGCGGGCCGGTGCCGTCGATCTGCGGCGTCAACGGGCTCCGCGGAGCGGGCACGCTGACGGTGAGGGAGTCCTCCCGGCGCAGGATCTGCTCGTGCAGCCGCTGCAGCGCCGGTCCGGGCTCGTCGCCGACCTCGTCGACCAGCCGGCGACGCAGTTGGCTGTAGTGCGCCAGCGCGTCGGCATGGCGGCCGGTGCGGTGCAGCGCGAGCATGAGCAGTCCGGCGAGGGATTCGGCCAGCGGGTTGGCGGCCACCGCCTGTGACAACGGGCCGATGACCGCCTCGGCCTGCCCGACGCGCAGCGCCGCCTCGAACCGTTCCGTCAGCAGGGTCAGCCGCTCGTGGTCCAGTCCGACCCGCACCCGCTCGGCCCACTCGCCGTTGATGCCGGTCAAGGGTGTCCCGGTCCACAGCGCCGCCGCCTCGGCCAGCAGTTCGGCGGCGCGCTCGTCACCACCGGGCTGCTCGGCGGCGGCGCGGCCCTGGCTGGCCAGGTGCCGGGCCCGGTGCAGGTCCACCTGATCCGGGTCGATCTCCAGCGCGTACCCGCCGTCGCGGCGACGCAGCAGCTCCCGGCCGCCGCCGTCGGCGAGCAGCCCGCGCAGCCGGGAGACGTACGTGTAGAGGACGGTGCGCACATTGCGGGGCACCTGCTCGCCCCAGACCCGGTCCACCATCAGCTCCACCGGCACCGTCTGTCGCGGCGTCATCGCCAGCACCGCGAAGACGCATCGCTGCTGTGGCGGGCCGAGATCGACGAGTTGCGTGGCCACCCGCACCCCGACCGGGCCGAGCAACCGCACCTCCACCCGTGTCACCCCCGTTACGTGGTCTTCGCCGGTCCCCGCACCGGCGCTCACCAAGTGGGCGCGCTGGCGGGCGCGAAGGGTTTGCCGCGTTACCAAATCGATACTCGGACGGCCCAGCCTGTCCGGATCAGCATCGGCTGCCCCCGCCAGCCGTCCGCAGCGATAACCAGCCTAACGTCACTCGGGCGCGGCGACCTCCGGCGTGATGCCGGTGACAGCACCGCCGTCGACCACGAATTCGGTCCCGGTGGAGTAGGTGGCCTCGGCGACCACGAACCGCACCATCCGGGCGACCTCCTCCGGCTCGCCGAACCGTTGTATCGGCTGCTGGCCGGCGACCGCGGACTCATCGATGCCGGCGGTCATCGGGGTGCGGATAGGGCCGGGGTGCACCGAGCAGACCCGTACGTCGTCCGGCGCGAACTCCAGCGCGGCGGTCTTGGTCAGCCCGCGCATGCCCCACTTGCTGGCCACGTACGCCCCGTTGTTGGCGTACCCCATCAGCCCGGCGGTGGAGGAGATGTTCACGATGCAGCCGCCGCCACCGGCGCGCCGCATCGACGGGATCACCGCGCGCATTCCCAGCCACGCACCGGTGAGGTTGATGTCCAGCACCCGCCGGAACGACTCCGGGGACTGCTCATCGATGTGTCCGAACTCGACGACGCCGGCGTTGTTGACCAGCACCGACACCGGGCCGAACGTCTTCTCGGCCGCCACGACGACGTCCCGCCACTGCCGCTCGTCGGTGACGTTGAGATGATGGTAGAACGCGTGCTCGCCCAACTCCTGGTCGAGCGCCTTGCCGTCGTCGTCGATGATGTCGGTGACCACGACGCGGGCTCCCTCGCCCGCCATGATGCGCGCGATCGCGGCGCCGATGCCGCGGGCGCCGCCGGTGATGATCACAGTCCTGCCCTGTAGTTCCATGCGGAACCACCTCCCTGCCACCAGGAGATCCGGTGGCCACGATCTACGCCAGGGTCTTTGCGTTCCCCACCGGGGGACCTTTGACACCCGTGGCCCCACACCGACCCCGCGCCGGCATCCGGCGGTGCCGGGTTGGTTTCACCGACCCCGATAGTGGCAACCGGTAACGGTGACCCGTAGCTCCCGTGGGGGAGGAGGCGCCGGTATGCCGGACATCAACGTGGCGGTTGTCTACTACTCGGCCACCGGCAGCGTGCACCGGCTGGCGGAGGCGTTGGCCGAAGGGGCCACCAAAGCCGGCGCCGAGGTGCGGTTGCGCCGGGTCAAAGAGTTGGCGCCGGACAGCGCCATAGACGCCAACCCGGCCTGGCGCGAGCACCTGGAGGCCAGCCGGGACATCCCCGAGGCGACCCTCGACGACCTGGTCTGGGGCCACGCGTACGCGTTCGGCACCCCGACCCGGTTCGGTCTGATGGCTTCGCAGCTCAAGCAGTTCATGGACACCACCGGCGGCCTGTGGAGCGAGGGCATCCTGGCTGACAAGCCGGTCACGGGCTTCACCTCGGCCGTCAACCCGAACGGCGGCCTGGAGACGACCATCGTGTCCATGTACCACGTGTTCCAGCACTGGGGATCGATCATCGTGCCCCCGGGGTACACCGACCCGGTGCTGCACGCAGCCGGCGGGAACCCGTACGGGATCTCGTGGCCGACCGGGCAGGCCGGGGAACTCCCGGACGACGAGGTGCTCAACGCCGCCAGCTACCAGGGCAACCGGCTGGTCGACATCGCCCGCCGCCTACAGGGCTGACCGGCACCGGGCACGGAAGGGGCGGTGATCAACGATGTCACGCCACGCCAGCGTCACCATCGACAACGTCGAGACGGTCACCCGTGGTGAGGTGTCGCCCGACATGGCCGAGTACGCGGCGGAGAAGGTGCGCGGGCTGGCCCGGTACTGCCCGGAGCCGGTGCTGCACGCCCGGGTGACGCTGACCCGCCTGCCCAACCCGGCCGCGGAACGGCCGGCGACCGCGCAGGTCAACCTCGACCTCAACGGCCGTCCGGTCCGCGCCCAGGCCACCGGCGTGTCGGTGCGGGAAGCGGTCGACATGGTCCACTCGAAACTGCAGCGGATGCTGCCCGAGTTCGGTCGGCACTGGGAGGCGATCCGCGGCGGCGTACCGTCCCCCGCATTGGACGAGTGGCGGCATCGCAGCGAGCCCGCCCACCGGACGGCGGCGTTCCCGCGACCGTCGGAGGAACGGCAGGTCGTGCGGCGCAAGTCGTTCACCCTGCCCCGCGAGAACGTCGATGACGCGGTGGCGGAGATGAACCAGATGGACTACGACTTCCACCTGTTCACCGAGGTCGGCAGCGGCCAGGACAGCGTGGTCTACCGCGCCGCGCCGACCGGATACCGGCTGGCCCAGGTCAACCCGCAACCGGATCAGATCGAGGCGTCGGAGATCGCGCCGACGGTCAGCGAGCATCCGGCGCCGCGGCTGACCGTCGCGGAGGCCGCGCAGCGGCTGGAGCTGATTGGCCTGCCGTTCCTGTTCTTCGCGGAGGCCGGCAGCGGTCGGGGCTGCGCGATCTACCACCGGTACGACGGTCACTACGGTCTGATCACCCCCGCAGCCTGACCTGGCGACTCTCAGGATGTTCCCAGCGTCAGTCCGGCCTCGATCCAGGACGGTGCGGCAGTCTAAAGGCCGTGGACACGTCCCGGCACCCGCGCCGGTTCGGTACGGGCCACGGGGCGGCGAGACATCACCGCACCTCTTCCAGGGGAGGGGGCGGCGTGGCCTGTTCGGGGGTCAGGCCACGCCGCCCGTGCCCCGGGGGCCGAGCAGTCCTGCGTCCGCGACTGGCATGGTTGCGGGCATGAGTGCAGATTCTTCGCGGTCGGTGTCCCTGCGACGCACCGCGCGCGGGCAGATGGTGGCCACCAACCGGCGCGGCGGCGAGCTGTCCATGGGCGCCGCGGACAGCGACTTCACGCCGGTGGAGCTGTTGCTGACGGCCATCGCCGGATGCACCGCCCTCGACGTGGACGCGCCGACCTCGCGGCGCGCGGAACCGGAATCCTTCGAGGTACGGGTCTCCGGCGACAAGGTGCGCGACGAGACCGGCAACCACATGGCGAACCTGCGGGTGACCTTCCACGCCGTCTTCCCCGAGGGCGAGGCGGGCGATGCCGCCCGTGAGGTGCTGCCGGACATGGTCGCCCGCTCCCACGACCGCCTGTGCACCGTGACCCGCACGGTCGAGCGCGCCACACCGGTAGAGACCGCCATCGAGTGACCCGTCGGTCCGCGGCGGCGGGACCGGGTCACCGCGGGACGTGCCGCGGTCGCCGGTCCTCTGGAAGCCCGCCGCGGGCGTAGGCTGCCGGCATGCCGGAGCCGAAGCGCGACGCGGTGGTGGCAGTGCTCGTCCGCGACGGTCGTTTCCTGGTGATCCGGCGCGGTCCACAGGTGCCCCGTGCCGGTTACTGGATGCCCGTGAGCGGGCGGGTCGAGCCGGGGGAGACCCAGCCGGAGGCGCTGGTACGCGAGGTGCGCGAGGAGGTCGGTCTGGCGGCGCACCCGCTGGCCAAGGTCTGGGAGTCCGACACCGACGACGGGACCTTCCGCCTGCACTGGTGGACCGCCGCGGTCGAACCTGGCGAGCCGGTGCTCGACACCGCCGAGGTCAGCGACGCGCGCTGGGTGTCTGCGGCGGAGTTCGGCCGGCTGCGGCCGACCTTCACCGACCACCGTCGTTTCTTCCACCGGATCGCACCGGGCCTACCCGTGGCGTACCGGCCCGCCGGAGGGCAGGATGAAGACCGTGACTGACGCCCTGGTGCACCGGGCGCGTGACGGGGACGAAGAGGCTTTCCGCGCGCTCTACCGGGCGGTGCATCCAGGGCTGCTGCGATACCTGCGGGTGCTGGTGGGCACCGGCGACGCCGAGGACGTGGCGTCCGAGACCTGGCTGCAGCTGGTGCGCGACCTGTCGTCGTTCCGCGGCGACGACGACGCGTTCCGGGCCTGGGCCGCCACGGTCGGCCGGAACCGGGCCATGGATCACCTGCGGCGGCAGCAGCGGCGCCCGGTGGCCGACGCGGCGGTGGAGTCTCTCGACGAGCTGCCCGGTGGCGACGACACGGCGGCCGGTGCGCTCAGCGCGATCTCGACCGACGCGGCGCTGGCGTTGATCGCCACGCTGCCGGCCGACCAGGCCGAGGCGGTGCTGCTCAGGGTGGTGATGGGCCTGGACGCGCGGGCCGCGGGACGGGTGCTGGGCAAGCGGGCGGGGGCGGTACGCGTGGCCGCACACCGCGGCCTGCGCCGCCTGGCGGAGGTGCTCGACACCGCCCGGGCGGAGACGGGCGACGCGCCGGCCACGGCAGCACCGACGGCAGCGGACGACACAGGTCGGGAAGCGGGTGTAACAGATTCGGGCACGGCGGCGCTGAAGGAGATGAGATGAGCACCGACCGGACCTTCGACCAGCTGCGTCCCGGCGCCCCGGGCGGCCCGGCGCAGCATCAGCTCGCGGATCTGCTCGCCGCCGCGGCCGCACCGGCCCGCGTGGAAGAGCTGGCCCGCGAGCAGGACGTGATGGTCGCGTTCCGGCAGGCGCGTCCCGCTCAAACCCCCGTACCGAGGAGACAATCGATGATCAAGCTCGCACTCGCGAAGCTGCTTACCGTGAAGGTCGCGGCCGCCGCCGCTGCCGCC
This sequence comes from Micromonosporaceae bacterium, assembly GCA_007130245.1. Lineage (GTDB taxonomy): Bacteria > Actinomycetota > Actinomycetes > Mycobacteriales > Micromonosporaceae > Natronosporangium. The sequence goes on from SLSW01000117.1 coordinate 8,937, forward strand.
ACGGTCGCCGGTGGGGCCGCGCTGGCCGCCACCGGCAACATTCCCGGCCCCCTGGGCGAACTCGGCTCCGGCGAGCTGCGGCAGGCCCCGGCGGAGTCGGCCGCGGAGCGTGCCGACGAGGCCCGCGCCGAGGCCGGCGGTGTCGGCGAAGCCTCCCCGTCGCCGTCGCTGGAAGGTCTCTGCGTGGCCTACCTGGCCGCGATCGGCGAGGGTCCCGGAGAGGCGCTGGAGAGCCCGGCCTTCGAGGCGCTCGTCAGCGCTGCCGGCACCGAAGACGAGGTGGAAGGGTTCTGCGACGGCCTGGCGGAGCGGCCGGGCGACGTGCCGTCGGTGGAGCCCGACACGGTGCCCACCGACCGGACCCCGGTCGAGCTGCCCAAGCCGGAGGACCCCGGCCCGCCCGGCACCATCCCCGCGCCGGAGCCGCCTCCGGGCACCGCAACCGACCGGTGACCCTCCGGTAACCGGATGTGGCCCCGGTCAGCGCTCCGCGCTGACCGGGCCATGCGGCGGGGCCGGGGACGGCCCTCCCACAAGCCGGCCCCGCCGCCCCTGGTGTGGCCCGTACGCTGGACCCGTGCGGGCCGCACCGGGACACAGTGTCCCATCCGGCGCAGCCGTCACCGGTACAGTGTGGCCCCGGTGCGACGCGACAGGCGCGACGCGGGTAGTGCGTAGGGAGGCTGCTATGAAGGTAGGCGTCATCGGGGTCGGGCACGTCGGTCTGGTCACCGCGGCGAGCATGGCGGATCTGGGTCACGAGGTCGTCGGGATGGACGACGACGCGACGAAGGTGGCCACGCTCAACCGCGGCGAGATCCCCTTCTACGAGGAGGAACTGGCCGAGCTGGTGACCGCCACCATGACGTCCGGGCTCCTGCGGATCACCGGCGACGCCGCCGAGGCGGTCGCCGGCGCCGACGTGGTGTTCATCTGCGTGGGCACGCCGGCGCGCGAGGACGGCTCGCCGAATCTTTCCTACGTCCAGGCGGCCGCGGCGGCCGTGGCGGCCCACGCTACCGGCCCGGTGGTGGTGGTGGAGAAGTCGACCGTTCCGGTGCGCACCGGCGAGCGCCTGCGCCACGCGCTCAATCTGGAGAGCCAGGCCCGGGGCGGCGGAGTGCACCACGAGGTGGTCTCCAACCCCGAGTTCACCAAAGAGGGCACGGCGGTGGCCGACACCCTGCGCCCGGACCGGATCGTGGTCGGTGCCGACAGCGACCGTGCCCACGAGATCATGCGGGCGCTCTACCAGCCGCTGCTGGACCGCTACCACTGCCCGTACGTGGCCACCGATGTGCGCACCGCCGAGCTGATCAAACACGCCTCGAACGCGTTCCTGGCCACCAAGATCAGTTTTATCAACGCGGTCGCCCGGATCTGCGAGATCACCGGCGCGGACGTGCAGACCGTGGCCGATGCCATGGGTCACGACCCGCGTATCGGCCGGGCGTTCCTCAACGCCGGCCCCGGCTATGGCGGTAGCTGCTTTCCCAAGGACGTGCAGGCCTTCATCCACATCGCCGCGGAGCTGGGCTATGACTTCGGCATCCTGCGCGAGACCGACCGGACCAACCGGGAGGCGCGGCAGTGGCCGGTGACCCAGGTGCGGCGCCTGCTGTGGAACCTCGACGGCAAGCAGGTCGCCGTGCTCGGCGTGGCATTCAAGGCCGGCACCGACGACATCCGTGACTCGGTGGCGCTGGAGGTCATCGACGGGCTACGCGCCGAGGGCGCCCACGTGCGCCTGCACGACCCGGTCGCGCTGGACCACGTGCGAGCCCGCTACCCGGACGCGAACTTCTGCGACAAGGCCGAGGAGGCCCTCAATGGCGCCCACGCGGTGATCGTGTGCACCGAGTGGGACGAATACCGTGCGATCACCCCGGAGCGCCTGGCCGAGTTGCTCGAGTACCCGATCGTGGTCGATGCCCGCAACATCTGGCCGCACGCGGGCCTGACCGGGGCCGGTCTCACTGTCGCCAGCGTGGGCAGCCCGCTGGTCCAGGTTCCCGGAGCGTAGCCGGTACGACCCGCCGGGTAGCGGCCGTGCTGCCCGCTACCCGGCGCCACCTGGCGACACGTGAGGGACTATCCTGCCCCGAGGTGAACCTGATCAGAAACTGGCGAGCCGTGCAGGACCAGCCACGACCCCCCGGAGGCCGTACGTGACCACCGTCGCCCCGAAGCCGATCGAGACCCGGCCGTGGCCGGTCCACGAACCCGTCAAGGGCTCGGCACTGGCGCGGATGCTGCGCACCACGGATGCGAAGCAGATCGGGATCATGTACGGGGTCACGTCCTTCGTGTTCTTCTTCATCGGCGGCGCGATGGCGCTGGTGATGCGCGCGGAGCTGGCGCAGCCCGGGATGCGGTTCCTGTCACCGGAGCAGTACAACCAGCTGTTCACCATGCACGGCACGATCATGCTGCTGCTGTTCGCCACCCCGATCGTGTTCGCGTTCGCCAACTACATCGTGCCGATCCAGATCGGCGCCCCGGACGTGGCGTTCCCCCGGCTGAACGCACTGGCGTACTGGCTGTTCGCCTTCGGCGGCACGGTGGTGATGCTCGGGTTCGCCACCCCGGGCGGGGCGGCCGACTTCGGCTGGTTCGCCTACGCGCCGCTGAACAGTGCCATCCACTCCCCGGGCGCCGGGGCGGACCTGTGGATCACCGGCCTGCTGATCTCCGGCCTGGGCACCATCCTCGCGGCCGTCAACATGATCACCACGATCCTGACGCTGCGGGCGCCCGGCATGACCATGTTCCGGATGTCGATCTTCACCTGGAACATTCTGGTGACCTCGGTGCTGGTGCTGCTGGTGTTCCCGATCCTGGCAGCCGCGTTCGCCGCGCTGCTGTCCGACCGGATCCTCGGCTCGCACGTGTTCGACCCGGCCACCAACGGGGCGATGCTGTGGCAGCACCTGTTCTGGTTCTTCGGGCACCCGGAGGTCTACATCATCGCGCTGCCGTTCTTCGGCATCGTCTCCGAGGTCATCCCGGTGTTCAGCCGCAAGCCGATCTTCGGCTACAAGATGCTGGTGCTGGCCACCATCGCCATCGGCGCGCTGTCCATGAGCGTGTGGGCGCACCACATGTTCGCCACCGGCCAGGTGCTGCTGCCGTTCTTCGCGTTCCTGTCGTTCCTGATCGCGGTGCCCACCGGCATCAAGTTCTTCAACTGGATCGGCACCATGTGGCGCGGGCAGCTCACGTTCGAGACCCCGATGCTGTTCTCGCTCGGGTTCCTGGTCACGTTCCTGCTCGGTGGCCTGTCCGGGGTGCTGCTGGCCAGCCCGCCGATCGACTGGCACGTGACCGACAGCTACTTCGTGGTGGCCCACTTCCACTACGTGCTGTTCGGCACCATCGTGTTCGCGGTCTTCGCCGGGGTCTACTTCTGGTTCCCGAAGATGTTCGGCCGCATGCTCGACGAGCGGCTGGGCAAGGTGCACTTCTGGCTGACCATGGTCGGCTTCCACACCACCTTCCTGGTGCAGCACTGGCTGGGCAACGAGGGTATGCCGCGCCGCTACGCCGACTATCTGGAGATGGACGGCTTCACCACCCTGAACATGATCTCCACCGTCGGCGCGTTCATCCTCGGCGTGTCCACGCTGCCGTTCGTGTACAACGTGTGGAAGTCGTACAAGTTCGGGCCGCTGGTGCAGGTGGACGACCCGTGGGGCTACGGTCGGTCGCTGGAATGGGCCACCACCTCGCCGCCGCCGCTGCGCAACTTCAACCGGATGCCGCGCATCCGCTCCGAGGCTCCGGCCTTCGACGCGAAGTTCCCGGAGGTGGCGAGCGGTACGCTGCCCTCGACCAAGGAGCCGCCGGAGCCGCTGGGCCGCTGACGCCGCCCGGCTGGGCGGGTGCCCGGGCGCTAGGCGCGTGCCCGGGCGCTAGGCGGGTGCCCGGGCCGCACCGGGGCGATGGTCCCGCCCGAACAGGGCATCCGACCGTCGCCGGAGCGTCGCGTGTGCGAAAGCGTGGAGGGGTAGAAACCTGAAGGGGGTCTCACCCATGCTTACGCTCAGCATCATCAAGGCCGACACCGGCGGCCATGTGGGCCATTCCGCTGTACACCCGGCGATGCTGGCCACCGCGTCCAGCCGGGTCAGCGACGCGGTCGACCGGGGGCTGCTCATCGACGGGACAGTGGCCGCATGCGGCGATGACGTGTCGTTGATCATGACGCACGAACGCGGCGCGGACGCCGAGGAAGTCCACTCCTTCGCGTGGGACGTCTTCCAGTCCACCACCCGGGTCGCGCGCCAGCACGGTCTCTACGGCGCCGGGCAGGACCTGCTGTCGGACGCGTTCTCCGGCAACCTGCGCGGCATGGGACCCGGATACGCGGAGCTGGAGTTCACCGAACGGCCGTCCGAGCCGGTCATCTGCTTCCTGGCGGACAAGACCGAGCCGGGTGCCTGGAACCTGCCGCTGTACAAGATGTTCGCCGATCCGTTCAACACACCGGGTCTGGTGATCGACTCGAAGATGCACGACGGGTTCCGGTTCGAGGTCTACGACCTGCATGAGGACAAGCACATCTGGTTCGACTGCCCGACCGACCTGTACGAGCTGCTGATGTACATCGGGGCACCGGCGCGTTACGTGATCCACCAGGTGGAGTCCAAGTCGCTGGCCGAGGTGGCGGCGGCCACGTCCACGCAGCGCCTGTCGCTGATCGCCGGCAAGTACGTCGGCAAGGACGACCCGGTCATGATCGTCCGGGCGCAGTCCGGGCTGCCCGCCGTCGGCGAGGTGCTGGAACCGTTCGCGTTCCCGTACACCGTGGCCGGCGCCATGCGGGGATCCCACCACGCCCCGTTCATGCCGGTCAGCCAGCACCAGGCACACCCGAGCCGGTTCGACGGACCGCCGCGGGTGGTCGCGCTCGGCTTCCAGGTGCACGAGGGCAGGCTCGGTCAGCCGCGGGACCTGTTCGACGACCCGTCGTTCGACGAGGCGCGCCGGCAGGCGAACGTGGCGATGGACTACCTGCGCCGGCACGGCCCGTTCGAACCGCACCGGCTGCCGTTGGCCGACCTGGAGTACACCACCATGACACAGCTGGAAGCCCGGCTGGCCGACCGGTGGGAGCCGCTGCCGACCGCGGACCGGCAACCGGTCAGCGCGGCGTAGCCTGCTGTCGCCGCCGTACCGCGCCGGCAGCCCCGCGCCGCCGTACCGCGCCGATCTTGCAGTTGTGTACGTCGTTATGACCGTTACGTGGGGGTTAGTCCCCGACACAACTGCAAGATCGGCGCAAAGGGGGGGTCAGGAGCTGCGCACCACCGGGTCCCCGGTGAGGGTCACACCCTTGTCGCGCAGCTGACCCAGCGCGCGGTCGGTGGTCTCGCGGGCCACGCCGGCGGTCAGGTCGAGCAGCACGGTGGTGTCGAACCCTTCGTCGGCGGAGTCCAGTGCCGTCGCCCGGACGCAATGGTCGGTGGCGACGCCGGCGATGTCCACCCGGTCGACGTCGTGCATGCGCAGCCACGCCGCGAGCGAGATGCTGCCGGCGCTGCCCTCGAAGCCCGAGTACGCCGCCGAGTGCTCGCCCTTGGTGAACACCGCCTCGATCCGGTCGGTGTCCAGCTCCGGATGGAACTCCGCGCCGGGGGTGCCGACCCGGCAGTGCGGTGGCCAACTGTCGACGAAGTCGGGCGGGTCGCCGAAGTGGTCACCCGGGTCGATGTGGTAGTCCTTCGTGGCCACGATGTGGTCCCAGTGCCCGCCGTCCTCGCGCAGCAGGGCGGAGATGCCGGCGGCGACGTCGCGACCGCCGTTGACCCCCATCGAGCCACCCTCACAAAAGTCGTTCTGCACGTCCACGATGATCAGCGCACGGCTCACGTGTCACCTCCTATGATCGTCACCGGTACGGCCGGATCCCCGGCCGACAGCTTCAGTCCGTCCCACGGGACCGAGACCAGCCCGGCCCGCACCCGCTCGCGGGCGTCAGCGAGTGTGGGCAGGTCGCTGACCGGGTCACCGCCGATCACGTACGGGCGTTGCAGCACCCGGTCGTGCGGGGCCGGCTCCGGCTCGCCCCGCGCCGCCACCACCTCCTCGGTGGCGGTGCCGGTCGGCTTGTGGCGGCGCACGGCCGTCTTGCGCCCGCCGATGGTGGCCTTGTGCCGGGAGCGCTTGGCCACCGGTCGCCCGTCGACCTCCACCAGTTTGTAGATCAGCTCGGCGGTGGGGGCGCCGGAGCCGGTGACCACCGCGGTGCCGGCACCGTAGGCGTCGACCGGCTCGGCCGCCAGCGCCGCGATGGCATGCTCGTTCAGGTCACCGGAGACCACGATCTGGGTATCCAGCGCGCCGAGCGAGTCGAGCAGCTCCCGCGACTGCTGAGCCATCACCGACAGGTCGCCGGAGTCGATGCGTACCGCGCGCAGGTCCGGACCGGCCACCGCGATCGCCCGCCGGATGCCCCCGGAGATGTCGTAGGTGTCCACCAGCAGCGTAGTGTTCTTGCCCAGGGCGTTGATCTGCGACGCGAAGGCAGCGGGTTCGTCGTCGTGCAGTTGCGTGAACGCGTGGGCGGCGGTGCCGGCGGTGGGTATGCCGTAACGCCGGCCGGCCTCCAGGTTCGAGGTGAAGGTGAACCCGGCCAGGTACGCCGCGCGGGCGGCCGCCACGGCGGCCTGCTCGTGCGCCCGGCGCGAGCCCATCTCGATCAGCGGACGGCCACGGGCGGCGGTGACCATCCGGGCGGCCGCGGCGGCCACCGCGCTGTCGAAGTTGAGGATCGACAGCACCAGGGTCTCCAGCAGCACGCAGTCGGCGAAGGTGCCGGATACGGTCAGGATCGGCGAGCCGGGGAAGTAGAGCTCCCCCTCGGCGTACCCGTGGATGTCGCCGCCGAAGCGGTAGCCGGCCAACCAGGCGGCGGTGTCGTCGTCGACCACCCCCGTGCGGCGCAGGAAGTCGATCTCGTCGGCGCCGAAACGGTAGTCGGCCAGTGCCTCGATCAGCCGCCCGGTGCCGGCGACGACGCCGTAGCGGCGCCCGGTCGGCAGCCGGCGGGCGAACACCTCGAACACGCAGTGCCGCTGTGCGGTGCCGTCGCGCACCGCGGCGTTGAGCATGGTCAGCTCGTAGTGGTCCGTGAACAGCGCGGTACTCACACCAACCAGCCTAGTGACCAGATGGCCCATCGTGCTCCCGTCATGTCCGGGAGGTGGTCACCTACCCGGGCCGGCGTGGCATGCTTGGGTGCATGGCGGCGCCGCAGATCACTCCGGTCGAGCTTCCGGACACCGAGGAGATATCTGAACTCGACCGGCCGTGGGTGACGGTTGTGTGGAACGATCCGGTCAACCTCATGTCGTACGTCACATGGGTGTTCCAGAAGTTGTTCGGGTACAGCCGGGAGGAAGCCGAGCAGCTGATGCTCGACGTGCACCACAAGGGCAGGGCCGTGGTCTCCAGCGGCGCGCGGGAGCGGATGGAGTACGACGCCTCGCTGCTGCACGGTCACGGGCTCTGGGCCACGGTCGACAAGCAGTGACCATGTTCCGGCGCAACGGTGAGCAGCTGGTCGCCCGGTTCGCGCCGGATGAGGTGAACGTGCTGCGGCGGGTGGCTGCCGAGGTGGTGTCGCTGCTCACCGACGGGTTTGACCACGACGACCCGGTGGTCAGCCGGCTGTTCCCGGACGCGTACCCGGACGCGCCGGAGGACTCCGAGGAGTACCGGCACTTCACCGAGGGCGACCTGAAGACTGCCAAGATCGACCAGGCCGGGGCGATCCTCGCCGCGCTACCCGCCGACGGCGGGGGTGAGGTGGCGCTGGACGCGGAGTCGGCGGAGGCGTGGCTGCGGGCACTCAACGACGTCCGGCTGGCGCTGGGCATACGGCTGGAGATCGCCGACGAGACCAGCCTGGAGAGCGAACTGGACGAGGCGGTGCTGCGCGACCCGACCTCGTCGCGGGTGTTCCAGCTGTCGGTATATGCCTACCTCGGTTACCTGCAGGAGTCCCTGCTCGAGGCCATGATCAGTTAGCTGGGGCGCTCGCGGGCGACCGGGCAGGTACGCTGGAGCCGTGTTGCGGATCGACCGGGAGATCGTGGCGGCCATCGTCGCGCACGCCCGCCGGGACCACCCGGACGAGGCGTGCGGGGTGGTCGCGGGCCCGGCCGGCTCGGACCGGCCGACGCGACACATCCCGATGACCAATGCCGAGCGGTCCAGCACGTTCTACCGGTTCGACTCGATGGAGCAGCTGCGCGTGTGGCGCGAGATGGAGGACCGGGACGAGGAGCCCGTGGTCATCTACCACTCGCACACCGCCACCGAGGCGTACCCGTCGCGCACTGACCTGGACCTGGCCTCCGAGCCGGGCGCGCACTACCTGCTGGTGTCCACCCGGGACCCGGAGGTCGCCGAGGTCCGCTCGTTCCGCATCAACGACGGCACGGTGACCGAGGAGCCGGTGCAGGTCATAGACGCCACCGTCGACGGTACGGCGGTGCAGACGTACAAGTTCGGGCATACCCCGACGATGGTCGACTACGAGTGTCGCGCCTGATCGGCGCCGTCAGTCCCCTTCGTCCGTTTCTTGCGTTACCCGAACAGGAGTGTTTTACCTATGTCGGTAGATGTCCGTATCCCCACGATCCTCCGCTCGTACACCGGCGGCGAGAAGTCCGTCGGGGCCTCCGGTGACACGCTCGCCGAGCTGATCGACGATCTCGACGCCCGCTATCCGGGCATCCGCGGCCGCCTGGTCACCGACGAGGGCGCGCTGCACCGCTTCGTCAACGTCTACGTCAACGACGAGGACGTACGGTTCCTGGGTGCCCTGGAGGCCAAGGTCTCCGACGGCGACACCGTGACCATCCTGCCGGCCGTCGCCGGCGGCGCGCCCATCACGAGGTAACCGTTATGCGGTACGAGTCGCTGCTCGACGCCTGCGGTGAAACGCCGCTGGTGGGGCTGCCGCGGCTGTCACCGCCGGTGGCGCCGGACGCGCCCGGCGTGCGGCTGTGGGCAAAGCTGGAGGACCGCAACCCCACCGGTTCGGTCAAGGACCGGGCCGCGCTGTGGATGGTGCGCACCGCCGAGGAGGCCGGCACGCTGCGCCCCGGCGACACCATCCTGGAGCCCACCAGCGGCAACACCGGCATCGCCCTGGCGATGGTGGCCAAGCTGCGCGGCTACCGGCTGGTGTGTGTCATGCCCGAGAACGTCTCCGCCGAGCGCACCACCCTGCTGCGCATGTACGGAGCGGAGATCATCTTCTCGCCGGCGGCCGGCGGGTCGAACCAGGCGGTGGCCACCGCCCGGCAGCTCGCCGTCGAGCACCCGGACTGGGTGATGCTGTTCCAGTACGGCAACGAGGCCAACGCCCGGGCGCATTACGAGACCACCGGTCCGGAGCTGCTGCGGGACCTGCCCACGATCACCCACTTCGTGGCCGGGCTCGGCACCACCGGCACGCTCATGGGCGTGGGTCGCTACCTGCGGGACAAGGTCGACGACATCGAGATCGTCGCGGCCGAGCCGCGGTACGGCGAGCTGGTGTACGGGCTGCGCAACATCGACGAGGGGTACGTGCCGGAACTGTACGACCCGGACGTGCTCACCCGCCGGTTCTCGGTCGGCACCCGCGACGCGATGCTGCGCACCCGGCAGCTGCTGGAGGTGGAAGGGCTGTTCGCGGGTTTCTCCAGCGGGGCGGCCCTGCACGCGGCGCTGGCGGTGGCGCACGAGGCGGTGCGGGCCGGCCGGCAGGCAGACGTGGCGTTCCTGGTCGCCGACGGTGGCTGGAAATACCTGTCCACCGGCGCCTACGCGGGCACCCTGGCCGAGGCGGAGGAGGCACTGGAGGGCCAGCTCTGGGCGTGACCGTGGGTGACGTGCACCACACCCGGGGGAGTGTCGCGTTCGCGACATCTTCTGGCCGCCTCCACGCTACCGCGTCGGGAAACGCGTAGGCTGCGCTGCGTGACGGACGCGCCAGTGGGCATTTTCGACTCGGGGGTCGGCGGCCTGACGGTCGCCCGGGCGATCCTCGACCAGATGCCGCACGAGCAGCTGCTCTACCTCGGCGACACCGCGCACGTGCCGTACGGCCCGAAGCCCATCGCCGAGGTCCGCCGGCACACGCTGGCCGGGCTGGACAGCCTCGCCGAGCAGGGCGTGAAGATGCTCGTCATCGCCTGCAACACAGCCACCGCCGCCTGCCTGCACGATGCCCGGGAGCGGTACGTGGTGCCGGTGGTGGAGGTGATCCGTCCGGCGGTGCGCCGGGCGGTGGCCACCACCCGCAACGGCCGCATCGGCGTGATCGGCACCCGCGCCACCATCGACAGCCGAGCCTACGAGGACGCGTTCGCCGCCGCCCCCCAGGTCACCGTCACCAACGCCGCCTGCCCCCAGTTCGTCGACTTCGTCGAGCGCGGTATCACCAGCGGGCGGTCCCTGCTGGGACTGGCCAGCGCCTACCTGGAGCCGCTGCAGCGCGCCCGGGTGGACACCGTGGTGCTCGGCTGCACCCACTACCCGCTGCTCGCCGGCCTGATCTCGCTGGTGATGGGGGACGGGGTCACGCTGGTCTCGAGCGCCGACGAGACTGCCCGCGACGTCTACCGGGTGCTGACCGCCGA
>SLSW01000189.1 GCA_007130245.1 Micromonosporaceae bacterium
GGAACAGCCCCGACGGGTCCGGCAGGCTGGTGATGCCGCCCTCGTGCATCTCGAAGCATCCGACCTCGTCGGCGGCGCCGAACCGGTTCTTCATGCCGCGCACCATCCGCAGCGACGAGTGACGGTCACCCTCGAAGTGCAGCACCGCGTCGACCAGGTGCTCGAGGACGCGTGGTCCGGCGACGTTGCCGTCCTTGGTCACGTGGCCGACCAGCACCACCGACAGGCCACGCTCCTTCGCCACCGACACCAGGGCCGCGGTGACCGCCCGCACGTGGGTCACCCCGCCGGGCACGCCGTCGACCCCGGAGGCGGAGATGGTCTGCACCGAGTCCAGCACCAGCAGGCCCGGCGTGACCGCGTCAAGGTGGCCCAGCACGGCTGCCAGGTCGGTCTCGGCCGCCAGGTAGAGCCGCTCGTCCAGCGCGCCGATGCGCTCGGCGCGTAACCGGACCTGGCTGACCGACTCCTCGCCGGAGATCACCAGCGCCGGGCCCGCGTCCGCGTCGCCACCCGCGGCCCACTGCTGCGCCACGTCCAGCAGCAGGGTCGACTTACCCACGCCTGGCTCGCCGGCCAGCAGCACCACCGCCCCCGGGACCAGACCCCCGCCGAGGACCCGGTCCAGTTCCGAGACCCCGGTGGGGCGCGCCGTGGCCGGGGTGACGCTGAAGCTCGCGATGGGACGCGCCGGCTCCACCGGGGCGCGTGCCGCCACCGTGCGGCCGCCCACGGCCGCGCCAGGGGCGGTCTCGGTCACCGATCCCCACTCGCCGCACTCCGGACACCGGCCCACCCACTTGGCGGGCTGGTGGCCGCAAACATCACACTCGTACGCCGGCCGCGCGGCGCGGCCGGCCCCGGCGCCCCGCGCCGGGGATCCGCGCGTGCGCGACGGCTGCGCGCTGGTTGATCGGGTCACGCGGGCACGCTAACGGACCGGTACGACGCGATGGGGTGGCGCCGGCTCATCTGACCGTGACCAGGACGGGTTCGCTGTGGATGCTGCCGAGCCGCGCGAACAGCTGATAATCACCCGGCTCGACCAGCGGCCCGTCCGGCTGGTCACCGTCGCAGCCGTCGGTGGAGCGGCCGTTCCACACGATGTAGTACCTCTCCTCGTGGCCGGGCGGAAGGTCAGCCTCGTTGCTACCGGTGGGTGCGGCGCAGTCGCGGGACGACCAGATCTTGTTCGCGCCGGTGCCCTGGTTGAGGCGCAGTTCGCGCAGGTCGCCGCCGATGTCGCGGCGGCAGGTGCGGTCGGAGTCGTTGCGGATCCAGATCTCGAACTGCACCGTCTCGCCGGGGGAGAGCTCGGTGCGGCTGGCGTTGGCGGTGACCAGAATCTCGTCGTCGGTGCACTGCTCGGGGTCCCCGGCCGGCGGCGCGGCGTCCGGTCCGGTGTCCACCGCCGCCGGCGACGTGCCCGGGTCACCGGTCATGGTCTGGTCGGCCGGCGGACTCTGCGGGACGGACCCGGTCGCTGGCGGCGACGGTGGCGGGGTCGCGGCTGACCCGTCGCCGGGCGAGGCGGACGCGGCGATGCACGCCTGCGCCACCAGAAAAACGATGAGCAGGGCGCCTCCGAGCACAATCGCCCGCCGCCGCCAGTAGACGGAGGCAGGGAGGGGACCAACCGTCAGTCGCATCGCTACGACGTTATCGAGCGCGTGCGCGCGTGTGTACGCGCCGCGCCGAGCGTACGCACACATGTGCGCCCCGGTGCCGTACGGGCGCCGGTGTGAACCGGCGGGCGGTATGCCCCGCTAGCGGTAGACCTTGCGCGGATGCACCGCGTGGGCCCCGGCCACGCGGTCGAGGAACAGCAGGCCGGCGCAGTGGTCCAGCTCGTGCTGCAGTGCCCGCGCCTCGAATGCGTCCGTGGTGACCGTGACCTGCTCGCCGGTGCCCGGCACCTGGCCGGTGACCACCACCTGGCCGGCACGCTTGACGTCGCCGGTCAGGTCCGGCACCGACATGCAGCCCTCCCGGCCGGGCCGCCACCGACTGGCCTGCGCGATCTCCGCGTTGCACAGCGCGAACGCACCGTGGACGGTCAGCGTTTTGGGGTGGCCGGTGACGTCCACCACGAAGACCTGTACCGCGACGCCGACCTGCGGTGCGGCCAGGCCCACGCACCCTGGCGACATCCGCATGGTGGCGAGCAGATCGGCGGCCAGCGCCACCGTCTTCGGGTCCGCCGGGTCCACCCGCTCCCCCGGCCGGCTGAGCACCGGGTCCGGTGCCGCGACCACCGGCCGTACCTCGCCGCCGTCGCCGAGCACCGCCTGCATCTGTCGCGCGAGAGGGGTCACAGCACATCCATCTCGCCCGGCCGGATGGTCACCTCCACCCCCAGCTCGTCGGCGGTCGCGGCGAGCTGGGTGGCGACCTCGTCGGCGGAGTCGGGCGGCAGGTCCACCTCGGCGACCAGCACATACAGCGGTCCGACCAGCCGCGTGGTCAAGTCGGTGATGTTGCCGCCGGAACGGGCGAGCACCCGGGTGACCGCAGCCACGATGCCTAGCCGGTCGGCGCCGTGCAGGCTCACCAGGTACGGCGTACCCCTGGGCAGGGATTCGCTCTCCGGACGCACCTCGCGCACCGTCGCCAGCAGCGACCCGTCGGCGCACATCGGCTGCAGCGCGGCATCGACCGCCCCGGCACCGGCCCCGCCGGTGCAGATCAGGGTCATGGCGAAGTGCCCTCGCAGCCGGGTCATGGTGGAGTCGGTCAGGTTGAGTCCGAGATCGGCCAGCGCCCCGGACACCTCGGCCACGATGCCGGGGCGGTCGTGGCCGATCAGGGTCACCGCGAGCTCATCCATCCGGTGCAGTGTACGGCGTAGGCGCCGTAGCATCGCCGTGATGACCGCACTGGCCAGGTTGGCAACCGGGTGGTACGCGCGGCACGCGCGGGACCTGCCGTGGCGCACGCCCGACGTCAGCGCCTGGGCGGTGCTGGTGTCGGAGGTGATGCTGCAGCAGACGCCGGTCACCCGGGTGGTGCCGGTCTGGCGGGAGTGGATGGCGCGCTGGCCGACGCCGGGCGGGTTGTCGGCCGAGCCGGCCGCAGAGGCGATCCGGGCGTGGGGGCGGCTGGGCTACCCGCGTCGGGCGCTGCGGTTGCACGAGTGCGCTGGCACCCTGATGGCCGCGCACGGGGGCCGGGTGCCACGGTCGTTGCCGCAGCTCCTGGCGCTGCCCGGGGTCGGCGACTACACCGCGCGGGCGGTGGCCGCGTTCGCCTACCGGCAGCGCCATCCGGTGGTGGACACGAACGTACGCCGGCTGGTGGCCCGTTGTGTGGCCGGTCGGGCGGACGCGGGACCGGCGACCACCGCCGCTGACCTGGCGGCGACCGCGGCGCTGCTGCCGGCATCCGGACCGGCGGCGGCGCGCGCGAGCGCCGCATTCATGGAGCTGGGGGCGGTGGTGTGCACGGCGCGGGCGCCGCGCTGCGAGGCGTGCCCGTTGGCGACGCGGTGCGCGTGGCGGGCCAGCGGGCGCTCGTTGCCGGCGCTGCCGAGCCGGCGACCGCAGCGGTACGAGGGCACCGACCGGCACGTACGGGGCGTGTTGCTGGCGGTGTTCCGCCAGGCGAGCGGGCCGGTGACACGGGCCGCGCTGGCGCGGGCGTGGGCCTCGGAAGCGCAGCGGGAACGGGCGCTGGCGAGCCTGGTCGCCGACGGCCTGGTCCACGCGGTCGGCGACGACACGTACGCCCTGCCGACAGGCCCCACCCTCCACGCGATCTAGGGCTTGTTCACGTGGTTAAAGATCAAACCATGTGAACTAGCCCTAGATCGCGTATGGGATGGGTGGGTGTGGGTAGTGGTGGCTACTCGTTGACCTCGGCCGACTCGCCGACCTCGCTGACGTCCAGCTCGGCCGAGACCAGCTGGGGCACCTCCGGCAACGGCTTGTCGCTGCCGGTGAACACCAGCTTCGTGTTCGTCACGTCCGCCGGGTCGCCTTCGCAGTCGACGCCGATGATCTGCCCGGGGCGGATCTCGTTGAACAGGATCCGCTCCGAGAGCGCGTCCTCGACCTCGCGCTGGATGGTCCGGCGCAGCGGGCGGGCGCCCATGACCGGGTCCCAACCCTTGTTCGCCAGGGACTTCTTCGCGTCGTCGGTGAGCTCCAGCCCCATGTCCTTGTTCTTCAGCTGGGTCTCGATCCGGCCGATCATCATGTCGACGATGGTCAGGATCTGCTCCTCGGTCAGCTGGTGGAACACGATGGTGTCGTCGATCCGGTTAAGGAACTCCGGGCGGAAGGACTGCTTCAACTCATCGTTGACCTTCTGCTTCATCCGCTCGTAGTTGCTCTCGACGTCCTCGGACTGCTGGAAGCCCAGCTGCACCGCCTTGGCCACGTCCCGGGTGCCCAGGTTGGTGGTCAGGATGATCACCGTGTTCTTGAAGTCCACGATGCGGCCCTGGCCGTCGGTGAGCCGACCGTCCTCCAGGATCTGCAGCAGCGTGTTGAACACGTCCGAGTGCGCCTTCTCGATCTCGTCGAACAGCACCACCGAGAACGGGCGCCGGCGCACCTTCTCGGTCAGCTGGCCACCCTCGTCATAGCCGACGTAGCCCGGGGGCGCGCCAACCAGCCGGGAGACCGTGTACCGGTCGTGGAACTCGCTCATGTCCAGCTGGATGAGCGCCTCCTCGGAACCGAACAGGAACTCGGCCAGCGCCTTCGACAACTCGGTCTTGCCGACCCCGGACGGGCCGGCGAAGATGAACGAGCCTGCCGGCCGCTTCGGGTCCTTCAACCCGGCGCGGGTCCGGCGGATCGCCTGCGAGACCGCCTTGACCGCGTCGTCCTGGCCGGCGATGCGCTTGTGCAGCTCGTCTTCCATGTGCAGCAGCCGGGAGGTCTCCTCCTCGGTGAGCTTGTAGACCGGGATGCCGGTCCAGTGCGCCAGCACCTCGGCGATCTGCTCGTCGTCGACCTCACTGACCACGTCGAGGTCGCCGGCCTTCCACTCCTTCTCCCGCTGGGCACGCTTGGCCAGCAACTGCTTCTCCTGGTCACGCAACTGCGCGGCACGCTCGAAGTCCTGCGAGTCGATCGCGGACTCCTTGTCCCGGCGGGTCTGGGCGATCTTGTCGTCGAACTCGCGCAGGTCCGGCGGCGCGGTCATCCGGCGGATGCGCATCCGGGCCCCGGCCTCGTCGATCAGGTCGATCGCCTTGTCGGGCAGGTAGCGGTCGGAGATGTACCGGTCGGCGAGGCTGGCCGCGGACACCAGCGCCGCGTCGGTGATGGAGACCCGGTGGTGGGCCTCGTACCGGTCACGCAGTCCCTTGAGGATCTCGATGCTGTGCGCCAGCGACGGCTCGTCGACCTGGATCGGCTGGAACCGGCGCTCCAGCGCGGCGTCCTTCTCCAGGTATTTCCGGTATTCATCCAGCGTGGTCGCACCAATGGTCTGCAGCTCGCCGCGAGCCAGCATCGGCTTGAGGATCGACGCCGCGTCGATCGCGCCCTCGGCGGCGCCCGCACCCACGAGCGTGTGGATCTCGTCGATGAACAGGATGATGTCGCCGCGGGTGCGGATCTCCTTGAGCACCTTCTTCAGGCGCTCCTCGAAGTCACCGCGGTAGCGCGACCCGGCCACCAGCGCACCCAGGTCGAGGGTGTAGAGGTGCTTGTCCTTGAGGGTCTCGGGCACCTCGCCCTTGACGATGCGCTGCGCCAGCCCTTCCACGACGGCGGTCTTGCCGACGCCGGGCTCGCCGATCA
>SLSW01000311.1 GCA_007130245.1 Micromonosporaceae bacterium
ACACCGTCGAACACCGTCGAACACGGACGTACAGGAAGTGCCTGCCGGCCGCGCGGCCGCTCACGGTGACGGCAGCACCACGTCGTGCGCGGCGGTCACGTCATGCCGCTCCGCCAGCTCGCCGGCGTATTCGCGCAACAGGCCGAGCAGCCGGTAGCGGTCCGGCTCCTCCGGTCGCAGCAGGTTCGCCGACACCAGCGCGTCGATCAGGCGCGCCGCCTCCGCGCCCTGGACACCGGCGATCGCGGCCACCTCGTCCGAGCCGACGTCGTCCACGTTCCACCAGCCCAGCAGGCGGAAGATCCTCGCGGCGTCGACCGGCAGCCGGCGGTAGGACCACGAGAAGACGCTGCGCACCGCCGCCCGCCCATCGCCGCCGGCCGCCAGCAGGTCCAGCGACGTGCCGGCCCGGGCCAGCTCATCGGCGACACCGGTCAGCCCGGGTCCCGGGCGCGTGGCCCGCTCACCGGCCGCGCACAGCGCCACCGGTAGAAACGAGCACAGTGCGGCCACCTGCCCGGCGGCGGTGCGGTCGGCCACCCCGGCCTCGCCCACGAACCCGGCCAACAGCCGCACAGCGTCGTCGACCGGCAGCACGTCGAGGTGCATCCGGTGCGCCCGGTCCCGCGCGACCAGTCCGGTCAGCGTGTCCCGGCTGGTCACGACCACCACGGACCCGGCGGTGGCCGGCAGCAACGGCCGCACCTGCTCCGGATCAGCGGCGTTGTCGAGCAGCACCAGCAGCCGCCGTCCATCCACCAGGGTCCGGAACAGGGCGGCCTTCGCGTCCAGACCCTCCGGGAGCTGTGTGGGAGGCAGCTCGAGCGCGCCCAGGTACGCGTCGAGGACCCGCTCGGACGACGCGGGCGCCTCCGGGGCGAAACCACGCAGGTCGGCGTACAGCTGTCCGTGGTCGAACCGGTGGCTGACCCGGTGGGCCCAGTGCACCGCCAGCGCGGTCTTCCCCACCCCGGCGGTGCCGGTGATCACCGCGACGATCGCGGTGGAGCACCGCTCCGCGGTGTCCACCAGCTCGTCCAGCGCGACCAGCTCCCGCTCGCGACCGGTGAAATGCGGCACGTCCGCCGGCACCTGCCGGGGCACCGGCAGCCTCCGGTCGAGTTCGCACGGCTCCGTCAGTGCCCGGCGCACCTCCTCCACCCGGTCTCGGGCCGTCGCTAGCGCGCGCTGCTCGGCCGCCGTCGCACCGAGGATCTGGATCAGCCGGTCGAAGCGGTCGATGGGTGGCAGTGTCCTACCGGTCAGATAGCCGGCGACGACTGCGTGGGACCAACCGGCGCGCGCCGCCAACTGCCGGTAGGTGAGCTCCGCGCCTGCTCGCTGGCGGGCCTCCCGACGTCGAAGAATGCGCAGCAGCAGCGCCAGGTCTGCCACGGTCCGGGCCGCTGCCACGGTCGCGGGATCAGGCTCCGGCACCGGCGCGGACGGTTGCCCGACCATCGCCTTTCCTCCCCACCGGCCCCAGTGAGCGTACGCTGGCACCATGCCGTTACGGCACGGTTGTTCCTCAGAGAGTGTCCGGAACGCGCGCGTGTCATCGAGTCCGAAGCACTCGGTTCCACGGCTGGCAGCAGACCGAACAGCGCGCATCAAACACTAACGAATCACTACTAATACGACACGAAACGGCACGGTCAGTAACAGTCACGCTGCGGCAGTCATCGTGGACAACCTCCACCACCACAAACGGCGTTTCCCCATAGGACGCAGGAGCGGAGGTGCGGTGCGGTGAACGCAGGCGACGACATCCTGCTGCGGATCGGCGAGCACACGGTCGCGCACTATGTCGTGCGCCCGCCGGCCGACTCCACCACGGCCGCCCGCCCATACCTGCACCCGGTGCGCACCTTCGACGGGGTGGTGGTCACCGACGCCGCCCCGACCGACCACCGCTGGCATCTCGGAGCATCGATGGCGGTGCCGGACGTGTCCGGCACCAACCTGTGGGGGGGACGGAGCTACCTGCCCGGCACCGGCTACACCTGGCGCGACAACCGCGGGTGGATCGAGCATGTGGACTTTGTCGCGCACGCCGACGACGGCTTCACCGAGCGGCTGCGCTGGTGCGACCCGACCGGTCACCCGCTGCTGCACGAGCAACGACGGGTCTGCGTACGGCCGTTGCCGGACCGCGCCGACGCCTGGGTGCTCGACGTCTCGTACGTCCTGACCGCCCCACCCGACCGCGACGTGCGGCTCGCCAGCCCGGCCACCCACGGGCGACCCGGCGGCGCCGGCTACGGCGGGTTCTTCTGGCGCGCGGCGCCTGCGCCGCACCCGCCCCGGGTCTTCACCGCGTCCGCGAACGGCGAGCTGGCCGTCAACGGCTCCACCGCACCGTGGGTGGCGTTGAGCAGCCTTCCCCCCGTGCCCTACACGCTGGTCTTCACCGGACTCGGCGACGGCGATCACTGGTTCGTGCGCAGCCGCACCTACCCGGGTGTGTGCGCGGCCCTCGCGTTCGACCGGCCGCGGCTGGTCGCCGCCGGCTGCACTCTGACCGGCCGGCACGCGGTGGTGGTCGCCGACGCGGTGTTCTCGCGCCGCACCGCCGGGCGGGTCGCCGAGGCGGCCGCCACCATCACCTCCGACGACGCCGCCGGTGGTTAACCCGTTGCGGCAGGCCAGCGCGGCGGGCATGCTGCCGCCGTGACCGGCTACCGGCTACTGGACAGTAAGTCGCCTCCACCGGTGGTGCGCCGGCTGACGTTCGTGGCGTTCCTGCCCGACGGTGCCTGCCTGGCGGTGCCGGACGGGCGCGGCGGGTGGCGCCTGCCGGCCGGTGCCGTCGGCGTGGACGAGCACTGGCTGCTCGACACCTGCCTGCGGGCGCCGCTGGCCGAAGCCGGGTTCCGGATGCAACGCGCGCACGCGTTCGCCGCCGACGGCGATCACCTCTACGTGTGGCTCGACGGCGACCGGCGCGCTGATCGCGCCGGTGCCGGGACGGGTGCCACCACCGGCACTCCGGCCCAGATCGCCGACCTGCTGGCGGATGGCGGCAGCGGTGTCGAGGCGCAGGCGGTTCGCGACGCGGCGGCGTCGTTCCGGGGGCAGCGCGACGACGACTACTACGCCGACAACGTCGCGCTGCTGGAAGCGGCGTACCTGCGCGGCAGCACGGTGCAGCAGGGCTCGGGTTTCAACGGCGACGCGGCCGCGTGGCGGGCGCGGCGCGAGATGATCGTCGACGGCATCGACCGCGACGGCACCTTCCTGGACCTGGGGTGCGCCAACGGACTGCTGATGGAGTCGGTGCGGGCGTGGGCAGGCGAGCGCGGACACCACATCGAACCGTACGGGGTGGACCTGGCGCCCGGGCTGGTGGAACTGGCGCGGCGGCGGCTGCCACAGTGGGCCGACCGGATCGAGGTGGGCAACGCGATCGCGTGGCGGCCGGCCGACGGACGGCGGTTCACGTACGTGCACACCCTGCTGGACTGCGTGCCGATGCGCCGCCGCGGTGACCTGGTGCGGCACGCACTGACCCACCTGGTGGAGCCGGGCGGGCGGCTGCTGGTCAGCCACTACCTCGGCGCCGGCGCCACCGACCGCACCGCATCGGAGCACCTGCGGGCACTCGGTTTCGCGGTGGCCGGCACCGCTGCTGGCCGGGACCGCCCACGGGAGCAGACCGCCTGGATCGAGGCCTGGGTCGACGCCTAGCGCGCCACCCGGTCCCGCTCGGTCCGCAGCAGCACACACACCGCAAACGGCGCATCGTCCCGCTCTGCCCCAGCCCTTTCCACCTGGCCGCGGGTCCGGATCTCACCCGCGTACCGCATACCGATGCGCTGCATGACGGCGCGCGAGCGCACGTTGTGGCGGGCCGTGCACGAGACCACGGCCTGCACCCCGAGGACGTCGCACGCGTACGCCAGCCCGGCGCGGCCGATCTCCGACGCGTAGCCGCGCCCCCGGAACGCGCCCCGCACCGCCCACCCGATCTCGAGCCAGTGCGCGTGCGCCACGAACGGGCGGCGACTCTCATGCGCGGCGCGCACCCACGGCTGGTGCGGAAGGAACGCATAGATCTGACCCCAGTCGTCGTCGACCGGCGTGCGCGATAATCCGCCGCGACCGACGACCTCGCCACTGCCGCGGTCGTACGCGATCCACTTGTGGACTCCGTGCAGGCGCCACGAGTCGGCCATGAACCTCGCCTGCTGCTCCGCCTGTTCGAAGGTCGGCTTGTCCTTGCCGTACCACGGCCACACCTCGTCGTCGCCCGGCACGAGCCACAGGTCGGCAGCGTTGGCGCGGCCGACCGGCTCCAGCCGCAGCCGCTGCGTCCACCGGATTTGACTCACGGGGCGAAGGCTTCGAGCGCTTCCTCGGCGCGGCGGCGCGAGGCCACCGGGTCGGCGTCCGGCGAACCGATCTCCGGATCGAAGTTCAGGTCGATGAACAGCTCGGTGATGCCCTGCGCCGCGACAGCGTCGAAATCGGACCGGATCTGCTCGAGCGTGCCGGACAGCGGCGCCCGTTGACCGTCGCCGGCCGGCCGCACCCGCACCGAGCCGCGGCACACGAACCGCAACGTGTCCGGGTCGCGCCCGGCACGGGCGGCCGCCTCCCGGACCACCGCCGCCGACTCTCCCAGCCTGGTCAGGTCCGCCCGGCTGCTGCTGACCCACCCGTCACACAGCCGCCCCGCCCGCCGCAGCGCCGACGGTGCGCCGGCCCCGAGCAGGATCGGCGGGTGCGGCCGCTGCACCGGCTTGGGGTCCATCCGCATCTGCGGCACCCGGTAGAACTCGCCGTCGTGGGCGATGACGTCGTCGGTCAGCAGCCGCCGCAGCACGGTGAGGAACTCCTCGGCGCGCGCACCCTGCCGCTGCTTGTCGGCGCCGGTGGCGGCGAACTCCTCATCGGCCCACCCGTTGCCGATGCCGGCGTCGACCCGGCCGCCGGAGAGGATGTCCAGGGTGGCCAGTTGCTTGGCCAGCACCACCGGCGACACGAACGGCAGGTTGACTACCGCCACGCCCAGCCGGATCCGGGAGGTCACCGCCGCGGCGTACGCCAGCGGCAGCAGCGGATCGTGCACGCTGCGGTAGACCTCGCCCCAGCCGGCGTCCGGTGGCGAGAGCAGCCGCTGGAACGTCCACAGGCTGTGGTAGCCGAGCTCCTCGGCCCGCTGGGCGACGAACGCCAGGTTCTCCGGTGTGGCCCACGAGCCGGACACCGGAGCGCCGAAACCGACCTTCATGACCGGGACTCTATCCGTTCCCGGCGGCCGAAGGCTCGGACGATACGCGGTGCAGCAGCGTGCACGGGCACGGACCGCCACTCGTCCTCGTCTCGGGGTCGGGCGACGGGCAGAACGACCCGTTCCTGCTGCCACAGCTCGCCGAGCACTTCACCTGCTATTCCGTGAGTCTGCGCGGCCACGGCCCAGTGCGGCGAGCCCTGACTATGCACCCGAGCGGCTCGCGCAGGACATCGTCGCCGTCGTGGACAGCGTGGGGGCCCCGTTGGCCTCGCGGCGCACTCACGGGGCGCCGGGTTGGCTCTGGGCGCCGTCGCGCAGACCGGGGCGGTGCATGCCGTGGCCCTCTACGAGCCACACGCGATCGAGCTCTACCGTCCCGAGGACGTGGCGCGCGCCGATGATGCGCTCGAGCACATGGACACGCGATCAGTCAGGGGCGCCTTGCGGAGGCCGCGGAGGTCTTCTTCAAAGAGATCACCATGCCCAACCCGCAGGAATGGGCCATCGTGTCCGAGTCCAGCGCATTCGACACCATCGCCCCGATAATGCCAGAGATCGTCAAGGAGATCTCGCAGTGGCGGCTTCCGCGGCCGTCCGACTCCCTGCCCCTGGACGAGATCAACATTCCGGTGCTGCTGCTGCACGGAAGCAACACGCACCGGCTCTACACTACGCCGACGCCATCGAAACGTGAGCACACGCCTTCCCAACGCCGACGTGCACGAGGTTGCCGAGTGCGGGCACTTCGGTCCGTGGTTCACCCCCGAGCCGATAGCCGACCGCATCGTCCAGTTCTTCATGGCGGCCTCTGAACCGGCCTGAGCTCCGCTCGAACCGGACGCCACGCCGTCTCATGAACCCTCGGCCCAGTAACGATTCAACCGCTCGACCGCGTCCGCCTTGCTCATCCCGCCTACCGTCGACTCGCTGAGACCCACGCGGGTGATCAGCAGATGGACGAGGTCGGCAGGAAGCGCCTCGGCGGGTGGCTCGGGCATGCCGCGGTCAGGCTTGATCCCGTCGCGGGCGCAGCTCCAGAACTCCGACTCGGAAACCTGGAGCTGGTCCCGAAGGACATGGCTCCAGAGGCTTGGACCGTACGTGCTGCGGTCAACCGGATGCGAGATGCGGGTTCTTAGGATGCGACCGTCCGACAAGTCGAATTCGTACGTGACGTGGTGGGTTCCCTTGCGTCCGCGGGCGTCACGTACCGGCTTCCAGCCCTCGACGTCGCAGAACTTCTCGTGGTCCTGGCGGGTCGGCTGCGGCCAGCTCATCGGCCGGACCCGACCAGCCAGTCCCGCAGCTGATCATCGCTGCTGAGGCTGATGAGCTGGACGAGTCCCCAGTTGTTCCGGTGATTCGGCGCGTCGAGCAGCCGCTCATGCCAGTCCTCGGCGTACTCACGCAGCGCCTCGATCATCTCAGCGATGGCCTCATCGAACGTCGCCCCGTCGGCCGCGATGGGTAGCCCGGGGATGAAGACCGACCAGCCGTCCGCCTCGGAGACGACCTGGGCGCGGTACTCACTCAGCGACGCGAGGGAGGCGCGGAGCCGTTCCACATCGACGACGGCCGTCCTCGCGGCCTCCCGCCGGACGGTGGCCACGTGACCCCGCTCGGCGGCGTCGAGCAGGTCTTTCAGGTGCGCACGCGCCTCCGTGTAGCTGTCGTAGTGAACGAGCGACATCGGGCCACCTCTCGCTGGGGGTCTCAGCCCAAGCATGGTCCGGGCCTACGCGTACGTCAAGTACGCAACGTACCTCATGTCAACGTCGGATAGGGGTGATCACGTCTGCCGCCAATACATGCGCATGTCATGCGCATGCTATTGTCGGGACATGGCAGTCGCGCTTCAGATCAAGGACGTTCGCGAGGAGGTCCGCGACGTTATCGCCGCTCGGGCCGCGGCGAGCGGCCAGTCCGTACAGGCCTACCTTCGGGAGATTCTCGAACGAGAGTTCCGCGCCGAGCGGAACAAGCAGCTCTTCGACGACCTGGCCACCCATCGGAGTCTCCGTCTCGACGTCGACGACGTCGTAGACCTCGTCCGCGCCGGACGTGACACCGACCGCCGGGACGGCCTGTGATCGTCGTCGATGCCAACGTGATGATCCTCGCCCTGGCGAGCCCGACCGACAAAGGCGATGCGGCGCGCGCCGTTTTGACCTCTGACGATCTCTGGTTCGCTCCGGCGCACATGCCGCTCGAGGTGATCCGTGCCCTGCGTATAGCGGTCGGCAGCGGCCAGTTCGCGGAGTCGGACGCGCTCGCCGCGTTCCGCGCCCTCATGGATGCAGAGGTCACCTACGTCGGGGCAACCGATACTCTGCTGCAGGCGGTGTGGACGATGCGCCACAACGTCTCCGCCTACGACGCCGCCTACCTCGCGGTTGCTGCAGAACGCGGCGCGCAGCTGGTGACCTTTGACGCCAGGCTGGCCAAGGCTGCCGAACAGGTCGTCCCCTATGTGCCGGTGCACATGCCGCAGTAGCCGAAGCCGGTAGCTACAGGACTCTGGTCCGGAACTCGTCGCAAGCAGGCCGCCGAGGCCGACGCTGTCGAGGTAGTCGGCGGCGGCGGTGAGCGCAGGAGCTCCGGCGTCTCCGGTGAACAGCGCGCGGTAGCCGTCCACGACGAGGTTGCAGATGATGCTGGTGTTGTTGCGTGGGCTTGTCCCGCCGTTGTCGTCCGTGAGCGTCTCGCCGGGGTCGGAGAACAGGCTGCGGACGGCTCGCTTTACGACGCCGGACTTTTCGGACAGGGCGCGCATCAGACGGTTCGTGGCCGAGCTCCACTCGTCCTGCTCACGGAGGAACGCCTTGTAGTTGGTCTCCGTGGGACCGGCGATGGTGAGGGCGCCGCCGAAGTAGGTGGTCCCGGCGAAGCCTGAGTCGACAACTGTCTCGTTGGCGAGAGCGGTCTCTACGAGGTCCTCAACCAGATCCGACTTGTAGTCATCGCCTGTGAACCCGTGCTGGGCGGGTCGGTGGATGAGGAGGCGTCGCACCTGCAGGTCGTCCAGCACGGTGAAGAGGCCCTTGATGTGGTCGTCATCTGGGTGAGTGCAGATGACGAGGTCAACCGTTGAAGTCCGTAATAGGTCTCGACGTGTTGGACGATCCGATCACCGGTCTCGACGAAGCCGCCGTCGATGAGGACGACGACGTTCTCTCGGGTCTGCGGATGTGTGAACCGACAGCCGATGGCGTCGCCGGTCTTGGTTTCCTCGCCGACCCACAAGAAGTCGATCTCAATCATATGCCCTCCCCGAGGTCCTGGTGATGATGAGTTAAGTGGTGGTGCCGACCCTTCAGCCGGTCGGCAAGTCGAGGGATGGGTCGTACGGCGTGTCTCCGCGTCCACGACATGCGTCGCCGCTAGCGTGCGGTGCACCAAGCCCTAGCTTTGTAGTCGAGGAACTTGGCGGGACGTGGGTTGCCGCGGTGGGACGTGACACGTGCAAGCCAGGACTTCGGCCAGTCTCCGGAGAACCGCGGTCCGGGAGAATGATCGTCCCGGTAAAGCTGCACCTCTCCGCGGACAAACTCGAAAAGAAGTTCGAGAAGCGCTTGTAATTGTCGACGTACAGTCGTTTCACCAACGGCACCACCTGGTCCGGTCACGTGTGGAAGTCCGTCAGCTGCAGCCGGAGGTGGCGCCGCAGCCCTCGCAGACGTAGCAGCTACCGGCGCGGCGCATCTTGGTGCCGCAGGTCAGGCACAGCGGCGCGTCGGCGGTCTGGCCGATCACCGCCTCCACCAGTTCGGTGGACGACCCGGCCTCCGTCTCTGTCGGCCGCACCGTCTCCAAGGACGGCTTGACCTGCTGCGCAGGCCGCTCCGGCACCGGCGATGACGCGAGCGCGGTCAGGTCCACCTCGCCCTCGTCGTCGCCCATCTCCGCCCGTACGGCCGCGGCGCGCTCGGCCGCCGTGAAGATCCCGAGTTCGGCCCGCTTGTCGTACGGCAGGTAGTCCAGCGCCAGCCGCCGCGCCACGTAGTCCATCACCGAGGTGGCCATCCGCACGTCCGGGTCGTCGGTCATGCCGGCCGGTTCGAAGCGCATGTTCATGAACTTCTCGAGGTACTTCTCGAGCGGCACGCCGTACTGCAGCGCCACCGACACCGCGATCGAGAACGCGTCCATCACCCCGGCCAGGGTAGAGCCCTGCTTGCCGAACTTCAGGAAGATCTCGCCCAGCCCGTCGTCCGGGTAGGACGACGAGGTCAGGTAGCCCTCGGCGTCGCCGACCGCGAACGACACGGTCTGCGACGGGCGCTTCTGCGGCAGCCGCTTACGCACCGGGCGGTATTCGACCACCTGCTCCGGCTCGGCCGCCTTCTTCTCGCCCTTGCCGCTGGACAGCGGCTGGCCGACCTTGCAGTTGTCCCGGTAGATCGCCAGCGCCTTCAGCCCGAGCCGCCAGCCCTCGAAGTAGACCTGCTCGACGTCCTCGACGGTGGCCGTCTCCGGCATGTTCACGGTCTTGCTCACCGACCCGCTCAGGAACGGCTGCGCTGCCGCCATCATCCGGATGTGACCGAACGGCGAAATCGCCCGCTCCCCCAGCGCGCAGTCGAACACCGGGTAGTGCTCGGGCCGCAGGCCGGGAGCGTCCACCACGTGCCCGTGCTCGGCGATGTACTCCACGATCGCCTCAACCTGCTCCGGCTGGTAGCCGAGGTTCGCCAGCGCCCGCGGCACCGTCTGGTTGACGATCTGCATGGACCCGCCGCCGACCAGCTTCTTGAACTTCACCAGCGCCAGGTCCGGCTCGATCCCGGTGGTATCACAGTCAAGCATAAAGGATATTGTGCCTGTAGGGGCCAAAACGGACGATTGGGCGTTGCGCCAGCCGTTGGTCGCGCCGATCTCGTTGCCGCGCCGCCACTGCTCACCGGCGGCGTTGACCACCGCGATCGCGTTCGGGCTCTTGGTGCGGATCCCGTCGTTGGCGGCCGCGTGCTTGCGCATCACCCGCTGGTGCGCCTCGGCGTTGCGGGCGTAGCCGTCGTACGGGCCGACGATGCCGGCCAGTTCCGCCGAGCGCCGGTACGACGTACCGGTCATCAGCGAGGTGATCGCACCGGCCAGCGCCCGGCCATCGTCGGAGTCGTACGGCAGGCCGATGGCCATCAGCAGCGCGCCCAGGTTCGCGTACCCGATGCCCAGCTGCCGGTACGCCCGGGTGGTGTCCCCGATCTTCTGGGTCGGGAAGTCCGCGAAGCAGATCGAGATGTCCATCGCGGTGATGACGAACTCCACCGCCTTGACGAACTTCTCGCTCTCGAACGACCCGTCGTCGTTCAGGAACTTCATCAGGTTCAGCGACGCCAGGTTGCACGACGAGTTGTCCAGCGACAGGTACTCGCTGTTGTGCACAACGACGCCGGTGCGGCCCTCGGTGGTGACCACGAAGTTGTGCAGGCCATCCACTTCAATGTCATAGACCGCCACCTGCTCATTGAGTGATACCTCTCGGACAGCTGTCACGGTGTCACCGTCGCCGAGACCGTGAAGTCCGACACCGGCTGTCAGGTTCTGAGCCTCCACCCAGCCGGAGACCGTCAGGAACCGGTGCTCTGGCGTGCACTGCAGCCGGTGCCCGGCCCGGGTGGTCACCTCGATCAGAAGGTCGGTGCGGCCGGCGAGCCAACCAGCCGTTACGTTCCGCTCCACGAACTCCCCGGCTTCCGGGTCGTACGCGCGCACCACGACGGTGTCGCCAGCGTTAACGTTCTTGACCACCTGGTCGAGCGCAACGGGACCAACGACGGTGTCGACCAGCGTGTCGCCGGTAAAGCAACAGGGATTACTTGCGGTGATGCGGCCGGTTTCGGGGTTGGTGTGCCAGTCGTTGATGGTGTCGTCGTACTGGATGCCCGGATCGGCGCACTCCCACGCCGCCTGCGCCATCCTGCGGAACAGGTCCTTGGCGTCGACGGTGTCGACCACCGACCCGTCCAGCCGCGCCAACAGCTCGAACTTGCCACCCTGCTCGACCGCGCGCATGAACTCGTCGGTCACGCGCACCGAGTTGTTGGCGTTCTGGTACTGCACGCTGTGGATGTCCGCCCCGCCCAGGTCCATGTCAAACCCGGCGTCGCGCAGCGCGCGGATCTTATCCTCCTCGCGCGCTTTGGTCTCGATGAACTCCTCAATGTCCGGGTGGTCCACATCGAGGATCACCATCTTGGCCGCCCGCCGGGTCGCGCCACCGGACTTGATGGTGCCGGCCGAGGCGTCGGCGCCGCGCATGAAGCTGACCGGGCCGGAGGCGTTACCGCCGGAGGACAGCAGCTCCTTGGACGAGCGGATCCGCGACAGGTTCACACCGGAGCCGGAGCCGCCCTTGAAGATCAGCCCCTCCTCCTTGTACCACTCCAGGATGGAGTCCATGTCGTCGTCGACCGACAGGATGAAGCAGTTGTGCACCCGCAGGTTGGCGGCGAGGAACTCGCCGGACTCGGTCTGGATGTCGTAGACCTCCCGCGCCCCCAGCGGCTCGACGCGGGCGAGCTCCACCTGCCGGGTCTGCCCGGCGCCGTGCCCCCCGGCGCTGTTGACCTGCTCCAGGGTGGCGGCCTTGCGCGCGTCGACGAACCCGATCTCGCGGGCGAACATCTCCCGGTCACCGGGGTCGACGATGTGCACCGAGGCGCCACCGTGCTCGGCGGCCGACAGCCGCGCGTAGATGCCGAAGCGCAGCAGCAGGTGCTGGACGTCACGCGCCAGACCCTCGCCGGGCAGGTCGACGCCGACCACGGTGGCCGACCCGCGCACGGCCACGTTGCCCTCGGCCTGGAACACGCTGCGCAGGTAGGCGACCACGACCGGCAGCGACGCGGTGAACAGCGACCGGGGCGCGCGGGCCTGGCTGCGCCGGGTCCGCAGGCCCCACCGCTGCGCGAACGGGCGCACCTGGGCGCCGGTCACACTCACCCTCCGGCAGTCGTTGGTGCCCCGGGTCACCACCGCCTCCTCGCGACGATCAGCACCGGGCAGCGCGCCGTCCAGTGCGGCGGCCAACCACGCGTGCTCGCTGTCGTTGACGGTCATCGCCTGCAGCGTCAGGTCGCCGTCGTCGTGCCCGGCCACCAGCCCGTCGGACTGCAGCCATCCCGCCAGGGCGGCCTCGGCGGCCTGCCGCTGGTCGAACTCGGCCTCGCCGTACGAGTCGCGGCGGTGCCACTCGAACCGGTCGCCGGGGCGCAGCGTGCCCGCCTCGACGAACCCGTCGCCGCAGCGCCACACCAGGTGGTCCGGGGTCACGTCGAGGCGGTAGCCGGCGGTGGTGTGTAGCCGGATGACGTCGCGGACGCCGTTGGCCTTGGTGGCGACCACGGTGGTGACGCCGTGCGCGTCGTAGATCTTGGCACCCACCGCGTCGGCGTCGACCAGCTCGCCGATGGGGACCAGGCCGGCCGGCGTGCTCACCAGCGAGTCGTACGTCAGGCAGGCGGACACCTGCTGCGGTGAGGCGGTGCCGACGTTGAACCAGACCGGGGAGTTGAAGCTGAAGTACTGGTGGAGCAGCAGGTAGGTGAGCTCGTGCGCGAACACCTCCGCGTCGGCCGGGGAGGCGAAGTAGCCGTGCTGCTCCCCGGCGGCCCGGTAAGCGCCCACCACGCGGTCGATCAGCTGCTTGAGGGACCACTCCCGCGCGGGCGTGCCCACGGCGCCGCGGAAGTATTTGGTGGTGACGATGTTGGAGGCGTTGATGCTCCAGAAGTCCGGGAACTCCACCCCGCGCTGCTCGAAGTTGATCGACCCGTCGCGCCAGTTGGTCATCACCACGTCCCGGCGCTCCCAGGTGACCTGGTCGTACGGGTGCACCCCGGGGGTGGTCCACACCCGCTCCACCGTCAGGCCGCGGCCCGTCTCAGCCGGCCCGGGCGAAGGCGCGCCCTGCCGGACCACGGGTCCGTCCGGCCCGGCGGCTCCGTTGGCGTCCGCGGGCCGGGTGTGCCCTGCCGACTTGTCGTCCCCCACCATGTTGATCTCCCCCTCGTCCGTCTCGGCCGCCGCCGGCCTCGTCTTGTCGTCCCGTCCCAGCCGCTGGCGACCGGTTCGTCTGCGGTTGTGCTCTGGTCAGCGCGGGCGGCCCCGCCGCCGACCGGTCAGTGGGCGGCGCTCGCCGCCGGTTCCGCGCCGTTCGTCGCGCCATTCGTCGCGCCGCTCGTCGCGCCATTCGTCACGTCGTGCGTCACGCCGTTGGCCCGCCGCGCCTGCCGTAACGCGGCTATCTCCTGTTCGAAGTCGCCCAGTGATTCGAACGAGCGGTAGACGCTGGCGAAACGCAGGTAGGCCACCTCATCGAGCTCGCGCAGCGGCACCAGGATGGCCAGCCCGACCTCGTGGCTGGGAATCTCCGCCGCACCGCGGGCGCGGATCGTCTCCTCCACCCGCTGCGCGAGCCGCGCGATGGCGTCCTCGTCGACCGGCCGGCCCTGGCAGGCCTTGTGCACCCCGGCGACGATCTTGGCCCGGCTGAACGGCTCGGTGGCGCCGCTGCGCTTGACCACGGCCAGCACCGCTTCCTCCACCGTGGTGAACCGCTTGCCGCACTCCTGACACTGCCGGCGCCGGCGGATCAGGGCGCCGTCGTCGCCCTCGCGCGAGTCGACGACCCGGGAGTCGGCGTAGCGGCAGTACGGACAGCGCATGGCCGCACCCCCTACTCGTACACCCGACCTGACCGGCGGAAACCCCAACTTGTGGTTGAACTACACCACTGTGACTACTAGATGTAGGGGCAAAGCGTATGCCTCGACGCGACCGATTGCAAGCGAGCGCGCCGGCAGAAATCACCGCGCCGGCAGGATCAGCTCCTGCCCGGGATGGATCGTACTGTCGTGCAGATTGTTGAGCCGCCTGATCTCCTCGATCGCGCCGTACGGGTCGCGGCTGGGCACGTGCCGTGCGGCCACCGACCACAGGGTGTCGCCCGGCTCGACCACCGCCACTTGCGGCTCGGCCGGATCCGACGCCTGTGACGCAGATCCCACCGCCGCCGCCACTCCCACTGACAACAACAGGCACAACACCAGCGCCGTGACGCGACCGCGCCTGGTGAGCCGGACCCGTGGCATGCCTTCACCTCCGGAACATCCGTTCGACGTACATCCGTTCGACGAACGGATGTACTATTGGTGTACCAGAGCTCGGACGCGCTGTCGAGGGGTCAACCGCGCGACACGCCGGAAAAATCGAACAGGGGTATGCAGGATTGTCACATCAGTGCGATAACGTCACCGGAACAAGCCAGACAGGGAGGCACAGATGACTCGGGAACCCGCCAAGGCCAGGCCCGTCGACACACGCACCCGTGTCCGCCAGCGCGGCGGCGACTCCGAGCTGCGCGCGGTGACCGCGGTGGTGAGTTCCATGCCGGACGTGTTCACTCCGGACCTGACCCCGCGTCAGCGCAAGATTATGGAGTTCCTGCGCAACTGGGGTTCCGAGCACGGGTATCCGCCCAGCGTGCGCGAGATCGGCGAGGCCGTGGGGCTGGTGTCGCCCTCCAGCGTGGCTTATCAGCTCAAGGCGCTGGAACGCAAGGGCTACCTGCGCCGGGACCCGAACCGGCCGCGCGCGGTCGACGTACGCCCGGCCAGTGAGCTGGTCGACGAGGAGTTCGACGAGCACCGTCCCGCCCCGGCGTACGTGCCCCTGATCGGCCGCATCGCCGCCGGTGGCCCGATCCTGGCCGAGGAGATGATCGAGGACGTGCTGCCGTTGCCGCGGGAATTGGTCGGCGAGGGCACCCTGTTCCTGCTGCAGGTCAAGGGCGACTCGATGATCGACGCGGCGATCTGCGACGGCGACTGGGTGGCGGTGCGCCAGCAGCCGGACGCCGACAATGGCGACGTCGTGGCCGCGCTCATCGAGGGAGAGGCGACGGTCAAGACCTACCAGCGCCGCGACGGCCACCTGTGGCTGGTGCCGCAGAACGAGGCCTACGAGCCGATCCCGGGCGACCAGGCCACGGTCATGGGCAAAGTCGTCGCGGTCATGCGCCGGGTCTGAGCCTGGCCTGGACGCCGGCCGCGCCGCTCACCAGTCGCCGCGGTCCCGGAACTCGTACGAATAGTCCGGGTCGTCGTAGTAATAGTCTGGCACGTCCTGGTTGGGCTGGTAGGTGCCTCCGCTGTAGGTCCCGCCGGTGTACGTGCCGCCACCGCCGTCCGGAGGCGGCTGCGGGGGCGCCGGGTGCGGGGGCGCCGGGTGCGGGGGCGGACCGTGGTGACCGCCGGCGCCGGCGTAGCCGTGCGGGTGCTCCTGGTCGAACGGCTGGTCGTACGGCCGTGGCGGATGGCCCGCGCCTGCGGAGTAGACGGTGCCGGGCTGTGGCGCTACGCCTCCGGATGCGGCCGGCGCCGGCGGCGGTGGCGCCACAGCCCCGTACCCACCTGGCTGCTGCGGTGCGGGCGGGCCGACCCGGGCCCGTGCCGCCACCGGGGACCCGTCCGGATGCCTCGCGCCGCCCCCGTAGTCACCCCCGTCCGGCTCGTCGAGGTATTCATCGTCGTACTCGTCGTCGTCGTCGGGCGCTTCCCGCCGGGCGCGCACGATGCCGACGATCCCGGCGGCCACCATCAGCAGCCCGATCAGCCCGACCGCGCCGATCAGGTTGATGATGCCCTGCGGGCCGAGCCGGTCCAGCAGCGAACGCGCGGCCGCGCCCGGCTCCCCGGCCGGCTCCTCGGTCTCCGGCGGCGGTTCCGGAGCCGGCTCGCTCGGGGTGTAACGCAGGATCGCCGGCAACTCGCCACCGGCCTCCTCCACCACCTCGGACACGGTGAGGAAATGCTCCCCGTCGGCTGAGTAGGCGATGGCCTCGCCCATCGGCTCGCCCGGCAGCGGCGTGACCCGCGGCGTGCCGTCGGTGATCGCCCCGGCGATGTCTCCGCCCTCGACGTCGAACTCGAACGCGTCGGTGTAGGTGCGCAGCGCCACCCGGTCACCGTCCGGGTGGTTCGCGGCCCCGGTGACCAGCTGCCGGGCGGTGCGGCCGATCGGATGCTCGGTGCCGGTGTCCGGCGGGGTGAACCTGCCCACCCGCTCCAACGGGATCGCGTCCTCGTGGGGCAACTCCGGGACCATCTCCCCGGCCGGGCGGAACAGCTCCGCCTCGCCGACGTTGTGGCTGACGATGATCGGCGTGCCGTCATCGTCCACGATCAGCCCTTTGCCGTCGCGGGGCCCGTCCGGATACCCCAGCCGGTAGAGCACCGGGGTGCGGTCGGCACCGCTAAGGTCCACCCGCCACAGCGCCACGCTCGGGCGCGGCTCGACGTCGCGGATCTCGAAGTCGTCGCCGATGTCGCCCACCCAGAGGATCTGTTGCTCCCGGTCGTACGCCAGCGCCTCCGTGCGCAGCGTCTGCATCGGGTAAGGAATCTCGTCGACGATCTGGCACGCCTCGTCCAGGATGAAGATCGGCCACACCCCTCCCCACGGCGGCCGGTCGCTGTTGACCACCGCGTAGGTGCCGTCGTCGAGCGCCACCAACCCGGACAGCGTCTGCAGCCGCTGGTCGGTGATCCGGCAGACCTCCTCGCCCGGCACCGCCTCCGGCACCTCGATCTCCGGCTCAGCTCCCGGACTCGGCGACGGGGTGTTCTGGGCGACCGCGGGCGCTGGGCCGGCGGCGGCGGCAACCAATGCCAGGCACAGCGCCGCTGACCCTGCCCGTACACGCCCCATCGCGACAGTTTCGCATGCCCACCTGCACGGCTGTCGACCAGCAGTATCAGTCCGCGCCGACCGCCGGTTCGAGGTACGGCGACAGCGCCGCCGCCAGTTCCCGGTCCACGTGCGCGTGCAACCGGGTGCCGGTGGCCGCGTGCTCGATCCGGCGCACCTCCCCCTGCTCGTGCACCCTGGCCACCAGGTCACCACGCTCGTACGGCACCACCGCGGTCACCTCGACCGCCGGCACCGGTAGCCGCGCCTCGATCGCCGCGCGCAGATCGTCGATGCCGCGACCGGTGCGGGCCGAGACGAACACCGCGTCCGGCCAGTCGCGCTTGAGGTGCAGCACGGTCTCCTCGTCGATGGCGTCGACCTTGTTCACCGCCAGCAGCTCCGGCACCAGATCGGCGCCCACCTCGGTGAGCACCTCCCGCACCGCCCGCACCTGTGTGTCCGGTTCCGGGTGCGAGCCGTCGACCACGTGCACGATCAGGTCAGCCTGGGCGACCTCCTCCAGCGTGGAGCGGAACGCCTCCACCAGCTGGTGCGGCAGGTGCCGCACGAATCCGACCGTGTCCGACAGGGTGTACTCGCGCCCGTCGACGCTGCGGGCCCGGCGGGTGGCCGGATCCAGGGTGGCGAACAGCGCATCCTGCACCATCACCCCGGCACCGGTGAGCCGGTTGAGCAGGCTCGACTTGCCGGCATTGGTGTAGCCGGCGATCGCCACGCTCGGCACCCCGCGACGCTGCCGGCCGGCGCGCTTGGTGGCGCGGGTGGTGCGCATTGAATCGATGTCCCGCTTGAGCCGGGAGATGCGGGTTCGGATCCGGCGCCGGTCGGTCTCCAGCTTGGTCTCGCCCGGTCCGCGCAGCCCCACGCCGCCGGTGGCCCCGCCGGCGCGCCCGCCGGCCTGCCGCGACAACGCCTCGCCCCAGCCGCGCAACCGCGGCACCAGGTACTGCAGCTGGGCCAGCTCCACCTGCGCCTTACCTTCCCGGCTGCGGGCGTGCTGGGCGAAGATGTCCAGGATCAGCGCGGTGCGGTCGATCACCTTGACCTGGATCTGCTGCTCGAGGTTGCGCAGCTGCCCCGGTGACAGCTCCCCGTCGCAGATGACGGTGTCGGCGCTGCTGGCGATCACCACGTCGCGCAGCTCGCCCACCTTGCCGCGGCCCACGAAGGTGGCGGGGTCGGGGCGGTCGCGGCGCTGGATCAGGCCCTCCAGGATCGCCGAACCCGCCGTTTCGGCCAGGGCCGCCAGCTCGGCCAGCGAGTTCTCGGCCTCGGTGGCCGTGCCGTCCGTCCACACCCCGACCAGCACGACCCGCTCCAGCCGCAGCCGCCGGTACTCCACCTCGGTGACGTCGGCGAGCTCGGTGGACAACCCGGCGACCCGCCGCAGCGCCTGCCGGTCAGCCAGGTCTAGGTCACCCGGAGTCTGGAGCACATCAACCTCAGGGTCATCCGCCATCGGCGGAACGGTTCGGATCGGGTCGTGCAAGCCAGTTCTCCTCAATAGCGCACCGGGTACCGCACGTACGGGTCAATCCTGACACGCTCCGCACCCCACCGCAGCCACGTTTTTCCCGGTGAGCGGCCTGGCGACCTGTCCCTCACCGGCCGTCGGCCGCAGGTGGCAGTGGCAACCGCACCCGGTGCGTTCCCATCACGCATCTACTGACTTGTCCGATTAAGGACCGTACAACCCGGCATGAATCAGGCGGATATCGAACGAGTGCGCGACTTGCGAGATCAGCGAGCCAATACCAGGATGTTCTCAGACTCCATGATCGATTGTCGAGACAAGGAGAGTCGTACAATGACCACCCCTGATAGCGCTGCGGCCCCCTCCGCAGCCGAACCGGAGGTACAGGCCGGCAGACGCTCGGTCTACCCCCGGGTCTTCTACCCGTCCGCCGCCCTGATCCTGCTGTTCGTCGCCTGGGCGATCTTCGCCACGGAGGCCGCCGAGGGCGTCCTCCTCGACGTGCGCAACTGGATCAGCGAGTACCTCGGCTGGTACTACGTGGTGATCGTGGCGGGCTTCATCATCTTCGCCCTCGTGGTGGGGCTGAGCCACTTCGGCAACATCAAGCTCGGCCCGGACGACGAAAAGCCGGAGTTCAGCATGAAGGCCTGGCTGGCCATGCTGTTCTCCGCCGGCATGGGCATCGGCCTGGTGTTCTGGGGCGTGGCTGAGCCGCTGTCGCACTACGCGGCACCACGCCCGAGTTGGGAAGGCGACGCCACCGAGATCGGCCAGCAGGCGATGATGCAGACCTACCTGCACTGGGGGCTGCACGCCTGGGGCATCTACGTGATCGTCGGCTTGGCGATCGCGTACGCGGTGCACCGCCGCGGCCGGCCGGTCTCCATCCGGTGGGCGCTGGAGCCGGTGCTCGGTAACCGGGTGCGTGGCTGGCTCGGTGATCTGATCGACACCGTCGCGCTGGTCGGCACCATCTTCGGTATCGCCACCTCGCTCGGCCTCGGTGCGCTGCAGATCGGCTCGGGTATGGACTTCCTCGGCTGGCTCAACGTGCCCGA